>JBBQVZ010000012.1:0-41551 GCA_038211015.1 Actinomycetota bacterium | reverse complement strand
GGGGATGATCAACGTGGTGAACACGATGATCGGAGCGGCGACGTTCGGCAGGATCTCCCGCATGATGATCCGGAAGTTCGACGACCCGAGCGATCGGGATGCCTCGATGAATTCCTTCTCGCGGAGCGACAGCACCTGGCCACGGATGATGCGGGCGATGTACGGCCAGCTGAACAGCCCGATGATCAGGCTGACCAGGATCAACCCCGGCTTGATCACTCCGCCCAGGCACCCTTCGGCGCTCGCACCGCATGCCGAGGCCAATCCGAGGGCGAGCAGCAGGATAGGCAGCGACAGGACGACGTCGGTGGTACGCGAGATCAGTGTGTCGATCTTGCCGCGGTAGAACCCGGCGACCATGCCGAGCACCACGCCGATCACGAGCGCCATGCCCGTGGCGAAGAACGCGATGACGAGGGAAGTCCTGGCGCCATACAGCACCCGAACGAAGAGGTCGCGGCCCGTCTTGTCGACCCCGAACCAGTATTCGCTGCTTGGGCCCGAGGGGAGGCCGAAGTCGTCGAGCGCGCGGAGGTTCACATCGTTGGGCCCGTGATGCACGATCTTCGCGAAGAGCGGAGCCGTGACCGCCAGGATGAGCATGAGGATGACGACGACGATCCCAGCGAGGGCCCAGCGGTCCCGCCTGAACTGACGCCAGAAGATCTCCCACGGGGAGCGGCCCACGACATCCCGAGGGGCCGCCGCCAAGTCTGGAGACAGCGGTGCCCCGGTGGGGTCGACGGGCTCTTCGGTTACGAGGTCGCCCTCGAGGTCCCGCGGCGTTTTCATACCAGGGTCCGCATGTTAGGAGCATCCCCCCTGCTCGGCAATCCAGCGGGGGATGTTACGGCAGGAAACCGCAACCTGCAGGCCATCACGGTCACGAGTCCATGAGGGACGTGAGCCGGGGCAAGATCTCGATCCCCCGCAGCCGTCCGAGGGCCCCGTCGGCGCACGCTCGCTCGCCGAGCGACGAGGAACCGTCCGACTGCACCCCACCCCCGCTGACCAGCAACGGAACGGGGTCGGCCGTGTGTGCCTTGCGCACGCACGAGGTGGAATGGTCTGCCGTCACGGCGACGATCGTGGTGGAGAGGTCGATGGAGCGAAGCACCTCGGAGAAGAACCCGGCGTCGATGGCGGAGATCACGTCGCGTTTGTCTTCGGCGCGACCGTCGTGCGCGGGCACATCGGGTCCCTTGATGTGGACGTACAAGGCGTCGTACCCCGCGAGGGCCTCCGTGGCCAGACGGGCCCACTCCGCGTATCCGGCGACGGCGGCCTCCATCGGCACGTCGATGCCCAAGCGCGGAGCCGGGACGGGATGCATCCCGAGCATCTTCGCGATGCCACGTTCGACGGGCATCTCCACGAAGCAGCCCCATTCCGGACCGAAGCGGTCGTTGATGCTCTGCAGCACCGGCAGGTGATCGCCGCCGTCGCGGGTCAGGATCAGATTCGCGGGGAGCTGCCCGCGGCGTCGTCGTTCGACGTTCACCTCCGAGGCGTCCAAGAGCTTGGCGGACTCCTCGACGAAGCGGTTCGTCAACTCCGCCGCTTGGTGCGCCTCGTCGGTGTTCGCCAACGGCTCGCAATGTGCCACCACGGGCTCGAACGTCTCGAGCGCCACGCCGAGCGAGCCGTCCTTGCGGTACGCGGGATCCGTGTTGGACACCTCCGCGGAGAGCGGACCCTCGTCCGCTCGGATCACCAGAGAGCCGCGATGCTCGACCGTCGCCTTCAAGGTGAACGTCGCGCCCGGCAGGACCAGGCGATCGTTGACCTCCTGGGCCAGGGCGCGCGACTCGTCCGACGAGAGGTCCCTCCCCACGCGCCGGTCGACGATCTGCGGCCATTCGCATGTGGCGAAGTTCACCCGATAGGCCAGGTCCCCGTCCCGGAAGTCCATGTCCGACCCGACCGCCTCCACCACTCCCCTGCCCGGATGCTCCTCTCGGGGGTCGTACCCCAGGATCGCGAAGACGGCGATGTCGGACTCGGGAGCGATCCCGTCGCCGACGGTGACCACGATGCCGGTCCGGCCACGGGCGGCCAGGGAATCGAGCGCCGGCGTTTGCGCAGCTTCCAGCGGGGTCCTGCCGTCGAACGCCGGGATGGGGTCGTCGCCGAGCCCGTCCAGGCACACGTAGAGCAGCTTCTTCATGGTTGGCTCCTTCAGCGGTACTTCACGATGAGCGCGAAGTCCTCGGGGTCGAGGCTCGCGCCCCCCACGAGGGCGCCGTCGATCTCCGGATGCGCCATGAAGTCACGGATGTTGCCCGGCTTCACGCTCCCCCCGTACTGGATCCGAACGCTCTGCGCCACCGTGTCGCCGTATGCCTCGCCGATCACACCGCGGATCAACTGCATCACGTAGCCGGCGTCCGACGGTTCGGCGTTGCGACCCGTGCCGATCGCCCAGATGGGCTCGTACGCGACCACGGCGGTCGCCGCGTCATCGGGCGCCACACCCTCGAACGCCCGCTTCACCTGTTGCTGCACCTTCGATTCGGTTCCGCCGGCGTCGCGCTCCTCGAGCGTCTCGCCGACGCAGACGATCGGCGTCATCCCGTGCGCGAAGACGGCCCGCGCCTTCTTGTTGACGACACGGTCGTCCTCACCGAACAGCTGGCGGCGCTCGGAGTGGCCGACGATGACGAAGCCGACCTTCAGGGCGACGAGCATGGGCGGCGAGACCTCGCCGGTGAACGCCCCCTTGTCCTCCGGAGACACGTTCTGTGCGCCGAGCTCGAACGACAGCCGGTCGGCATCGATCAGCGTCTGCACCGAGCGCAGAGCCGTGAACGGGGGGCAGATGACGATCTCCACTCGCTCGCCGTCGGCCTTGTCCACCAGATAGGAGAGCTTCTGGACGGCCTGGATGCCCTCCAGGTGCGTCTTGAACATCTTCCAGTTCGCCGCGATGATCGGCCGACGTTCGGTCAAGGTGACTCCTCCAGGATCGTGATGCCCGGTAGCCGACGTCCTTCCAGGAACTCCAGGGAGGCGCCGCCGCCGGTCGAGAGATGGTCGAACGAATCCTCCAGGCCGGCCTGTCGCACGGCGAGCAGGCTGTCGCCGCCGCCGACAACGCTGAACGCGCCGCTCGCCGCGATCGCATGCGCGACGCCGAGCGTTCCCGCCGCGAACGGCTCGAGCTCGAACACCCCCATCGGACCGTTCCATAGGATCGTCTTCGCCTCCGCGATCGTCGACGCGAACGCTCGGACGGTCTCCGGGCCGACGTCCAGCCCCTTCCACCCTTCCGGGATCGCATCCGCGGCGACCGTCTCCCGGCGTGACGAAGCCGACATCTCCTGCGCAGCGACCACGTCGACGGGCAGCACGACCGCGATCCCGCGTTCGGCCGCGTTGGCCCGGGCGGCGCGGACCTCGTCGAAACGCTCCGTCTCGACCAGGCTGTCGCCGATCGCTCCCCCGTCGGCCGCGATCAACGTGAACGCCATGGCGCCTCCGATCAGCAGGGAGTCCACGCGGTCGACCAGGGCGTTGATCGTGCCCAGCTTGTCGGAGACCTTGGCGCCGCCCAAGATCGCGACGTACGGTCGATCCGGCTCGTGCAGCAGGGTCGACAGCACCTCGACCTCACGTTGGAGAAGCCGGCCGGCGACCGCCGGGCGCCCACTCGCGAGCATGAGCTCGGGGAGCGCCGAGACGCTCGCGTGCGCACGGTGCACCGCTCCGAACGCGTCGTCCACGTATGCGTCGGCGAGATCCGCGAGCCTGCCGGCGAAGGCAGGACCGTTCGCCTCCTCGCCGGGGTCGAATCGCAGGTTCTCCAGCAGGATCACCGCGTCGTCGGGGAGCTCGCCGGGCGTCGTCTCCCCCAAAGCGGTCACCGGCCGCTCGAGGAGCTCCGCGAGTCGCGCACCCGCCGGAGCGAGCCGCAGATCGTCGCGGACCTGTCCCTTCGGTCTCCCGAGGTGGGAGGCGAGCACCAGCGCGGCGCCGCGATCGAGGAGCTCACGCAGCGTCGGCAGGGTGGCGCGGATGCGCATGTGGTCGGCGACCCCGCCGTCCTTCATCGGGACGTTGAAATCCACGCGGACGAAGACACGCAGTCCGGTGACGTCGCCGAGATCGTCGAGCGTTCGGAGCGTCACAGCTTCGACGCGACCAGCTCAACCAGATCGACCAGGCGGTTCGAGTACCCCCACTCGTTGTCGTACCAGCCGATGACCTTGACGACGTTGCCCATGGCCATCGTGGAAAGGGCATCGAACGTGCACGAGGCGGGCGAGCCGACGATGTCGCTCGAGACGATCGGGTCCTCCGTGTACACCAGCATCCCGGCCAGCGAACCGGCGTCCGCGGCCGACCGGAACGCGGCGTTGACCTCGTCGACCGAGGCTTCGCGTTTGAGGTTGACGACCAGGTCGGTGACGGAGCCGTCGGGGACGGGCACGCGCAGCGCCATGCCGTCGAGCTTGCCCTTGAGCTGAGGCAACACCAGGCCGGTCGCCGCGGCCGCGCCCGTGGAGGTCGGGATGATGTTCACCGCGGCGGCGCGCGCGCGACGCAGGTCCTTGTGCGGCATGTCCAGGATGCTCTGGTCGTTCGTGTAGGCGTGGATGGTCGTCATGAACCCCTGCTCGATGCCGAACGCGTCGTCCAGGACCTTGGCCATGGGGGCGACGCAGTTCGTCGTGCACGAGGCGTTCGAGATGACGTTGTGCGCGGCGGAGTCGTACATGTCGTCGTTCACGCCGAGGACGACGGTCAGGTCCTCGCCTTTGGCCGGAGCGCTGATCACGACCTTCTCCGCGCCGGCGGAGATGTGCTTGTCCGCGTCCTCACGCTTGGTGAACAGACCGGTGGACTCGATCACGATGCGTGCGCCGAGCTCCTTCCATGGGAGGTTGGCGGGGTCGCGCTCGGCGATCACCCGCAGCTCGTCGCCGTCGACCGAGATGCCGTTGTCGCTCACGGCGACGTCGGCATCGAACGTGCCCAGGACCGAGTCGTACTTGAGCAGATGCGCGAGCGTCGCGGCGTCGGTGATGTCGTTCACCGCCACGAAGTCCAGATCCACGCCGCGCTGCTTGACCGCGCGGAAGAAGTTCCGGCCGATCCGTCCGAAGCCGTTCACGCCGATCTTGATGGTCATGGGACGTCCTCCTGATTTCCTTGGCTGATTCCTTGGCTGGGTTCGTTGGCTCGAGTTCGGCGAACCCATCCTAGCGACGTGACCACGCCTGCGACCGGGTCGTTCGACGCGGAAGCCCGGGGCCGTTCAGCCGTCGCGACCGCGTTCGAGGTCCCGATGCTCCACGGCAACCGCCTGCCCTCGCTCCTTGAAGTAGCGGGCCAGCTCCTCGGCCACGACGACGGATCGGTGACGTCCCCCCGTGCATCCGACGGCGATGGTCAGGTACGCCTTCCCCTCGGCGATGTAGCCGGGGACGATGACGTCCATCAGCGCCTCGAGCCGTTCCACGAACTCGCGGTACTGGGGTTGACCCTCGACGTACGCGCAGACCGGCTCGTCGATCCCGGTCAGCGGCCGGAGCTCCTCCACCCAGTACGGGTTGGGCAGGAAGCGGACGTCGAGCATGAGGTCCGAATCGCGAGGCGCGCCGTACTTGAAGCCGAACGAGATGAGCGAGACTTTGAGCCCGTGCTCGGGTGGGGACTCGGCGAACGCCTCGCGGATCCGCTCCCGGAGCTCGTGCGGAGTCAGGTCGGAGGTGTCGATCAGGAGGTCGGCGTCCCCGCGCAGGCTCTCCATCATGAGCCGCTCCTTGCGGATGCCCTCGACCACCCGGTCGGCCGGCGCCAACGGGTGTCGGCGGCGCGTCGCCTCGTATCGATTGACCAGGTCGTCGTCGGCAGCGTCCAGATAGAGGATCCGGTATCCGACACGCTGTTGGTCGAGTTCCTCGAGCGCCTTGGACAGCTCGCCGAAGAACACACCGCCGCGCGCGTCGACGACGATGGCGACCCGCGCCGGCCCGCCGGGGCGCGAGGCGAGCTCGGCCATCTTCGGAAGCAGAGCGGGCGGCAGGTTGTCGACGACGAAGTAGCCCAGATCCTCGAGCGAGTGCGCCGCCTCCGAACGGCCGGCGCCCGACACGCCCGTGATCAGCGTGAAGGCCGGAGCCGTACCGATGTCGTCGGGAGAGGGGATGGGGCGCACGGTGCGGGGCATCAGGCGCTCACCCGGTCGTTCGTCTCGGGCACCCCGTGGAGCCGGTCGTGGACCGAATGGGCGAGCTCCGGCCCGATCCCCGGCGTGGCCGCGATCTCCTCCGACGTCGCGTCCCGGAGTCGCGCGAGCGATCCGAACCGCTTGAGCAACGCCTTCTTCCGGGCCGGACCGACGCCGGGGACCTCGTCGAGCGGCGACGCCAACGCGCGCTTCGCTCGCTTCTGCCGGTGATACGTGATGGCGAACCGGTGCGCCTCGTCACGGATGTGCTGCAGCACGAAGAGCGCCTCGGAGGCGCGGCGGATCAACAGTGGATCGGGCTGCCCGGGGAAGAAGACCTCCTCCAGCCGCTTCGCGAGGCCGATGTGCGGGATGTCCAGGCCGAGGTCTGCGAGCACCTTGCTGCAGACGCCGAGCTGACCCTTGCCGCCATCGACCACGACGAGCGAAGGCGGATACGCGAACCGTCGCCGGCTGCACGTGACGGGCTCGTCCCGCTCCCGGATCAATCGGTTGAATCGTCGCCTGAGCATCTCCTCCATGCTGGCGAAGTCGTCCTGGCCAGGGACACCCTTGATCTCGAACCGACGGTAGTCGCTCCGCTTGGGCAGCCCGTCCTCGAACACCACCATGGAACCCACCGTGTCGGTCTCCCCGAGGTTGGAGATGTCGTAGCACTCGATGCGGAGCGGCGCTTGCGGAAGGCCGAGCTGTTCTGCGAGCTCGGACAGGGCACGCGACCGCGCACCGAAGTCCGACGCGCGACGAAGCTTGTGGCGATGGAACGCCTCGGCCGCGTTCTGGTTCACGACCTCCATGAGCTTGCGCTTGGCGCCACGCTCCGGAACACCGATCGTCACCTTGGAGCCACGGCGCGCGGTCAACCACGACTCCAACACCTCGCGATCCGCCGGGAGCGTCGGCACCAGGACGCGCGGTGGCACCTCGCTCCGCTCCATGTAGAGCTGGCGAACGAACGACGCCATCAGCTCCGCCCGGTTCAGTTCCTCGACACGATCCACGACCCAGCCCTTGCGGCCGAGCACCCGTCCCCCGCGGACGATGAACGCCTGGAACGCGGCCTCCAGGTCGTCTTCGGCCACGCCGACCACGTCGAGGTCCTCGGGCTGGCTGAGCACCATCTCCTGGGTCTCCATGGCGCGCCGGGCGGCCGCGAGCTGATCCCGGAGCTTGGCCGCCTGCTCGTACTCCTGACGCACGGCCGCCCCCCGCATCTCGTGGTCCAACCGGGCGACGACCGGCTTCGTGTTTCCGCTCAGGAAGTCGCTCAACGCCTCGACGTCGGCGCGGTAGGTCTCCTCGGTGACCCCGGTCGCCGATGGAACGCACGGCCCGGAACAGCGACCGATGTCGTAGTAGAGGCAGGGACGGCCGGCCCTGGCGCGCGAGTCGAAGAACGAGTTCGTGCACGTTCGGACCGGGAAGACCCGGGTCAGGGCGTCGAGCGTGTCGCGGATGGCCCACGCGTGGCCGTACGGCCCGAAGTACCGGACGTTCTTGCGCTTGGCGCCCCGCATGACCTGGGCGCGCGGCCAGGTCTCCCCCACGGTCAGCGCCAGGAACGGATAGGACTTGTCGTCGCGGTACCGGATGTTGAACCGGGGCCGGTGGCGCTGGATCAGGTTGTACTCGAGCATCAGCGCGTCGACCTCGCCCGAGGCGAGCATCCATTCGACGCTCTCCGCGGCCTCCGTCATGGCCTGGGTCCGGGGATGCAGCGGCTTGACCCAGTAGCTGGCCAGGCGCTTGCGGAGGGACCGGGCCTTGCCGACGTACACGACCCGGCCGTCACCGTCGCGGAAGAGGTACGCACCCGGCGCGTCGGGGATGCTCGACGTGTCCGGTCGTAGAACGCTCACATCCTCATTCTAGGGTCGGATGGTGACCCGTCCCGGAACGAGGCCCGCTACTTGACCGTGAGCGTCCCGGTCATCGTCGGCGGGTGGATGTCGCATTGGTAGAAGTAGGTGCCTGGCTTGAGTGCGGTCACGTCCAGCAGTTCCTGGGCCGGACCGGTGATGACGTTCCCGGCGGCGAGCGACGTCCCTCCCTGCTGGTCGAACACGTCCACGTTGTGCTGCACGCTCGGATCCTGGTTGTCGAAGCAGATCGTGAAGTCCGTGTCCGCCGGCGCGGTCAAGGTCGTCTCCGAGAAACCGCTCACCGCCGCGCCGGACGGGGCCACGAGCCCGATCCCGGTCTTCTTGGGGCACTCCACGGCCGGTGTCGGAGAGGTTGGCGGCGCCGGCTCCGGCGTCGGGCTGGGCTGGGCGACCAGGATGTCCTTCGCGTCCCCCAGGACCCCCAGCAGCAGGTCCTGCGTCCCG
This sequence comes from Actinomycetota bacterium, assembly GCA_038211015.1. GTDB lineage: Bacteria > Actinomycetota > UBA4738 > UBA4738 > HRBIN12 > JBBQVZ01. The sequence continues at coordinate 33,031 of JBBQVZ010000012.1, read as the reverse complement.
AGGTCGTACCAAGCCAGGAACACCCGTGAGCCATCCGAGGTCACCGCGAGTGACGGGAACCCTCCGCCCTGCGTGCCCTCGGTGTCGATCGACTTGAAGGAGGCGCCCCCGGCGCCGCTCGCGAGGTGCACGGCCTTGTCGCCATCGTCGTACCACGCGACGTCGACCGTGCCGTCGTCTTCGACGGCCACCCCGGTGGTCTCGGCGAGGGTGCCCGTCCCGTCCCCGGGCTTCGCGTCGGCGACCTTCGACGTGGTCCATGCCGCGCCCGACGTCGTCGCGACGTTCACGGCTCCGTCCCCCGTGTAGTACGCGACCCATGGTGTGCCGTTCGTGTCCACCGCGACCGAGAGCCCCGACGGCGAGATCCCCGTCTGCACCGTTTCGGTCGACCAGGTGTCGCCGCTCAGGCGAGCGGCCATCACGGCGCCCGCGTCCCCATCCACATAGACGACGAGCGGGCCGTCGGCGTTGACAGCGATGGGGGCCGTGCCGGACTGCCGGCAGCCCGAACACCGTTCGACAGAGGCCGCCGTCTGCGTGGTCCACTTTCCGCCCTCGGTGGTCGCGACGCGGATCTCCTGCCCGTCGGCCGTGTCGATGGCGTACGCGACCCAAGGCTGGGCGGAGTCGTCGACCGTCACCGACGGGCGTCCGAGCGGCCCGGAGTGGGCGAGCGGCGGGGTCCACTCCTCGATCGCCGTCGCGCTGCCCTTGAACGATGTGGTGCCCGTGGCGTACCAGATGCCGTCGCGACCCGCCCACACCACGTGTTTGCCGCCGTTCGCGTCGATGGCGATGTCCGTCCCGTTGGTGTTGTCGGAGGTGGCCCCGATCAACCCGTCGACGGTGTCCGGATCGTAGGGAACGGTGATACCGGACGGGCTGTCTATCAGCTGTGCCGCGGCGCCGCGCGTCCAGATGCCGTCGGCGCTGACGCTGGCGACGCCGACGGCCGCGCCGTCCTTGGAGTCGTCGCCGCCCGTCGTGATGAACGGCGCACCGAGCGGCCTGGGGAGGGGGATGGCCCCGGCCTTCAGCACGGCGGGGAAGATGAAGTACGAGACGTAGGGGATGCCGTCCTGGTCCAGGGCGACGGCGTTCCCCATGCCGGCGTCATCCAGATGATCGGCGACGTACGGAACGAACTCCCGCCCGCTGCCGAAGTTGACATCTGCCTGCGGAAGGTTGCTGCAGGCGCCCGAGATCAGGGCCACCGCGCACGTGAGGATCAGCAGGCGCTTGGACACGTCGGCGGGAATCCTAGCAAGCATCGTCAGCCCTGCGGCACAAGCTCCAACGCATCCTCTTCCGCGTCGGCGACCGCCGGACGATCCAGGACTTCCGCCAGGAACCGACCCGTGTGAGAGTCGGGGAACGCGGCGATGTCCTCCGGCGTGCCCGCCGCGACTAGCAGGCCACCCATGTCGCCGCCCTCGGGCCCGAGGTCGATGATCCAGTCCGCGGTCTTGACGACATCGAGGTTGTGCTCGATCACCAAGACGGTGTTCCCGGTGGCCACCAGTCGCTGCAGGACGCCCAGCAGCTTGCGGATGTCCTCGAAGTGCAGGCCGGTCGTAGGTTCGTCCAACACGTAGATGGTGTTGCCCGTGGCCCGCTTGTGCAGCTCGGACGAGAGCTTGATCCGCTGCGCCTCACCGCCCGACAACGTAGGCGCGGGTTGCCCCAGCTTGATGTAGCCCAGGCCCACGTCGGAGAGCGTCTGCATGTGCCGATGGATCGGCGGGATGTTCTGGAAGAACTCGAGCCCTTCCTCCACGCTCATCTCCAGCACGTCGGAGATGGAGCGACCCTTGTACTTCACCTCGAGCGTCTCGCGGTTGTAGCGCCTCCCCTTGCAGACCTCGCACGTCACGTAGACGTCCGGCAGGAAATGCATCTCGATCTTGATCTGCCCGTCGCCCGCGCAGTTCTCGCACCGTCCGCCCCGCACGTTGAACGAGAACCGTCCCGGCTGGAACCCGCGAATGCGCGCCTCGGGAACCTGCGCGAACAGCTTGCGGATGTGGTCGAAGACACCGGTGTACGTGGCCGGGTTCGACCGGGGGGTCCGGCCGATCGGCGACTGGTCGATGTCGATGACCTTGTCCAGCTGCTCCCATCCGGTCATGCGTTTGAGCTTGCCGGGGAGCAGACGCGAGCGATAGAGCTTCTGCATCAGCGCCCGGAGCATCACATCCTGGACCAGGGTCGACTTGCCGCTGCCTGAGACCCCCGTGACGCAGACGAAGAGCCCGAGCGGGATATCGACGGTGATGTTCTGGAGGTTGTGCTCGCCGACCCCTTCCAACCGAAGCACGCCTTTGCCCCGAGGCCTGCGGACCTGCGGCGTCGGGATCTGGCGCCGACCGGACAGGTACGCGCCGGTGATCGACCGCTCCTCTTCGAGCAGGCCCTTCAGGTCTCCCGAGTAGACGATCTCCCCACCGAGCTCGCCCGCGAGCGGCCCGATGTCGACGATGTGATCGGCCTCCATGATGGTGGCCTCGTCGTGCTCGACGACGATCAGCGTGTTGCCGAGGTCGCGCAGGCGCAGCAGCGTGTCGATCAGCCTTCGGTTGTCGCGCTGATGCAGCCCGATGGACGGCTCGTCCAGGATGTAGAGCACGCCGACGAGCCCGCTGCCGATCTGCGTCGCCAGGCGGATCCGCTGCGCCTCGCCGCCGGCGAGGGTCCCGGCGGCCCGTCCCAGGCTCAGGTAGTCGAGACCGACGTCCATCAGGAACCCCAGCCGGGCGCGGATCTCCTTCAACAAGCGCTCCGCGATCATGTGCTCGCGCTCGGACAACTCCATCCCGTCGATGAACGCGAGCGAGTCGCGGATGGCCTTCTCGGTAAGCTGCGAGATGTTGAGCCCGCCGACCGTGACGGCCAGACTCTCGGCCCGCAGCCGATAGCCGTCGCACGTCCGGCACGGGATCTCGCGCATGAACTGCTCGAGCTTCTCGCGCGCCGCGTCCGAGTCGGTCTCGGAGTGGCGCCGCTCGATGTTCGGGAGCACGCCCTCATACGTGGTGTGGTACGCCCGCTGGCGGTTGTACCGGTTCTTGTACCGGACGAACACCTCTTCGTCCGAGCCGTAGAGGACGACGTCACGCGCGGCCTTGGAGAGCTTCTTCCACGGCACGTCGAGCGAGAACCCGTGCGCCTCGGCGACAGCCTCGAGCACCCGGTACCAGTACTCGAGCGTGTTGCTTGCCCATGGCGCGATGGCCCCGTCGTTGACCGAGAGGTCGGCGTCGGGCACGACGAGCTCCGCGTCGACCTCGAGCTTCACCCCGAGCCCGTCGCACGTCTGGCAGGCGCCGTACGGCGAGTTGAACGAGAAGTTCCGCGGCGCTAGCTCGTCGAACGACAACCCGCAGAACGTGCACGCGAGGGCTTGCGAGAAGTTCTGGATCTCCTCCCCGCCGTCGTGCGTCACGACGGCGATCGCCGCGATGCCCTCCGCCAGCTCGAGCGCCGTCTCCAGGGAGTCGGCCACACGGCGCCGGATGTCCGGCTTGGCGACCAACCGGTCGACCACGACCTCGATCGTGTGCTTGTAGTTCTTGGGCAGGCGGATGGGCTCGGAGAGCTCGCGCACCTCGCCGTCGATCCTCGCGCGCGGGAAGCCCTTGCGCGCGAGGTCCCCGAGCAGCTTCTCGTACTCGCCCTTCCGCCCCCGCACCATCGGCGCCAGGACCTGGAACTTCGTGCCCTCGGGCAGCTCCATCACCTGATCGACGATCTGCTCGGGCGTCTGACGGCCGATGGGGCGCCCGCAATTCGTGCAGTGCGGATGGCCCACACGCGCGAAGAGCACCCGGAGGTAGTCGTAGACCTCGGTGATGGTGCCGACGGTCGAACGCGGGTTCCGGCTGGTGGACTTCTGGTCGATCGAGATGGCGGGCGAGAGACCCTCGATGAAGTCGACGTCGGGCTTCTCCATCTGTCCCAGGAACTGCCGGGCGTACGACGACAACGACTCCACGTACCGTCGCTGACCCTCGGCGTAGATCGTGTCGAAGGCGAGGGAGGACTTGCCGGAGCCGGACAGCCCCGTGAACACGATGAGCTGGTCACGGGGGAGGTCGAGCGTGACGTTCCTCAGGTTGTGCTCACGGGCGCCGTGGATGACGAGTCGTTCGGTGCCCACGGGCCAAGTGTAGTGGTGGCGCGTGACACGCCCGGACGACCGATCGAGCCTATCCTTCGAACGTGGAGCGAGACCTGCGTGAGACGCCCCTCTACCTCGAGGTCGAGTCGTTCGTCCGTCGGGTCCTGGAGCCAGGGTTCGGTCGGTTCGCCGACCTCTCCGACCCTCGGCCATCCCCCGACGGCCGATGGATCGCGTTCCGCGGCGACGTCCTCGAGCGGCTGGAGGGCCGCCCGGTCGGCAGGATCGGCCTGGTTGCGACGGATGGAACCGCGGAGCGCCACATCACGTTCGGGCCGAACGACGACGACCAGCCGCGCTGGTCTCCGGACGGACGGACCTTGACGTTCCGGTCGGATCGGGCGGCGGAGGGCAAGCATCAGCTCTATACGCTGGGGCTCGACGCGATCGGCGAGGCGCGCCCCCTTCCTGAGGTGGATGGCATTGCGGAGCTCCACGCCTGGTCGCCTGATGGCTCCCGCCTCCTTGTCGTCGTGGCGGGCCTCGAGGCCGAGCAGTCCGACGCGGTCGGGTCGGGGGTGGTCGGACAGGGAGGCGAGCTCCCACCCTGGATGCCCGAGGTGGAGTCCTCTGAACGTGTGGATGCCACCCGCCGCCGGCTCGTCACGCTCGACGTCGGTTCCGGGGCGATCGCGCCCGCCTGTCGCGCCGACCTGAACGTCTGGGAGGCAGCCTGGTGCGGGGACGGGCGGATCGTCGCGATCGCTTCGGACGAACCGGGCGAGAGCGCGTGGTACCGGGCGCGAGTCGTGACGATCGACCCGGCCACCGCCGACGAGCGCACGCTCTACGAGAGCGGCGTCCAGCTCGGATGGGTCTCGGCGGCGCCTGACGGAAGCGCTGTGGCGGTCGCCGAGGCCATATGCAGCGATCGGCTGATCGTGGCCGGCGACCTCTTGCTGATCGACCCGGATACGAGTGAGGTGCGGCGCGTAGACACCTTCGGGGTCGATGTCGCGTGGCTGTCCTGGCGCGCCGACGGGGCGCTCCTGGCGGTCGGGGTCCGAGGGCTCGAGACGGTCCTGCTCGATGTGGACCCCGCCGCCGGTGCCGCCAAGGAGCGGTGGGCGACGAGCGAGGCGGGGGGCGGGTTCTTCCTGGCGGCGGCGCAGGTCGGCGATGATGTCGTGCTCACTCGGAACGCCGCCACTCGACCGCCCGAGGTCGTCGTCGTCGTCGACGACGGGGAGCCGCGGACCCTGGTCTCGACGGCCACCGAGGGGACCGCGCTCGTGGCATCGAGCATCGCCTCCAGGCAGGTGCTCACGTGGAGCGCTCCCGATGGGCTGGAGATCCAGGGCTTCCTGACCCTCCCTCGCGGTAAGGGACCGTTCCCGTTGATCCTCGACGTCCACGGGGGACCGGTCTGGGCCTATGCCGACTCATGGCCAGGCGCGTTCCTCGGGCTGTTCCTCGCGCGCGGCTATGCTTTGCTCCAGCCGAACCCGCGCGGGTCCTGGGGACGTGGCCGGGACTTCGCCGCGCGGGTCGTGGGCGACATGGGCGGTGCGGACTCCCTCGACCTGCTCGCCGGCGTGGATCACGTCCTGGAGCTGGGCGTGGCGGACCCAGCCAGGATCGGCGTCTATGGTGGGAGCTACGGCGGCTTCATGGCGGCCCTGCTCCCCTGTCTCGACCAGCGGTTCGCGGCTGCGGTATCGATCGCACCGGTGACCGACTGGTACTCGGAGCGGTTCGACAGCAATCTCGGCGTATGGGCGCAGGACTTCCTGGGCGGCGATCCGCATGCGCGGCAGGCTCACTACCACGAGCGGAGCCCCGTCTTGCTGGCCGGTCGCAACCGAACGCCCACGCTGCTCACGGCCGGCTACCGCGACCGCGCCACGCCGATCGGTCAGGCGACCGAGTTCTACCGGGCGCTCCGCGAGCAGGGCGTCCCCGCCGATCTCGCCCTGTATCCCTTGGAGGGGCACGGCGTCCGCACGTTCCCCGCGCTCCTCGACCTGATGACCCGCACGCTGGGGTGGTTCGAGCGGTTCATGCCGCCGAACCCGGCGGCTCGATAGTCTTGGGGCATGACCACCCGCGAAGAACTCGAGCAGTTGCCGACGAAAGAGCTCTACGACCGCGCCGTCGAGCGCGCCAAGCATCACGTCGACGTCGGATTCCTGTGGGACCTGGTGAAAGCTCTGCCGGTCGCCGAGGAACTGGTCGGTGACGACGAGCGCAGCAAGATCGACATCGCCCGGCCGCTCGCGTTGATCAACGATCTGTACGACGCCGGCGAGGGCGAGCTGGGCGAGGCGCTCCGGCCACTGTTCCTGGATTACCTCGTGGAGCATGCCGACGACTGAGCGCTCGCTCATCTCCTACCGGGACGAGTTCCCGGTCCTGGAACGCAAGACCTACCTCATCAGCGCTTCGCTCGGGCCGGTCTCGAACCGCTCGCAGCGGTTCCTGGCCGAGTACATGGACGCATGGGCGTCGAAGGGCGCGCCGGATCACGTGTGGATGGAGGACATCTTCCCGCGGATGGCGTCGTTGAAGTCGACGTTCGCCGAGCTGACCGTCTGCGACACCGACGAGCTGGCCATCACGACGAACATCTCGATCGCGCTGGCGACGATCGCGTCGTGCCTGGACTTCTCGGGCGAACGCAACCGCGTGATCCTGTCCGAGTTGGACTTCCCGACGGACGGTCACGTGTGGATCGCGCAGGAGAAGCGCGGCGCCGAGCTCGTCTGGCTGAAGTCGGAGGACGGCTTGTCGATCCCGCTCGAGGCGTACGACGCCGCGATCGACGAACGCACCGCGGTCGTCATGGTGAACCGGGTGCTCTACCGCTCCAGCGCGATCATGGACGCGAAGGCGATCTGTGCGATGGCGCGCGAGCGCGGCGCACTCTCGTTCGTCGACGACTATCACGGCATCGGGATCGTCCCGCTCGACCTGCACGACCTGGGATGCGACCTGTACACCGCGGGCACGTTGAAGTGGTTGTGCGGCGGGCCGGGCATGGTGTTCCTGTACGCGCGACGCGAGCTGCTGCCGACGTTGGAGCCCGCCGTCACCGGGTGGTTCGCGACACGCGAGCCGCTCTCGTTCGACAACCAGCACCTCGACTATCACCCGACCGCGAGGCGGCTCGAGCACGGTACTCCCCCTGCGCCGGTGTTCTTCATCGCGCAAGGAGGGCTGGACATCATCTGCGAGGTTACTCCGGAGCGGATCCGCGAACGGCAGGGTGAGCTGACCGATCATGTCATCGCCCGCGCGGACGAGACGGGGCTGCCGGTGCGCACGCCGCGCGACCGATCGGCACGCGGCGGTGTGGTGAACATCGGCGTCGGAGCCGAGGCCGGGAAGATCTGTCACGCGCTCCTGGAGCGCGACGTGTGTACGGACTTCCGCGGAGACGGATTGCGCATCAGCCCGCACTTCTTCAACGACGAGGCCGACATCGATCGCTGCTTCCAGGAGCTCCGGCTCCTCGTGTGAGTCGTCGCCGAAGGGAGGCTCGATGGCGACGTTCGTGATCGTGCACGGCGGCTGGGGCGGCGGCTGGGAGTGGCGCGACGTGTCGGACCAGCTCCGGCGTCTCGGGGACGACGCATTCACACCGACGCTCACGGGCGTCGGCGAGCGCGAGCACCTCGCGGATCCGGAGGTCGATCTCAACACCCACATACGCGACGTGATCGGCGTTCTCGAGTGGGAGGACCTCGAGGACGTGGTGCTCGTTGGGCACAGTTCGGCGGGGATGGTCGTCACAGGGGTCGCCGATCGGTTGCCGCATCGTCTCGCCCTCCTCGTGTACGTCGATGCACCCGTGCCCGAAGATGGACAGTGCCTCCTCGATCTCGGCGCCCCCGACTTCGCCGCAGCTCTCGTGAGATCGGCGGAGGCCGAAGGTGGGTGGCGGGTACCGTTTCCGTTCGGGGAAGACATCGCCGACTACCCCGAGCCCGTGGCTCGACGGTACCGATCGACGTTCCATCCCCTCGCCGCCTTCACACAGCCGCTCCATCTGACGGGCTCCGGCGACGGCCTGCCGCGAGCCTACGTTCGCTGCACGCGTCGGACCAGCTACGTCGAATCCGGGCCGGGAGCCGATGCGTTGTCGCGCTCAGCGGAGGCCGCGCGAGCCGCCGGATGGATCTATCGCGAGATCGAGGCCGCTCACGACGTGCAGATCGAGGATCCTGAAGGCGTCGCGGCCCTCCTCCATGAGCTGGCGACCGGCGTCGGGATGAGGAGGCCTTGACATGCGATGATCATCGAGGATCACCACTCGCTCTTCCAGTAGTCTGCCTCAGACTAGCGAACCGTCACCGGTACGCGCTGCGCCGAGTTGTTCGACAGGCCGTGGTGGTTCCAGGGCGCGTCGAGCGGTTGGACCTTGCCGGTCGCGTCGGTGGCCCGAACCGTCAGCTCGTGATCGCCGGGCGTCGCCTCCCAGACCCACGTCCAGGACCTCCAGGCGTGTTCACCGACCGGTTCGCCCAGCTCGGCGTCGGCCCAGGTCGTGCCGCCGTCGGCGCTCACCTCCACTCGCTGGACAGCGCCCCACCCCGACCACGCGCGGCCCTCGAGCCTCACGGAGCCGGCTTCCACCGTACGGAGACGTGAGAAGAACTCCGGGAACCCCGGCGGGATGATCAGGGCCCGCGGCATCATCCGCGTGACCGGTGAGCCTTCGTCCTCCTCGCGCTGACGGAGCCCGTAGGCCCATTGCTGGAAGCCGTCGAACGGCTGCGACACCGCTGCGATCGATCGGAGCCACTTCACGCTCGTCATGCCGTACCAGCCCGGGACGATCAACCGTATCGGGAACCCGTGTTGGGGCGGGAGCGGCCGGCCGTCGATCTCGTAGACGAGCATCACCTCGTCGCGCGTCGCGTCCGCGATCGTCAGGCTGCGCTCGTAGTCGTGCTCGATGCCTCCCTGGATCCCGTGATCGGCTCCCCGGAACACCAGCTCGACGGCGTCAGCCTCGAGTCCCGCTTCGTCCAGGATCGGAGCGAGCGGCGTTCCGGTCCATCGCGCGGTGCCGACCGCCTCGCTGAGCCACGGTTGGCTGAGGGGCCGCGGATGCAACCTGGCCCGGCCGTTTCCCGCGCATTCCATGGTCACCGGGAGCGTGACGGCCGGGCGAGTCTTGAGGTCGTTCATCGTCAATGAGAGCGGACGCTTCACGCGGCCGCCGACCTCCACCGCCCAGGTCCGCTCGTCCGCCGCCGGGATGTCGAAGTGGATCAGCAGGTAGTGCATGCCGAGCGGCGTGACGTCGTAGCGGAGCCCCTCGAGGGGCATCCCGTGGTTGCGGGTGGCGAGCTGCAGCTCTTCCTGGGTGATCCCGGCATCGGGAGCAGCGATCCCCGCGGGCATGTCCGTGTCGGTCACGCGCACTGTCTACGCCTTCGCGAAGCCTGTGGCAACCGCGGGGTCAGCGGTCGCGTACGACGCGGCCGGCGCGCACCACCAGACGCAGGTCGTCGAACGCGCTCGGATCGTCGAGCGGGCTTCTCACGAGCGCGATCAGGTCGGCAGGCGCGTCGAGGTCGAGCGGCGCGCGAACCATGGCCTGCAGGATCTCTTCGGGCTCGAATCCCGCGTCGCGGAGCAGAAGCACCTCGCGCGTGTGGATGCCCGCGGGGATGGGTCCGTTGCCGAGGTCGGTGCCGTAGATCACGGTGCCTCCGGCCGCGTGGAAGCGACGGAGGTTGTCGACGGCCGCGCGGATCTCGGGCGTGTCGCGTCCGTAGGAATGGATGTCGAGCGTCGAGACGATCCGCAGCCGGGCGGCGGCGGTCTCGATGACGTCATCCGAGAGCCGCGTCCACGGCGTGTGCGCGAGCTCATCCATGCCGGCGCCCAGTGCCCGCTCGACCTGCCCGGCGCCCTGCGCATGTGCTGTGACCGGCAGTTCGTGCCGGTGCGCCTCGTCGCAGATCGCCATCAACTCCGGGTCGGTCGGCGTGGGACCGGCCTCGGCGTTCAGCGAGACCTTGATCGCCGCGGCGCCCCGGTCCGCGAGGTCAGCCACCGCTGCGACGGCGTCGTCGGGGCCGGTCAGTTCGCGACCGGTTCCCGCGGGAGCCCATCCGGCCGTCATCGGATAGCCCCCATGCCCGGTCAGCATCGGCCCAACCGCGCGGATCAAAGGCCCGTTGTAGGAGGGCATCTCCGACGCATCGGCGAGCGGGAAGATCCGCTCGGGCGGCCAACCCAGGTCGCGGACGGCGGTCACGCCGCCCCGTAGCACAGCGGCGGGATCCGAGAGCTCGATGTGCACGTGCCGGTCGGCGACCGCCGCCATCAGGAACCCGTCGACGATGAGCTCTTCGTCGGGGTCACCGATCGAGGTATCGGCGCCCGCGTACGTGATGCGCCCGCCGTCGCAGACGACCTGAGCGTTCTCGATCAGCCGACCCGGCCCGAGCCACGCGAACGTGGCCCGGATCGAGAGCGTCACGCCACGACCCCGGCTTGCCGGAGCGCCTTCAGCTCCTTGCGGAGGTCGACGACCTCGTCGCGCAACCGCGCCGCGTACTCGAACCGGAGATCCTTCGCGGCTTCGTGCATCTCGTCCTCGAGCGACTGGATGAGCCGCCCCAGCTCCTCCGCCGGCATCTCGGGATGCGCGGGACGCTTCCGCCGCTCCTTCTTCGGTGTCGCCGCGGTGGTGTCGCCGCCGAGCGACAACAGGATGTCCGAGACGCGGCGGCGGATCGTCTGTGGGTCGATGTTGTTGTCGGTGTTGTACTGGAGCTGGATCTTGCGACGCCGCTGGGTCTCGCTGATCGCCGACTTCATGGAGTCCGTGATGCGGTCGGCGTACATCAGCACGGTGCCGTCCACGTTTCGAGCCGCGCGCCCGATGGTCTGGATCAACGACGTTTCGGAGCGCAGGAACCCTTCCTTGTCGGCGTCAAGGATGGCCACGAGCGACACCTCCGGTAGGTCGAGTCCTTCGCGCAGCAGGTTGATCCCGACCAGCACATCGAACTCCCCGAGACGCAGGTCGCGCAGGATCTCGATCCGTTGCAGCGTGTCCACCTCGGAATGCAGGTAGCGCACGCGGATGCCCATCTCGACGAGGTAGTCGGTGAGATCCTCCGCCATCTTCTTGGTGAGCGTCGTGACCAAGATCCGCTGATCGTTCTCCGCGCGCTTGCGGATCTCCTCGATCAGGTCGTCGACCTGGCCTTTCGTCGGCCTGACCTGCACCTCGGGGTCGATCAGCCCCGTGGGCCGGACGATCTGTTCCACGATCCGCTTCGACAAGCGGAGCTCGTAGTCGCTGGGCGTCGCGGACATGAACACGACCTGGTTCACGCGTTCGTTGAACTCGTCGAACCGTAACGGCCGGTTGTCGATGGCGCTCGGCAGGCGGAACCCGTGCTCGACGAGCGTCGACTTGCGCGAGAGGTCGCCCTCGTACATGCCGTGGAGCTGCGGGACCGTCACATGCGACTCGTCGATCACGACCAGATAGTCGTCCGGGAAGTAGTCGAGCAGCGTGTACGGCGCGGTCCCCTGTCCGCGCCCGTCGATGTGGCGCGAGTAGTTCTCGATACCGCTGCAGAACCCGACCTCGCGCATCATCTCCAGGTCGTACGAGGTGCGCATGCGGAGCCGTTCGGCCTCGAGCAGCTTGCCCTGGTCGGTCAGCTCCGCGAGCCGTTGATGCAGCTCCTCCTCGATCGTCACGAGCGCGCGCTTCATCCGCTCGTCGCTCGCCACGTAGTGCGAGGCGGGGAAGACCGTGGTCTCGGTGAGCTCGCCGGTGATCTCGCCGGTGAGCGGGTCGAACTGCGTCACCCGTTGGATGGTGTCGCCCCACCACTCGATCCGCGTGCCGATCTGGTCGTACGGCGGGAACACTTCGAGCGTGTCGCCGGTCACGCGGAACGTCCCACGGGCGCGACTGACCTGGTTCCGCTTGTACTGGATGTCGACGAGCCGCTGCATGGCGAACTCGAGCGGGATCTCGGTCCCCTTGTAGGGGCGCAGGATCTGGCCCTCGTACTCCTCGGGCGAGCCCAGCCCGTAGATGCAGGACACGCTCGCGACGATGAGGACGTCGCGGCGAGACAGCAGGGCCGCGGTGGCGGCGTGCCGCAGGCGCTCGATCTCGTCGTTCACCGACGAGTCCTTCTCGATGTACGTGTCCGTCTGCGGGATGTAGGCCTCGGGTTGGTAGTAGTCGTAGTAGCTGACGAAGTACTCGACCGCGTTGTCCGGGAAGACCTCGCGGAACTCGTTAGCGAGCTGCGCCCCCAGGGACTTATTGGGCGCGATCACCAGGGTCGGACGCTGGATCGCCTCGACCACGTGGGCGATGGTGAACGTCTTCCCGGTGCCGGTGGCTCCCAGGAGCGTGAGGTGCGGCTGGCCGGCCAGCACGCCCTTGGTGAGCTGCGCGATGGCCTCCGGCTGGTCGCCGGCGGGCTTGAAGTCGGACGCGATGCGGAACGGGGGCACGGACCGATTGTAGGGTGCTCCGCCGACACGGACCGAGGACGGGTGTCTTGCTACGTCAGCAGTGATCCAAGGAGAGGGGAACCAGCGGACCGGTGCCGCCACCGGTGAACCGATCGCCGACGGCCAGCATCCGTCCGGTCGCCGCGGACACGCCCCAGAGATGGTTGTCGCTCTTCCCCTTGTTCGCGCTCGCAACGACTGACCAGCTCGTGCCGTCCCAATGCTCCACGAGCGTGCGAACGGCGTTGGCCGTGTGATCCACGAACCCGCCGACCGCCCAGACGTCGTCGGTGGCGACCGCCACGACGGCGGCCAGATCCGCGATCCCCTCCGGCGTCGGGGTGGAAGCGATCGTCCACGCCGTCCCGTCCCAGTGCATCGCCAGCGTCTTGAGGCCTCGGAGGCCGACCGCCCAGACGTCGTCGGTCGTTACCGCCGACACCGAGACCAGGTCGTTCGCAGCTGCGGCCGGCCCGGCGTTCGGGCTAGGGACACGCGTCCACGCGGTGCCGTCCCAGTGGAGGGTCAGGGTCCGGTCGTCGAACGCCTTCGTGAACCACGTGCCCACCGCCCAGATGTCATCCGGCGCGATGGCGGCCACGTCCGACAGGGCGTTGGGGAACGGACCCTTGTTGGGGCTCGGCACGATCGACCACGCAGTGCCATCCCAATGCTCGATCAGGGTCCGGCCGGGCGCGCCTTGACCGAAGCCCCCGACGGCCCAGACGTCGTCGGCCGCGAGCGCCGCCACGCCGGCCAGGTCGCCGCCCGCCGGCTGACCGGCGTTCGGACTCTTGATCCGGGTCCACGACGAGCCGTCCCAATACTCGACGAGGGTCCTCACGAGGTTGTTGGACCTCGTGAACGAGCCGACGGCCCACGCGTCGTCGGCCGCATGTGCCGACACGCCCGAGAGCACGCTCTGGAGCGCGGCCGGACCGTCCTCAGAGGGCGTGATCGTCCACGACACGCCGTCGTGGTGCTCGATCAGGGTGTGTCCCTTCTGATCGGCCTGGTCGAACCGGTGGCCTACCGCCCACGCGTCGGTCGGCGAGGTCGCGGCAACGTCGTCGAGCCCGCCGGAGCCGGAGATGGCGGGCTGCGGCGCGACCGTCCACGCACTCCCGCACGCGCGACCGGTCGCCGGCTGTGCGGTCCCGATCGACGTACCGCCGAGCACCAACGACATCGCCGTCGCGATCGACAGCCGCACAGCTCCTGATCGACCCACGTCCCGGCTCCCCTCGCTCACATGCGGCCCGCGGCGATGATCCGCTGCAGGAACTGTTTCGTCCGCTCTTGTTGTGGTTCGCTGAAGATCTGCGCGGGAGGACCCTGCTCCAGGATGACGCCCTCGTCCAGGAAACACACCCGGCTCGCGATGTCCTTCGCGAAGCCCATCTCATGGGTCGCGATCAGCATGGTCATCCCGCCTGCCGCAAGCTCGCGGATCACGTCGAGCACCTCGGCGACGAGCTCAGGGTCGAGCGCGCTCGTGACCTCGTCCAACAACATGACCTCGGGCTGCATCGCGAGCGCGCGGACGATCGCGACGCGCTGTTGCTGCCCGCCCGACAGCCGGTCGGGATACTCGTCGGCCTTGTCCGCCAGGCCGAACCGGTCCAGCAGCTGTCGGGCGCGATCCGCCGCGTCCGTCGCCGAGAGCTCGAGCACCTTCGTCGGAGCGAGCGTCACGTTCCGCATCACGGTCATGTGGGGGAAGAGGTTGAACGACTGGAAGACGATGCCGATGCGCCTGCGGATCGCGTTCGTGTCGACGCCCGGCGCGGTGATCTCGACCCCCTCGACCATGATCCGGCCGGCATCGATCGGTTCCAGGAGGTTCACGCAGCGGAGCATGGTCGACTTCCCGGATCCGGACGCGCCGATCAAACAGATCACCTCGTGCTCGGCCACGGCCAGGTCGATGCCTCGCAACACCTCGAGCTTGCCGAACGACTTGCGGACCCCCTCGAATCGGAGCGCTTCGCTCACCTGACGCCCCCGGCCTGCCGACGACGCCGGTCCCGCGCGACCAGCCAGTCGGTGAACCTGGTCAGCGGGATGGTGATCGATACGAACAGCAGCGCGGTCGCGAGGAAGGGCGTGTAGTTGAACGTCGCCGCGTTGTCGATCCCTGCCTGGCGCGCGGCCTCCACGACGCCGAGCACCGACACCAACGCCGTGTCCTTCTGCAAGCCGATGAAGTCGTTCAACAACGGTGGGATCACCCGCCGGATGGCTTGCGGCAGAACGACGAAGCGCAGTGACTGCCACCGCGACAGCCCGAGCGACCTGGCCGCCGACACCTGACTTTCATGGACCGATTCGATGCCGGCGCGATACACCTCGGCTACGTATGCGGAATACACCAGGACGAGCGACACGACCGCCCAGAACTCCGCGGACTTCGGAACACCGGCCAGGTCGAGCGCGGGCGCTCCGAACCCGAGCGTGTAGATCACCAGGATCGTGGGGATCCCGCGGAACAGGTCGACGTAGCCGATCGACAGCGCGCGGATCGGGAAGAACACCGGCCCGGGAAGGCTGCGCATGATCGCGAGCAACAAGGCGAACGCGAGGATGAAGACCTCCGCGGTCAAGAACAACTTCACGTTCACGAGGAACGCGCGGGCGATCCCTGGGAAGGACTCGCGGAACTGCTCCCCGTTGAAGAACGTCTGCTTGACGACCGTCCAGCCGGCCGAGTTCACGACGGCCACGATGATCACGCCGAAGAAGACGACGGTGCTGATCATGGCGATCACGACGGCGCGGCGACCTTCGGGACGACCTCTACCACCTTTGCCGCCGCCCCCGCCGCCGAGGATCCTGGACCGACGGCCGACGGTGTCGTCGTTGTCGTTCAGATACTCCTGATCCGGCTGTCCCCCGACGCTCACCGCGTCGTCATCCGCTCGATCGGGCTACTGCTGGATCTCGGGGAACGTGACGTCCTTCAGCCACTTCGCCTCGAGCGAGTCGAGCGTGCCGTCGGACTTGAGTGCCTCGATCGCCTGGTTCACGCAACCGACCAGGGGGTTCCCCTTGCCGAAGACGAGCCCGAAGTACTCCTGATCGCCGATCGCGGGGACCTGACCGACGACGACCCCGTTCTTCACCTGGCCGATCAGCACGTTCACGTACGCGGTGGGCGCATCGGTGAGGTACCCGTCGATCTGCCCGTTGCTGAGCGCTTGGATCACGTCGACCGACTTGTCGAACACGGCAGGCTGGGCGTCGGGCTGGATGTTGTTCACGATGTAGCTGTAGCCGGTCGTCCCGATCTGGGCGCCAAGCTTGTAGCCCTTCAGGTCGGCGAACGTCGTCGCGTCGGTGATGGGCGTCCCCTTGATCGCGACCAGCGCCGGAGAGACGTCGTAGTAGCTCTCGCTGAAGTCGACCGCCTGTGCCCGGTCCGGGCTGTAGGAGATCTCGTTGAGGTCGAAGTCGAAGCCCTTGTCTCCGGGCTTGAACGACTCGGTGAACGTGATGGGCACCCACGTGACTTGATCCGCCGTGAGACCGAGCTGGTCGGCGATCGCGTAGGCCACGGCGCTCTCGAACCCCTCGCCGCTCGCCGGGTTGCCCGTTCCGCTGTCCGGCTTGGCCTTCCAGGGCCCGTAGGTTCCCGTGCCACCGAACCAGGGCTGGAACGCCGGGTTGTCGGTGCCGATCGTCAGGGTCCCCGACGTGAGGAGGTTCAAGCTCTCGGGGGCGCAGGGATCGACGGAGGCGGTCGAACCGGTCGGCCCTGTGGACCCGGTCGAGCCGGTCGGCCCGCTCGCTCCGGCGCCGTCGTCGTTCGAGCACGCCACGCCGACCACGGCCAACGCCATCAGGCCGATCAGGAACTTCCGCATCGCCGAACCCCCTCGTTCACCTGCAGAGATGGTGGGGCCGCAGACGTCCCGGCCCGAGCGCGGAGCCTAGCACAGCGCCCTACTTCCGCGGTTCCCAGCTGAAGTAGCGCGTCGCGAGGAGAAGGCCGGCCACACCCCAGGCGGCGACGACGAGCACATCCGTCCAGTTCAGGGTGAAGGGGTGGAAGACCGACCCGTCGAGCTTGTGGCCCACGGTGTTCGCGAGGTACGAGTCGCGCATCGCATCGGCGAAATGCTTGACGGGGAATATCGTCCCGACGAGCTTGATCCATCCCGGGGCCTCGTCGCCGAGCGGGATGAAGATGCCCGAGAGGAACAGCAGGGGGAGGATCGTGGCGTTCACGATGGCAGGCGATGCGTCCGCGTTGGGGGTCACCGCGGTCAGCGCCAGCGCGAGGGCAGCGAAACTCAGCGACCCCACGAGCAACACCGCGACGAACTCTGCCAGCGGCACGCCGCCCGGGATCGCCGCCTGATAGAACAGCTTCCCGAACAAGGCCGTGATGACCACGAGGAGCACCCCGACGAGCGTAGCGTGGAGCACACGGGCACCGAGGTACGACCCGCTGGGGAGCGGCGTCCCGCGCGTCCGTTTCAGGATGCCTCCGTCGCGGTTGAACGTCACGCTGATCGCGATGTTCGTATAGCAAGCCGAGATAGCACCGAAGGTCGCCATCGCGATCACGTAGTACGTGTCCTGCTTCAGGTCTGTTCCCTTGATGAGGATCTCGCCACCACCCAGCAGCGCGGTGAAGATCACCAGGAACATCAACGGGAAGGCGAACGTGAAGAACGCCGATGCCGGATTCCGCCAGAACGACTTGTTGGTGTACCGCACCTGGCGGAGCGTGAGGCCGATCGCGCTCACTCGATACCCCGCTCGCCGCCGGTGAGCTCCAGGTAGACATCCTCGAGCGTTGGCTGCGTGACCTCCAACCGATCGAGCCGCGTGTCGTGCTCGAGCGCCCAACCCGTGAGCTCGAACACCGCCTTCGTGGCATCGTCGACCCGCGCTTCGTACGTGCTGTCGGCGGTGGTGACCTGACCGAGGGGGGGCGAGGCACCCAGATCGTCGGAGAGCCGGAAGCGGATCACGGTTTGCATCGTGTCCCTTCCCCCGAGGGTCGACGGCGGGCCCTCGGCGACGATCTCGCCTCGCGTGATCACGGCGACGCGGCTGGCCAGGTACTGCGCCTCGTCCATGAAGTGCGTGGTGAGGAACACCGTCTTCCCGAGCGCGGTCAAGTTCTTGACCATCTCCCACGCGTGGCGTCGGGCGCTCGGATCGAACCCCGTGGTGGGCTCGTCCAGGAAGAGGAGCTCCGGGTCCCCCGCCAGGCCGATCGCCACGTCCAGTCGGCGTTGTTGCCCCCCCGAGAGCTTGTCCACCCGCGCATCGCGTTTCTCCTCGAGTCCCACGACGTCGATCACCTCATCGACAGAGCGTGGCTTCGGATAGTAGCCCGCGTAGAGCTCGATGGTCTCCCGGACGGTCAAGTAGGGATCCACGCCGGTCGACTGCAGGACGATCCCGATGCGCCGACGGAGATCGAGCTCTCGCCTCGCCGGGTCGTGCCCGAGCACGTTGACGTCGCCGGCCGTCCGCTCGCGGAACCCCTCGAGGATCTCCGCCGTCGTTGTCTTGCCCGCGCCGTTCGGTCCCAGTAGGGCGAAGACCTCGCCGCGGTCCACGTGGAGGTCGATCCCCTTCACGGCCTCGAAGTCGCCGTAGGACTTGCGCAACCCACGCACGTCGATCACCCGATCGCTCACGCGGACCACCCTATGAGTGGTGCGGTGCTACGGCAACCGTTCATCGTCCGTCGGGAATCCGAGCCGTTTGTCGACGACGTTCCGAAGGGGCTCCCCTCGGAGCCAGCGTCCGACGTTGTCGTAGAAGACCCGGGCGAAGTCCAGCTCGGTCCCGTCCACGTCGCCGGACATGTGCGGGCAGACGATGACGTTCTCCATGTCCCACAGCGCGCTATCGGCGGGGAGCGGCTCCTCCTCGTACACGTCGAGGGCGGCGCCCGCGATCACGCCGGACGCCAAGGCGTCGACGAGTGCCCTCTCCACGACCGTCGCGCCGCGGCCCACATTCACGAACCGCGCCGTCGGCTTCATGGCGGCGAACGCCTCCGCATCGAAGACGTGTCGCGTCTGCGGCGTCAGCGGCATGGTGTCGATCACGTAGTCGGCTTCGGAGAGCGCCGCGTGCAAATCATCGGCGCCGCCGATGGTCTCGAACAGGTCGTCGCCGTCACGCCCGCTTCGCCCGATCGCCGCGACCCGCATCCCCAGCCCGTCTCGCAACGCTCGCGCGATCGTCCGCCCGATCGGCCCCGGACCCACGACCAGCACCCGGCTCCCCGCCAGCCGCTCCATCACGTGGAGATCCCACACATGCATCCGCTGCCGGTCGAACATCGGACGGAACCCTTTCGCCATGGCGACCACGAAGCCGACCACGGTCTCGGCGATCGGCTGGTCCGCGGCCCCACGCGCGTTCGTCAGGATCACGTCGCTCTCCACGAGCGCCGGGAACAGCAAGCGTTCGATCCCGACGTTCACGGCGGCCAACCACTTCAACCCTCCGGCGCGATGCCAGGCAGCCTCGAGGTCCTCGCGATCGCCCCACCAGGTGTAGACGACCTCGGCGTCGACGATCTCGCGCTCGAGCGCGGCGCGATCGGGCGCGTACCGCAGATCGACCGCCCCCGCGATCACGTCGATGCCGGGCGGAGGCTCGTCGGCCGTGGCACCCATGACGACCACGACCGGCAGCCGCGCGCCGGTTCCGCTCACAACGGCTTCCTGCTGGAGAACCCCGCATGCTGCTCGTGATACCAAGCGACCTGGTCTTCACCCAGTCGCCAGCACAGGAAGACGGGCCGTCCGTCGACCTCGCCCGGGAGATCCACCAACCCCGTCTCGGGATCGCGGAGCAGGATCCCTCGCTCCGCCAGGTAGATCACCTCGGCCTTCAAGATGCGTTGCGCCTCGAACCAGTCGCTGCCCGCGACGCCTCCGCCGTCCACGGCAAGAGCCTCGGTGATCCGCTCACTCGAACGGATCACCTCACGTCGGGCGTCCCGCAGCCGCGGCAACCGATCGCGTAGCTCAGCGATCTCCGCGTTCGCCTCCTCGGGCGTGAACAGCCGCTCGGTCTCAGCCAACGAGGACCTCGGCCAGCGCGGACATGTCCGTGATGCGCGCCCCGTCGTGTGCCGCGTGTCGCTGCCGGCGGTCGATCAGCACCGGGAACATGCCCAACGCCGCCGGAGGGCCGACGTCGAACTCCGGGTTGTCTCCCACGTACGCCGCCTCATCGGCCTCGACGCCCGCGCGCTCGAGCGCCATCCGGTAGATCCGCGGATCCGGCTTCTCCACGCCCTCGACGCCCGAGATCACCCGAACCGCGAACAGCTCGCGTACGCCGAGGTCGATGAGCAGATCGTCGAGCCACGCCTCGAAGTTCGAGATGAGTCCCAACGCATACCCCTCCGACGCAAGCTGCTCCAGCATCGGCCGCACGTCGTCGAAGAGCGCGTAGTTCGCGCGGTCGGTGAACGTCTCGTACAGCGTGTCGCTGAGCCCGTTGTCCGAGGGAAGCTCGAGCGACCCGAGCATCGCATCGTAGACCGAGACCCAGAAGGCACGCGAACGCTCCGGACTGGTCGTCCACCGCTCGCCGTCGCGCGAGGCCTGACTGAAGCGCTCGGTCACCGCCCGGGAGGCTCGGTTGACGTCCTCCGGGAGCACGTGGTGTCCCTCCCGCTCCACGACCTGCGCGAAGAGCTCCGGGAACGACGGGGATGGATGGACGAGCGTCTCGCCGACGTCGAAGAAGACCGCGCGGTACCTCACCGGGCGGATGATACCGAGGCTGCATCGACCGGCGGCCTCACCGCGAGGTTCCTGCGCGTTTCGTCAGGTCGGCCCAGAGCTTGTTCACTTGCGGGATCAACCGCTCGGGATCGCCGTCGTTGTCGAGCAGCACGTCGGCCACCCGGGCGCGCTCCTCGTCGCTGAGCTGCGCGGCAACCCTGGCTCGGACCTCGTCGGCCGTCATCCCGCGATCGCGCAGCAGGCGTTCGATGCGGCGGTCGACATCGGCGACGACCACGACGATGACGTCGAACCCCTCGGCCAGACCGCGCTCCGCCAACAGCGGCACGCCATACACGATCACCCGATCGGTGTCCCGGTAGGGCTCGATCGCCTCCGCGAGCTGGCGGGCAACCTCCGGGTGGACGATCGCCTCGAGCTGCCGGAGACGCTCCGGGTCCGTGAACACGACCTCGGCCAGCTTCGCTCTATCGATGTCGCCGTCCGGACCGAGCGTCTCCCGGCCGAACGCCTCGACCACGCGATCGAAGCCGTCCGTCCCGAGGGCGACGGCGCGACGCGCCAAGTCATCGGCATCGATCACGATCGCGCCGCGCTCGGCCAGCAGGTCTGCCACGGTCGACTTCCCGGAGCCGATCCCTCCTGTCAGACCGACCAGCAGCATGTCGCGCCGGCCTCGCTCTCGGACCGGTTCCTGGTACTCAGCGACCCTCGCGTCGCTTCAGGTCTTCGAGGATCGCTTCGAGCGACACGTCGTCGGACGCGGTCGCCTCGGGTTCGGGCTCCGCCGCGGGTTCGGGCTCAGCCGCTGGTTCGGGCTCAGCCGCAACCGAAGCCTCGGCAGCCTCGGCCGCGACGCTCGTCTCCTCTGCAGCGGCCGGCGCTTCTTCGGCCGGCACTTCGACGGCCGGCACTTCGGCCGCCGCGGGTTCCACGAGCTCGGCGGTGTCGGCCGATGCCGACACCTCGGCGAGCGCGTCCATGGCCGCCTCGGTGACGGACTCGGCGTCGGCGTCGGCCTCAGCCGTCGCCTCGGCCTCAGCGACCGCATCGAGGATGGCCTGCGGAACCTCGAGCTTGGCCGGAGCCATCTCGGGCTCGCCGTCTGCCGGCGGGGCCGCTTCCTTCTCCACCTCGATCTCGGTGGCGCGCGGCTTCTCCGTCACCTGCCGCATCGACAGGCTGACGCGGCGGCGCGGGACGTCGACGTCGATGACCTTCGCGCGCACCTCGTCGCCGACCGACAGCACCGACTCCGGAGTGTCGACGTGCTCGTGGCTCAGCTCGGAGATGTGAACGAGTCCTTCGATGCCCGGCGCCACACGGACGAACGCGCCGAACGGCACGAGCTTCGTGACCTGACCCTCGATGATCTCGCCGGCCTGGTACCGCCGCTCGAACTCCTTCCAGGGGTCTTCCTGCGTGGCCTTGAGCGACAGCGACACGCGCTCGCGCTCCAGATCCACATCGAGCACCTCGACCTCGACCTCTTGGCCGACGGTGACGACCTCGCCCGGATGATCGACGTGCTTCCACGACAACTCCGAGACGTGCACGAGACCGTCCACGCCACCCAGGTCGACGAACGCGCCGAAGTTCACGATGGAGCTGACGGTGCCCTTGCGGCGCTCACCCTTCGTGAGTCCTTCGAGGAATTTCTTGCGACCCTCGGACTGCGACTCCTCCAGGAACGCGCGGCGCGACAGCACGACGTTGTTGCGGTTGCGGTCGAGCTCGATGATCTTCGCTTCGAGATCCTGACCGACGAACGGATGCAGGTCGCGGACGCGGCGCAGGTCGACGAGCGACGCGGGCAGGAATCCGCGCAGGCCGATGTCCAGGATCAGTCCGCCCTTCACGACCTCGATGACGGGACCGGTGATCGTCTCGCCGGAGCGCATGACCTCTTCGATCCGTCCCCAGGCACGCTCGTACTGCGCGCGCTTCTTGGACAGGATCAGGCGGCCTTCCTTGTCTTCCTTCTGCAGGACCAGAGCCTCGATCTTGTCGCCGACCTTCACGACCTCGTTCGGGTCGACGTCGTGGCGGATCGAGAGCTCCTTGCTCGGGATAACGCCCTCCGACTTGTAGCCGATGTCCAGCAGGACCTCGTCGCGATCGATCTTGACGACCGTGCCCTCCACGATGTCCCCGTCGTTGAAGTCACGGAGCGACTCCTCCATGGCGATGACGAGCTCTTCCGGCGTCAGGTCGCGCTCAGGCGCGACCGCCGTCTCGGTGGTGTCTATGGGAACCAACCCCTTCCGCACACGGGGCGCGCACCGAACCGGCATGTGAGATTTACCGTGGTGCAGCTGCGCCTCGCGGCCAACGGATGGTAGTGGCGAGTCGGAGCCCCCGTCAACGACAGGCGCCGGGCGAACCCGCAGGTCAGTGGCCCTCGGGGGCGGCCTCCGACCAGTTGGCGCCCCAGCCGATGTCGGCGCGGAGCGCGACGTCCAGCTCCACCGCGCTCTCCATCCGCTCCTTCACGAGCGCCGCGGCCTCCTCCACATGGGCTTCGGCGACCTCGAACACCAGCTCGTCGTGGACCGTGAGGAGCATGTGCAGGTCGAGCTCGGGATGCTCGAGGACGCCGCGCTCGACATGGATCATCGCGACCTTGAACACGTCGCTCGCGCTCCCCTGGATCGGCGCGTTCAACGCCTGCCGACGTCCCAGGTCGCGGACACGCGGGTTCGCCGCTTGGAGCTCGGGGATGTATCGCCTCCGACCCAGCAACGTTTCCGTGAAACCGTCCACGGTCGCGTGGTCGACCTGCCGGTCGAGGTACTCGCGGATCTTCGGGAAGCTCACGAAGTACGCGTCCATGATCTCCTGCGCCTCGTCGGGCGCGATGTCCAAGCGCGACGCGAGGCCCCAGGCGTTCATGCCGTACGCGAGGCCGTAGTTCACCATCTTCGCGCGTGACCGCAGTGCCGGGTCGACCTTGTCCTGCGGCAGACCGAAGATGCGCGCGGCGGTGGCGGCGTGGATGTCGTGCCCGGTCGCGAACGCTTCGCGCAGCCCCTCATCGCCGGACAGGTGCGCGAGGATGCGCAGCTCGATCTGCGAATAGTCCGCGGCGAGCAGCACCTGGCCGGCGCCGCCCGGGATGAACGCCCGGCGGATCTGCCTGCCGAGCTCCGTCCGGACCGGGATGTTTTGCAGGTTCGGGTTGGACGAGGACAGCCGTCCCGTCGCGGCCACCGCCTGGTTGAACGAGGTGTGGATCCGTCCGTCCCGCGGGTCGACCAGTCGCGGCAGCGCCTCCAGGTACGTCGAGTTCAGCTTGTCGAGCTCGCGCCAATCGAGCAGCGCGTCGACGACCGGATGGTCGCGCAACTTCTCCAGCACGCTCGCGTCCGTCGACAGCTGGCCCTTCGGGGTACGTTTGCCGGGCGAGAGCCCGAGCTTCTCGTACAGGATCACGCGGAGCTGCGGCGGCGAGTTCAGGTTGAACTCCTCCCCGACCTCGCGGTAGATCTCGGCCTTCAGAGCCCCCATCCGATCGCGGACCTCCGCGCCCATCTCCTCCAGGTAGGCAACGTCGAGCGCCACGCCCAGCTCCTCCATGCGGGCAAGCACCGACGCGAGTGGCATCTCGACGGTCTCCAGCAACTCTCGGAGCCCTTGTTTATCGATCTGCTCTTCCATCACCGGCGCGAGCAACGCCACCGCCGCGGCGTCGGCGGCGACCGTGCGCCAGCCGGCATCGCTGAACAGCTGACCCTCGTCCTGATCCGCGACCTGACCGAGCACGTCGACCCCCAGATACTTCTCGCTCAACGCGCGCAGTGGATACTCGGCCGCCGCTGGATCGAGCAGGTAGCCGGCCAGGAACGTGTCGAACACCACCCCCGCGACCTCGACGCCGGCGGCGATCGCCCCGCGCTCCAGCTCCTTGGCGTCGTGCGTCCACTTGGGCGCGTCGGGTGAAGCCAACGCCTCAGCCACCGGTCCGAGCGCGGCAAGCGGCGCGAACGCGGCCTCCGCTCCACCCGCCGACGCGGCGGCGCCGCGCACCTCGCGCAGATCGGCGTCGAGCCGGACGCCCTTCGGGACGTCCGATGCGATCATCAACGCCAGCTCTTCGGCCGAGACCTCGCGGAGATCCAGCTCCGTGACCTCGACCTTCGGCTTCATGACGCCCACCTCCTGCAGCCGGTCGAGCAGCGAGCGGAACTCGAGAGACGTGAACAACCGCCGCACCTCCCCGGGGTCCCACTCACCCATGACGCAGTCCTCGGGGCCGATGTCCAGCGGGAGATCGGTGACGATCCGCGCAAGCTCCTTGTTCAAGGCCAGCTGGTCGGCCGACGCCAGCACGTTGTCCTTCAACTTCCCGCGCAGCTCGTCGGCATGGGCGAGCAGCTCCTCGACCGAGCCGTACTCCTGGATCAGCTTCGTGGCCGTCTTCTCCCCCACCCCGGGGACGCCGGGGATGTTGTCGGATGGATCGCCCTTCAACGCCACGTACTCCAGGTACTTCGACGGTGGGACACCGAACCGCTCCTCCACGCCGGCTTCGTCGTAGAGAACGATGTCGGAGATGCCGCGCCGGTTGAACATCACCTGGATCCCTGGACGCACCAGCTGGAAGAAGTCGCGGTCCGCCGTCACGATCACGGCTTCCATGCCTTGCTCGGCGGCCCGGACCGCGAGGGTGCCGATGGCGTCGTCGGCCTCGTGGTCGATCACCCGAACCATCGGGATGCGGAGCGTGTCGAGCACCTCGTCGATCAGCCCGAGTTGCGACGAGAAATCGGTGGGCGTCTCGGCCCGTCCGGCCTTGTACTCCGCGTACTTCTCCAGCCGAACCGTCGGTCGGCCGAGATCGAACGCCACCGCCAAGTAGTCGGGCCGCTCATCCCCCAACAGCTTGATCAACATGGACGTGAACCCGTAGACGGCGTTCGTGATCTGCCCGGTGCTCGTCGCGAGGGACGTCGGGAGCGCGAAGTACGCCCGGTACGCGAGGGAGTGTCCGTCCAACAGGAAGATCCGTTCGAGACCATCGCGCGGGGGGGTGGGCGTCACGCGGCGGATTGTAGCCCTCCCCGCCGACGGCTCCGGCCGGCCCGTCGTGGCGGAACGGGATGATTCGGTGCCGAACGAGGTTGACCTGGATCGCACCCGTTAGATACAGTTCAGCCTTCGATTAGGTCGAACGAAGAGAGAGAACGCCGCGTGCTGCCCAC
This sequence comes from Actinomycetota bacterium, assembly GCA_038211015.1. Taxonomy (GTDB): domain Bacteria; phylum Actinomycetota; class UBA4738; order UBA4738; family HRBIN12; genus JBBQVZ01. The sequence continues at coordinate 7,469 of JBBQVZ010000012.1, read as the reverse complement.
GTTCATCATCGGACTCAGAGAGGGACTCGAAGCCTCCCTCATCGTCGGCATCATCGCGGCGTTCCTGATCCAGCGCGGGGAGCGCAAGGCCCTTCGACCGATGTGGTACGGGGTCGGCCTCGCCGTCGCCCTCTGCGTGGGGATCGCGGCCATCCTGGAGACCGTCGACCGGTCGCTTCCGCACAAGCAGCAGGAGGGGCTCGAAACGGTTCTGGCCCTGCTCGCCGTGGCGGGCGTCACGTACATGGTCGTATGGATGAAGCGGCACTCCCGGGAGCTGAAGGGCTCGCTCGAGCGGAGCGCCGAGAGCGCTCTGGTTCTCGGATCCACGTGGGCGCTCGTCGGCATGGCGTTCTTCGCCGTGCTGCGGGAGGGTCTGGAGACCGCGGTCTTCCTGCTGGCGGTGTTCGGCAGCTCCACCGACCCGGCCGCCACTGGTACGGGGGCGGCGCTGGGGATCGTGGTCGCCATCGGTCTCGGATTCGCGATCTACAAGGGCGGCGTGCGCATCAACCTGTCCCGCTTCTTCCGCTTCACGGGCTTCGTGCTGGTGCTCGTGGCGGCCGGGCTGCTCGCGAGCGCGGTCCACACGGCCCACGAGGCCGGATGGGTGGACGTCCTTCAGGCGCAGGCGTTCGACCTCCGCTGGTTGGTCGCGCCCGGATCCGTGCGCGCGGCGTTGCTGACCGGGATGCTCGGACTGCAGCCCGTTCCCACCGTGGGCGAGACGCTCGCGTGGATCGTCTACGCCGTCCCGATGGCGCTGTACGTGTTGTGGCCGGCTCGGCGCCCACTGCAGACCGAACGCGAACGGCAGACCGCCCCGATGACGGTGGGCACATGAGCGGCCGACTTCGGTGCGCCGCCCTCGCCGGCGTGTTCGCGATCGCCGCGGCCTCATGTGGTGGTTCAGGGTCCGGGTCGGCGGATGACATCACAGTGACGATGAAGGACTCCTCGCTCACGGCGACGCCCGCAACCTCCTCCGCCGGCGATGTCACGTTCGCGATCCAGAACGACGGAGCGAGCACGCACGAATTCGTGATCATCCGCAGCGACGAAGCACCGGACGCGTTGCCGGTCGAGAACGGTCTGATCCCCGAAGATCAGATCGACCTCGTCGACGAGGCGGAAGACATCGCGCCCAGCACCAACGCGTCGCTCAGCGTGAACCTCGAAGCAGGTTCGTACCTCTTGGTGTGCAACCTCCCCGCGCACTACGAGGCGGGGATGGTCGCGGCGTTCACCGTCGAGTGAACCTGTCACTCTTTCTTCGCACACAGCGTGACGACGCCTACCTGCGGCTCTTCGCGAGAGTGGCTGTGGACCAGTGATTCTCTGCGAGTTGACAGCCCTCAACCTCCAGTCTATCTTTCGGTCCGGTCCCGCGCTGGCCGCGGGCTCGGTTCGGAAACGGATCGAGACCGGGTCGCTCGGGACCGCTGCGTGACGGGCCGCGTCGCTCGCGTGCATCACTCGCGTATGGGGAAGGCGCGAGTGGTTCGCCGAGAGGCGCGGCCCGTCTCTCACTCCGGCGCAGCGTCTCTCGGAGCGAGATCTCTCTTACAGCACCGCTTCCAAGAACTTGCGCGTCTCCGGGTTCTGCGTGTGGTTGAAGAGTTGATCCGGCGGACCTTCTTCCAAGATCACGCCCTCGTGGAAGAACATCATCCGATTCGCAACCTCGCGCGCGAACCCCATCTCGTGCGTCACCACCATCATCGTCATGTGGAGGTCGGTCGCGAGCGACTTCATAACCGAGAGCACTTCGCCGATCAGCTCTGGATCGAGCGCCGACGTGGGCTCGTCGAACAGCATCACGTCGGGCTCCATGGCGAGCGCCCGTGCGATCGCGACGCGCTGTTGCTGACCACCGGACAAGCGGATCGGATACACGTCGGCCTTCTCCGCCAGACCGACCTTGCTGAGGAGCTGCATGCCGGTCGCTCGGACCTGGTCCTTGGGCAGCCCCTTCACCGTCACGGGTCCCTCCATGACGTTGTTGATCACGGTCAGGTGAGGGAACAGGTTGAACTGCTGGAAGACCATGCCTGCATGCAGCCGGAGGAGCCGGATCTGCTCGCGCTTGCCGCGGGTCCGGTGACCTCCCTCGAGCCGGATGCCGGAGACCTCGACCGTTCCCTCGGTGGGGTCCTCCAGGAAGTTGACGCACCGAAGGAGCGTGGACTTGCCGGACCCGGACCGACCGAAGATCACCACGACCTCGCCCTTGTCGACCTCCATGTTGATGCCGCGGAGCACCTCCAGTTCACCGAAGCGCTTGTGGAGGTTCTCGACCCTGACGACGGCGTCCCCGTTCGGGAAGGTCATCCTGACCGCCCTCCGCCCTCGTCCGAGCCGCCGGCGGTGCCGTCCTGGGGACCCATCCCCGTATCTATCTCGATGGGCTGGACGCCGTGCTGGCCCGCAGGAACGAACTGGACCCGCTTCCGCCCCATGGCGGTCTGGGCTTCACCGCGGACGTATCCGGCCGACATCCGCCGCTCCAATCGCATCTGGAAGAACGTGAAGACGGCGGTCAACGCCCAGTACATCCCGGCGGCGATGATCAGCGACTCCAGGCGCTTGAGATCCTGGTTCCCGATGAGCTGTGCTCTGCGGAACAGGTCGGCCTGATCGAGGTTCACGCCCAGGAACGCCACCAAAGCCGTGTCCTTCATCATGGCGATGAAGTCGTTGCCGGTCGGCGGGATGATCACCCGCGTGGCCTGGGGCAGGACGACCCGACGCATGCGTTGCGCGTACGACATCCCCAAAGCGTCCGCAGCCTCTGCCTGCCCGTGCCCCACCGATTGGATGCCCGCCCGGAAGATCTCGGTGATGTAGGCCCCGTAGTTCAGACCCAGACCGATGATGCCGGCCTGGAACGCTGAAAGCGTGAGTACGTTCAGCAGCGCTCGGCTCCCGAGGCTCGCACCGATCTGCGGCAGCGCCACGTAGATCAGGAACAACTGGACGATCAGAGGAGTCCCCCGGAAGAACGACGTGTAGAAGCCGGAGATGCCGAACGCGACGGGGTTCTTGGAGAGCCGGCCGAGCGCCCCGAGCAGCGCCAGAACCACCGCGATGACGATCGCGCCGAGCGCCAGCGCGAGCGTGTAGATCGCGCCCTTGGCGATGATGCTGAAGTTGTCTCCTATCCATCCCCAGTCGAGCCCGATCTGCGAAAGGAACAGCGCGAGCACGAAGAAGATGCCGATCCAGACGAGCGCGAGCTTGAGACGGAACGGGACATGCGCGCTCGAGAGCGCCATCGCCTCCGGCTTGCCTGCCGCGTGACGGCCGAGCAGGAGGAACAGCACCTCGACGGCGGCGAACCCCATGCCGACGTAGGCCTCTGTCCACGAGGTAAGGCCTTTGTCGGACACGAGCCACCCAGCAGCAGCGAGCGCGGCGAGTACCGCGAACCACACGCTCCATCTCAACCTCGAGTACAGGAGCCCTCCCGCGATCAAGCAGACGGCGGCGAGCGCTCCGAACGTCGCGATGTCGCCCACCGGGACGTCGAAGTCGGGCGTCAGCGACAGGATCGGGAGGAAGATCAGCGCGAGGGCTCCCTCGGTCAGCAGGAGCCACGCTGCGACGAGCTGGAAGATGGATCCTCGAGGGATGTCCACGACGTAAGCAGGGAGCCGAGCCTCCCCGGCTCCCTGCTGCGACGTCGCCGTGCTCACGGCTCCCCCCTCAACCGTCCGCGGACGATCAGACCTGCGTGATGTCTGCGCCGTACCACTTCATCGACAGCGCGGTCAGAGTACCGTCCGAGTGCATCTCGTCGATGATCGCGCTCACGGCCGCCACCAGGCTCGCGTTGTCGATCGGCGATGCCTTGTCGAACGCGATCGAGAGCGGCTCCCCGTACATCGGATCGCCCACGACCTTGACCGGCCCTCCGTCGGCGACGTACTGCTCGATCGTCGGCAGAGCCGTCATGGCCGCGTCGCAACGAGCACCATCGCCGAGAGCGAGGTTGTCCAGCGCGTCGGTGTCCGTGGCGTACGTGATGATCTGCGGATCGTCGATCACGTAGTCGAACGAGTACCCGGGGATGTTCAGCTGTTGCTCCAGGAACGACTCGTACGTCGTCGACGAGCCGACGCAGACCTTCTTGCCGTCGAGGTCCGTCGTGAGATCCTGGATCGAGGTGTTCTCGGTGTTCACGGCGATCGAGGCAGGTGTGTAGTAGTACGCCGGGGTGAAGCTGAAGATCGTGGAACGTTCCTTGGTGACCGTCATGGAACCGACGTTCATGTCCCACCGGTCGTTCCACGATCCGGCGGTGACGAGATCCCATTCCTGGTGAGCGATCTCCGCCGTGACCCCCAACCGCTTGGCCACTTCCTGCGCCACCTCGACGTCGAAGCCCTTCCACTCACCCGTCTTGGTGTCGTACCAGGACTGTGGCTTGTACTTCTGGTCCGTCGCGACCCGGAGGACGCCGTCCGCCTGGATCCGCGCGAGCAGGTCTTGCTCGCCGGCCGGACTCTCCGCTCCGGTGGCGCCGGAACCGCCCGGCTCGGCGGTGTTCGGCTCGTCGCCGCATGCGGCCGCCACCAGGGCGAACACCGTGAGCAGCAGCGCGAACGAACGAAGTTTCAGGTTGCGCACCATGCCTCCTTCCGGGGGAGCCCGAAGAGCCCCCCTCCCCATCGCTCGACTATATGAGGGCGCCTCCTCCGGAGCAATCCATCCCTCGGTGCTGGATACGCATCAGGAGCCGGTTTCGGACGGGAGCGGGGTCCCCGGGAAGTACTTCGCGAACAAGAGCGCGTAGCGACCGACCCTGATCAGCCGGGCGAGCGCGTCATCGATCGCCGCGACCACTCGCGCGTCGGGACCCTTGGCCACGAAGACGTCGTGGGCACCCACGTCGATGCTCTGGGCGACCCGCAGCGAGCGCCTCCGTTCGATGGCGCGCCAGGCCTCCGGCTCGACATCCGCCACCGCCGAGACCGAGCCGGCCACAAGCCCCTCGTACGCCGCACGCCGATCGGACGTGAACCGCACCTGGGCTCCCGTGCGTTCCAACGCGTCTGTCGCCCATGCGACCGTCTCTCCGGAGCGCACGACCGCCACCACGTCGTGCGGACCCAGCCGATCGAGCAGGGTGGACTCGCCCTGCTCGTGAGCTCGTGCCTTCGAACTGACGAGCGCCGCGCGTATGCTGAGCGCGATCCCCGACACGGGCGTGCCCTGCGGCACGTCGGCAGCCGGAGCGAGCACCGCGTCGAGCGTCCCTTCCGCGACGGCGCGGAGCGCGGTCCGACACGGGAGATCGCGCCACGAGAGCGTGAGTCCGAGCCGTCGGGCGACCGCCGCAGCGAGCTCGACGTCGAACCCCGTGAGCCGGCCCCCCACCGGGTAGGCGAACGGTCGCCCCTTCCGGCACGCGGCGACCGACAGGTAGCCGGGCGTGCCGACCGGCAGCCCTTCCCCGGTGTCGACCTCGCCCACGGGGACCCAACGGACGCCCTCGGCCCGGAACACGTGGATCCCCGCCGGGCGGGAGGAGAGCTCCCCGTCGTCGTCGAACCGATACGTGTTCGCGAGGCCCTCGTAGCCGTTCGACGCCCCGAGGGTCGCCGCCACCGCGCGACGATCCGTGGCGCCCGAGCGGAACGCCGCGAGGAACATGCCGCCTACGTCCCAACCCTCTGCGCCGAAGACGCCGGGAGGCGAGCCGTACCTCGACTGGAAGTCGTGGATGAAGCGGCGAGCCTCCGGCCGCGTGGACGACCCCAGGTCGACACACGCGCAGGTGACGATGGTTCCGTCGCCCGCCCCCGCCGTCTCGGAAAGGTAGGACTCGGTCTTCATCGCGGATGAACCCACCAGCGAGACGGAGCCGAGACCGGACTCCGTCAGCCCGGTACGCAGCAGCGTCGCGCCGGGGTCGAAGCCGGTCCATGCGACGGTGCCGCACCCGGCCCCGCCGACGCGCTCGACCACGCTCGCGAGGGCGTCCTCGTCCGGAAGGTCGGACGACGCCACGACCCCGCCGGCGCCGAGGTTCGTCGTCAGCAGGCCGCCGAGGATCCCGGAGAGGCTCGACCCGTCTCCCACCACGCATGTGCCGCTGACCGACCGAGACGATCCCCGGATCGCCGCCGCCATCGCCGCCGACTCACGCGAGACACCGGCGACGACACGGCGCCACGACGACCATCGCTCCGCGGCGAGCGCCGGATCCAGCTCGGAGAGACTGAACGTCGGGATGCCGGCGCCGTCCAACAGGTCCCCCGCCGAGGCGGTCTCCGACCAGAACGGGCCGATCACCACCGCTACGTACGAAGGATCGTCCGCCACTTCCTGGGCCAGGTCGGTTGCCTTCGCGTCGTCACCGTCGATGTCCAGCCCGATCACCTCGGGGATCACCGGCAGATCTCCGCGCTCGAGCGCCTCCTGGAGTGCGAGCTCGAGACCGAAGAGCGCCGGGGTCACGATCTGCGCCGAGCCCGGGACCGACATGTCGCGCAGGAACGCGATCTTCATCGGCGCGGGGTCGGGGACCGGAGACGATCCCGTGCATGCGGAGGCAAGGGTCGCGACGAGGGCGACCAGGGCGGCGGCGGTCGAGGGGCGTCGGCTCATGTCGGTTCGGGTCGCACGCAGAACGCGCGGGCGGGATGGGTAGTCTAGGGCCGCGCCGGGATGGCGGAACTGGCAGACGCGCGGGACTCAAAATCCCGTGGGCTTCGGCCCGTGAGGGTTCGACCCCCTCTCCCGGCACTCAGACGACGCGGCCCTCCGCCACCAGGTCGCCCCGCTCGAAGCGGTCGAAACCAAGCGAGGAGATGTCGACGGTCCGCGTCTCCCCGTCGACGACGAGCTCGGCCAGGAGCTTGCCGACGACCGGCGCATGCTGGAAGCCGTGACCGCTGAAACCGTTCGCCAGGAACAATCCGCGGACGGGCGACTCCCCGATGATCGGATGTCGGTCCGGCGTCATCTCGTAGAGGCCCGCCCACATGCTCGCGACGCCCGCCCGCTCGATCGGCGGGAACACGCGGACCGCCGTCGGCAGCAGCTCCTCTTCGATGAAGCGGCGATCCACTTCCGTGCTGAACGACGCGTGCTCGTCGCGCCCCCCCATCCCCGTCAGCACGCCGTCGCCTTCCTTGTGGAAGTAGTACGACGTTGCGGCATCGATCACGAGCGTCCGCCGCGCGGGAGCTCCGGGGAACGGGCCCGTCGTCACGACCATGCGTGGGATGGGTTCCAGCGGAAGATGTACGCCGACGGTCGCCGCGAGGGTTCCGGCCCATGGGCCCGCGGCGTTCACCACGACGGGGGTTGAGATCGCGCCATCCCCGGTACGGACCGCGGTGACCGCGGCATCGTCTGCCTCGATCGCGACAACCTCCACGCCAAACCGGAGGTCGGCGCCGGCTTCTCGCGCGAGCGTCGCGTACCCCTGGGTGAGCCCCGCCGGATCCGCGATCCCGTCG
>JBBQVZ010000011.1:0-42889 GCA_038211015.1 Actinomycetota bacterium | reverse complement strand
AGGCCGCGCACCGCGGAGGTCACGGTCACCGAGCCCGGCTTCTTGATGCCGCGCATCGTCATGCATAGGTGCTCGCATTCGATGACCACGAACACCCCCCGAGGCGAGAGCGCCTCGTCGAGCGCCTCGGCGATCTCCGTCGTGAGCCGTTCCTGCACCTGCGGGCGCTTCGCGAGCAGATCGACGACGCGGGCGATCTTCGACAGGCCGGTGATCTGCTGCTGCTTGTTCGGGATGTACGCGACGTGGGCCTTCCCGCTGAACGGGATGAGGTGGTGTTCGCACATCGAGTAGATCGGGATGTCGCGCACCATGATCATCTCGTCGTGATCCGCGCCCTCGACGACGGTCACCAGCTGCGACGCGTCCTGTCCGATCCCCGCGAACACCTCGCGGTACATGCGCGCGACTCGCGACGGCGTCTCACGCAGACCACCGCGATCCGGGTCCTCGCCGATCCCCTCGAGGATCATCCGGACGCCCTGTTCGATCTTCTCGTCGTCGAAGCGGTCCTCGTCCATCGCGGTTCGATGCTACCCGTCGCCCGACGGAACGAGCTTGTCGAGGATGCCCGCAAGGCTCGAGAGATCGGTGAGCTCACCCGCGCGGGGAAGCTCGCTCTCCTCGGCCTGGCGGTTTATCCACACGCATGGCAAGCCGAGCGCGGCGCACGGCTGCACGTCGTGGAAGAGCGACGCCGCCACATGCACGTGCCGGGAGCGGTCGGCTCCGGTCTGCCGGAAGAACGATTCCCAATGTCCGAACGCCGGCTTGTACGAGCCGATGTTGGACGCCGCCACGCGCAGGTCGACCGGCACGCCGATCGCGGTGAGCGACGCGTCCAGGAAGTCGGGGTCGGTATTCGACAGGATGCCCAGCTTCCAGCCGCGAGCCCGGAGCTCAGACAGCGATCCGGGCACCTCCGGGAACACGGACCACGTCGGTAACGCCGCCCCCAACGCGTCCTCGCGTCCGGAAGGGACCGCGAGCCCCTCGGCCGTCGCCACCTTCGCGAGCGTCTCGGCCATCACGGTCCGGTATGCGATGTCACGCCCGGCCTGCACGGTGGGCTCGACGTCGTGATAGCGGTTCCCCAGTGACTCGGCGTCGGCGTCGGGCCACAGGGATCGCATCGTCGTGCGGATCCCAGCCAACCAGTCGATGAGTGTTCCGTAGCAATCGAACGTGGCCCACCGGTCCGCCGCCATGCGCGGATTGTACGGGCCCCGAACGCGCGGGGGCGGCCCGTCGGCCGCCCCCAGTCGCGATCGTTGAAACCGTCGCGCTAAACGCAGGACCCGTTCGGCGACGACGTGCCACAGTAGTTGCTGCTGAGATCGTTGCCGGTGCCCGTGCCGTCGTAGGAGATGTCCGAAGGCAAGTTCTGGAACACGGTGTTGTTCTTGACCGTGTTGCCGATGGGGTCAGCACCCTCGGTGAAGTCGGCGGCGCTCATCAGCACGATGCCGCCCGAGTTGACCTCGGTACCCTCGTTCCCCCGGACGGTGTTCCACGCGACCAACGAGTCCGCCGCACCCAGGAGCAGGATGCCACCGCCCTGCAGCGGGGGACCCTCATCCGAGGCGGGGCATGCTTCGTTGTTGAACGTGACGTAGTTGTACTTGAGCTCGATGTCGCTCACGCCGCCGGCCTGGCCGTCATCCAGGACCAGGATCCCCTGACAGTTGCCGAACGCGTGGTTGAGCTGCACCGTGATCCCGCTCGAGTGTCGGATGAAGATGCCGAACCCTGCTCCCGACACCTCGTTGTGCGTGACCGTGGCTCCGGCGTTCGCGGAATCGCCCAGGTAGATCGCGGCCTCGCCGCCACCGACCACCGTGTTGTTCTGGACCACGCCGCCGATCGAGTCGAACCGGGCGAGGCCGTACTCACCCGCGCCGAAGACCGCGTTGTTGATCAATCTCAGGTCCTTCGTACCGAACGCGAACACTCCCATGGATGGCCAGCCGGCGAACATGATCCCGGACACGGTCACGTCGGCGACACGCTTCTTGACCACGCCCTGATCGTCGAACTTCCCGAGGACACAGACACCGGAACCGCCCGACAACGACGTGCACGCGCCCTTCGGAAGCGTGGCCGGCGGCTTGAACACGGTGCCGCCCGAGGACGAACCGGCGCCCCGGATCGAGATGCCGGCCTTCCTGATCGTGACGGATTGCCTGTAGACGCCCCGGACGAGCAGGATGGTGTCGCCCGCATGCGCCTTCTTGACGGCCGCCTGCACCGACTCGTTCGGAAGGACGATCCAGGTCTTGGGGACGGGTGCGGCACCGGCCGGGACGGCGGTGAGCACCGAAGCCACCACGGCTGCGATGGCGACCGAAGCGCGAAGCGTACGAACCATCTCTTTCCTCCGTTCGATCGTTTCGGCCGCACTCTACGCCGACACGGGCGAGCTGACGAACGAGACGGTGAGAGGGCGATCTACGCCGGGGCGAGACCCGGGTCCCCCAGCGTTCCGGGGGCGGACGGACGGCGCTCGCGCTTCTTCTGGCTCGCACGCGACACGCCGAGTCCGGCGCCGCGCTCCTCCGCCTCGCGGGGCGACCGCTTCTCGACGTCGCCGAAGAACTTCTCGACCTCTTCGCGATCGAGCGTCTCTTTCTCGAGCAGCACGGTGGCGAGCGCGTCGAGCTTGGCCCGGTTCTCGGTGAGGATGTCGAGCGCCACATCGTGCGCTTCGTCGATCAGTAGACGCACCTCTTGGTCGATCTCGAACGCGACCGCGTCGGAGTAGTCCGGCGTGGAGCCCCAGTCACGGCCGAGGAACACCTCGCCTTGCTTCTGACCGAGGGTCCGGGGACCGATCGTGTCCGACATGCCGTACTCCGTCACCATCTGCCGCGCGACCTTGGTCGCCCGTTCGATGTCGTTCTGCGCGCCGGTCGTGACGTCGCCCGCCACGATCTCCTCAGCGACGCGGCCACCCATCAGCATCGCGAGCTCGTCGCGGAGCTGCTCGCGGGTCATCAGGAACTTGTCCTGCTCGGGGAGCGTGAGGGTGTAGCCCAAGGCGCGTCCGCGCGGGATCACCGTGATCTTGTGGACCTCGTCGGTGTTGGGCAGGATATGCGCGACCATGGCGTGACCACCCTCGTGGTAGGCGATCAGCCGGCGCTCTTCCACATCCATCACCCGCGACTTCCGCTCGGGTCCGGCCATCACGCGATCGACGGCCTCCTCGATCTCCTTCATCGAGATCGCCTTCTTGGAGCGACGGGCGGCGAGCAGCGCAGCCTCGTTGATCACGTTCGCAAGGTCGGCGCCCGTGAACCCCGGCGTGCGCCGTGCGAGCACCGCCAGGTCGACCGTGGAATCGAGCGGCTTGCCGCGCGCGTGCACCTTCAGGATCGCCTTGCGCCCCTCCAGGTCGGGACGATCGATGACCACCTGTCGATCGAACCGCCCGGGACGAAGCAGCGCCGGGTCCAAGATGTCGGGCCGGTTCGTCGCGGCCATCAGGATGACGGTCGAGCGCTGATCGAACCCGTCCATCTCGACGAGGAGCTGGTTGAGCGTCTGCTCTCGCTCGTCGTGGCCTCCACCCAAGCCCGCTCCACGGTGACGACCCACGGCGTCGATCTCGTCGATGAACACGATCGCAGGTGCCGCCGCCTTCGCCTGCTCGAACAGGTCGCGGACACGCGCGGCCCCCACGCCGACGAACATCTCGACGAAGTCCGAGCCGCTGATCGAGAAGAACGGCACGCCTGCCTCACCGGCCACGGCGCGCGCGAGCAGCGTCTTGCCGGTCCCAGGAGGGCCGAACAGCAGCACTCCGCGCGGGATCTTGGCGCCCATCGCCTGGAACTTGGCGGGCGACTGGAGGTAGTCCTTGACCTCCTCGAGCTCCTCGATCGCCTCGTCCACGCCGGCGACGTCGGCGAACGTGGTCTTCGGCTGATCCTTTGACACGGTCTTGTGCCGGCTGCGCCCGAACTGCATGACGCGCCCGCCGCCGCCTTGCGAGCGGTTCATCACCCAGAGCAGCACCCCGGCGATCAGGACGACCGGCAGGATCACCGTGATGAGCGTGGTGAACAGGGTGTTCGGAAGCTGCGCATCGGAGTCGTACGGCACCTGCGCATCGTGGAGCAGCGTCTCGAGCTCGTCGCCGGATTCGGAGAGGTAGGGAGCGCGGTACGTGCCGCCCGGCGCATAGTCGCCGGTGATGACCTGTTCGCCCTCCAGGAACTTGGCGTTACGGATGTCGCCCTGCGCGACCGCGGCGCGGAACTCGGAGGTGGTGAGGGTCGTTCCGTCCTTCTCGCCCCCGAGCTGGGAGATCACGAGCATGAACCCCACCGTGATCAGCACGATCCACAGCGTGGGGGTCCGGGCGACCTTCCGAAGAGGACTCTCGGGTTGGCTCAGCTGGGGCTCCTCGAGGTGGGCGGAGACGGTGAGGGCCCCGGCGCGACGCGCGCGGAAGCCCGTTGCGCATGGTAGCACCGGTCGAACTTTGGGATGGCGGTCATCGGATCCCCGTGTCGACCTCGAGCGTGACCCGTGTGTACGAGCCGTCCCGAACCTGCACCGTCTGCGGGACGGGCGTCGGCGGCCCACTCTCGCTCGGGACGACCGCGACCAGCGAGTACGTTCCCGAGGCAACGTTCATGCTGAACCGACCCTGCGCGTCCGTCGACACCGTGGTCGTCGAACCGTCCGATGCCGTTGCCCGCACGTCGCCCTGGAACGGGCGATCGGGGCAGGGACTCGCGATGCTCTCGACAGGACAGGCCGGTCCGAGCGTGACGATCCCTCGGATCCCCGTACCGAGCGGCGCCGGACGGTGACATCCCGTGAAGATGAGCAACGCGACGAAGATCCCGATGGCAGGTCGCCGCAGCATGCCGTTCGGACGACGTCGGATCGTCGTGGGTTCCCGCGGGTCAGGCCCCGCCGTAGGCCTCGGGGCGGAGCGTCGCGATGTAGGGGAGGTTCCGGTACCGCTCGGCGTAATCCAGGCCGTAGCCGACCACGAACTCGTTGGGGATCTCGAAGCCCGTGTATCGGATGTCGAGCGGGACGCGCTGGAGGTCCACCTTGCGGAGCAGCGCCGCCACCTCGAGGGAGGCGGGCTTGCGCGCTCGCAGGTTCTTCAACAGGTAGTTCAGCGTGAGACCGGAGTCGATGATGTCCTCCACCAGCAACACGTCGAGTCCCTCGAGGTCGTGATCGAGGTCCTTGAGGATCCTCACGACCCCGGACGTCTGCGTGGCTGCCCCGTAGGACGACACCGCCATGAAGTCGAACTCGAGCGGCAGGCGGATGTAGCGGGCCAGGTCGGCCATCACGACGAACGCACCCTTCAGGACGCCGACCAGCAGCAGCTTGCGTCCCGCGTAGTCGTTCGCGATCCGCTCCCCCAGCTCGGCGAGCTTGGCCTGGATCTCTTCGCCGGTGATCAGGATGCGATCGATGTCGGGTTCGTAGGCCTCCACGTGACTCGTCAGTGTAGAGAGCGAGGACTGCTCGGTGAGCGTCACGTCTTCCCCTTTCCCGGTCGGCGTGGCTCGGCCTCGTCATCGCTGGGGGAAGGACGAGAGAGTCGAACATACTCCCGGTCGCGCCGCGCCTTCAAACCGGAAGACAGGTCTCGGCGCCGTCCGGAACGCCCGGCCGCGAGGTCGAGGACCGCCAGGACGTCTGCCCGGGCACACGGGACGCCGCAGCGGTAGACGGCCTGAGCCACGATCCTTCCGGCGATCGCTCGGGGGAGATCGAGCAGCCGTGCGGCGAGGAGATCCACGCCGTCGGGCGTCTCGTCCACGACCTCGTCGAGCACCGCGAACGCCTGTCGCATCAGCTCGTCGGCGTCTTCTCGAAGGCCCGCGGCCGTTCGAACCATTGGCTCAAGGAGGCTCCGCCCGACGGCGCGCTCCAGCGTTGGGAGCCCTCGGAGACGGACGGCGTTGCGCAAGAACCGCGTGTCGGCGTTGGTCGGGTCCGTTCGGGGTCGAAGGTGCAACGAGCGGCAGAACGCCTCCACCTCCTCCCGCGTGACCTCGATCAACGGGTTCACCCAGGTGCCGGTCACCGCCGCGATGCCACTCATCCCCCCGATGCCGCTCCCCGTGATGAGGCCGATGAGCACGGTCTCCGCTTGATCGTTCATCGTGTGGCCGATCGCGGTCCGGGCCACGCCGCTCTCGCGCGTGACCTCGGCGATCGCGAAGTGCCGTTGCTCGCGCGCCCACGCCTCGACCGACGCACCCTTGGGCGGAGACGACGTGGCCGCACGCAGATGGAACGGCAGATCGTGGCGCGCCGCCAGGCGCGCGACGTACGCGGCGTCCCGAGCGGAATCCTTCCGGAGCAGATGGTCGAAGTGGAACACCTCGAGGCGGATCTTGAAGAGCCGGCGCAGCCGAACGAGCGACTCCAGCAGACACACGGAGTCCGGTCCTCCCGAGACCGCGACCAGGACCGTCTGCCCGGGCAGGAACATCTCGTGCTCGCGAACCGTCGCCGTCATCCGCTCGAGAACCCGGGCGACGGTCGGCGGTCGGCGCATGGAGCCCGCTAGCCGCCCACCCTCGCGAGCCAGCGTTCCGGTTCACCGATCTCGTCGAGCGTCGGCAGGTCGCCCGCGCTCCGCCACACCAGGTTGAGCGTGGACATGCCCGCGCGGTCGACGATGGTGCGGACGAAGCGTTCGCCGGTGTCGTACTGCTTGATCTTCTGCTCGAACCCGATCGCCCTCTGCAACGTCCGTTCAGGTCTCGAGGCGCGCCGGCGCGCTGAGAGCGCTCGGCGCATGCGATCCACATCCTGCACGTGATCTCGAGCGACCTCGTTCATGACGTACGACGCGTGTCCTTCCAACAAGGACATCAGCGCCTGCATCCGCATGAACATCTCGCGCTGCTCGGGCGAGAGCAGCAGGAAGACGCCGCCCATGCTTCGCCAATCGACGCCGGACTTCGCCTCCTCGGCCGCACGCCGCAGCTGATTCATCAGCTGCCCCGGGTCGAGCTGGATGCTGCCGAGATAGTCGTCCACCTGGCCGGCGAGATAGCCGCGGAGCCAGGCGGCCGAACCGAACTGCACCCGATGCGTCACCTCGTGGATCGCGATCCACAACCGGAAGTCCTTGGGGGGAAGCGCGTAGCGGCGTTCGGCCTCGACGATGTTCGGACCGATGAAGTAGAGGAGACCCTCGTCGTCGGGCGGGAGGAAGACGTCGTACTGGCCGAGCACCTTGCGCGCGACGTATCCCATCAGCGCACCGGTCTGCGCGCCGAGCGCCTTCCGCTTGAACTCCGCGCGCGTGGGTCGCCCATCGAGCATCCGCTCGGCCAACGGTTCCAGCAACCGCTGCAGTCCGCTGAGGTTGGCGCGGATCCATTCCGACCGCGCCATGACCCACGCGCGCGAACGGAACCCCTGCACCTCCATGTCGGTGAAGCCGCGGATCAGGCCCTCCGCCCGCGGAACGATCTCGGCCATGTCCTCGCGGAGGCGCGCGCGCTCCACGCCGGGGACGGGGACGCCGGGCCCCGAGACCCGCTTGCCGATGTCGACCGCCGTGCCCCAGTCGGCCAGGCGAGATGCGTACGAACCCATCGACCAATCGAGGGTGTTGGCGGCGTCCATCGGCGGCGAGGGGGACTAGCCCCCTTCGGCCTTCTTCCGCGCTGCGATCATGGCCGCGCGGCGCGCCTGTCCCTCGGCGACCCGGCGATCGGTCCCCTTCTCCAGGAGCTCGGCGAGCTTCTCGTCGAAAACCGCCTGATCCAGGCTGACCTCGACGTGTTTGGCGGGCGCGGCGGGCGCGGCGGGCGCGGCGGGAGGAGCGGCCGCAGCGGGAACCGGCGGTGCCGCGGGTGCGGCAGCCTCGGGTGCGGCAGCCTCGGGCGCGGGTACCTCAGCGGGCACCTCAGCGGGCACCTCAGCGGGCGCCTCATCGGATGCGGCGGGTGCCGCTACAGGCGCGGCTGCAGTGGGTGCGGCCGGAACTGCGACAGGCGCCGCGACAGCGGGAGCCGAAGCGGGTGCGGCCGCCCCGACGGTGACCGGTACGGCGGGCGGCGCCACGACGACCGGAGCCGCCTGCGAGATGTCGACGTCCCGGCGCGGGAGCGCCTGGCCGGGGCGCACCCGATCGGCGCGGACGACCCTCAACGTCGCTTCGTCCTTCGCGAACCGCGGCGCGTACCGCATGTACATGACGATCAGGAAGAGCACGACGCCGACGCCGAGAACCGCAAGCAGCTGGGCCATGCTGAACACCCAGCCACCCGTGTTCTCTACCGGGGTCGTGGACGGATCGACCGGCGTTTGGGCGATCGCGGCTGTCACGGAGGAAGCGATGAGCACGGAGGCTCCGGCGAGCACGCCCAGGAGCTTGCGGGATGTCCTCATCGAGCGGATTGTCGCAACCTCAGCACCGAGCGGCAACCACGGCCTAGGTTCGGATCCATTCAGATCGCCCACTTGACCGGTCTCCGGTCAGCCATCGCCAGTCCAGATACATGCGCATCGTGTGATCCTCGTCGAGCGCGAACGTCGCGTGCGCCGTTCCTGCTTCCACGTCACCGCTCGTCGTCGCTCCCTGGTACAGCATCTCCAACTCCGACTCACCGACGTGCTTCCCGAGAACATGTCCGGCCGCGATCGTGCCGCCGCCGTAGCTGCCGACCACGATCCCGTCGTCGGACGTGAACCGCATCTCGGTCTCGGTGTTCAGACTGCCGTTCTTCGAATTCGATACTGCGCGGAACGTCATCCCCGAGAGGTTCACAGCGCCCGCTCCTTCCTGAAGGTGTCATCGAGTGATCTGGAGCCGGAGCGGGGATTCGAACCCCGGACCTACCACTTACGAGGCGGTTGCTCTACCACTGAGCTACTCCGGCGGCGGTTGCCGAGTCTACCCAACGTGGTTGGCCAACGGGGGTGCAGGCACCACCGAACGATCGGCGGGCTCCCCGCTCGCCGTGACGGCCCCCATCGGGGATGATGCGCGCATGAGCACGAACGGCGATGTGCGGGTGGGCGGTCCGATCCGCCGCGTGATGGTGGGCACCGACCGGTCGCAGACGGCCGAACGAGCCGTCGCCTGGGCCGCGGCGTTCGCGGAGCGCTACGAGGCGGACCTCCACATCGTGCAGGTGATCCTCCCGGGGAGCCCGACGGACACCGAGTTCGGTGCCGCCGAGGCGACGCGCGCGCGCGGCGCGGCTGACGAGCTCCAGATCTACGCCACGCAGATCGCCGGACCACGTGGGCGCTCGCACGTCGTGATCGACGACGACCCCGCGATGGCGATCGTCCACGCCATGGAGGAGCACGCGATCGACGTGTTGGTCGTGGGGAACGCCGGCATGGCGGGCCGGAAGGAGTTCCTGCTCGGCAACGTCCCGAACCGCATCAGCCACAACGCCCGCTGCACCGTGATCATCGTGAACACCGCCGGAGATGGGCAGACCGTGGTCGGCGGCGCCCGCTCAGCGGCCCGGCGCGGCCCGGCATCGCTCCGGACCGGCGCGGTCGAGACGGAGACCGAGCCGCACCTCATGGCGCGAGGGACCCGGATCGCGACGGTGTTCGCCAAGCACGGCCTGAAGGAGCTGTTCGGACGGCCGGACGAGGAGGGTACGGTCGGCAAGCAGCGGCAGGGCAAGCGCCTGCGGGCCGCGCTCGAAGAGCTGGGGCCGACGTTCGCCAAGCTCGGGCAGATCCTGTCGACGCGCCCGGACCTGCTGCCGCCGGAGTACATCAAGGAGCTGGCCACGTTGCAGGATGACGTGCCGACGCTCACCGAGGAGCAGGTCGTCCGCGTCATGGAACAGGAGCTCGGCGTCCCGTGGGAGGACGTGTTCGACCACATCGACGCCCAGCCGCTCGCCGCCGGCACGATCGCGCAGGTGCATCGGGCAACGCTCGCGAACGCCGAGCGGGTGGTGTTGAAGGTCCAGCGTCCCGACGCGAAGGAGCTGATCGAACAAGATCTTGCGCTGCTCGAGGTGTTCGCCGAGAAGGTTGGTCACCGCCCCGGACTCAAGCAGGTGATCGACATGGAAGCCGTCTTCTCCTACCTCTCCGACTCGCTCCACCGTGAGCTGGATTTCCGGCAGGAAGCCGCCAACATGCGTCGCATGTCCGACGTGATCGAGTCGTTCTCGCGCTTGCGCGTCCCGGAGGTCCACGGCGATTTCTCCACGTCGCGCCTGCTGGTGATGCGGGACGTCGCAGGGGGTCCGATCTCGATCGCTCCCGAGGGCACGCCGCGCAAGGAGGCCGCGCGTCAGCTCCTGGAGTCCTTCTACAAGCAGATCATGGTCGACGGCTTCTTCCACGCAGACCCGCACCCCGGCAACCTGATGTGGCAGCCCGAGGAGGAGCTCCTCTACTTCCTGGACCTCGGCATGGTCGGCGAGGTGAGCGCCGAGATGCGGGAGCAGATGATGCTGCTCCTGATGGCGTTCTGGCAGGAGGACGTCGGGTTCCTGACCGACATCTCGCTGATGCTGGCCGGCGCGATCGACCGCAGCGACCTGGACGTCGACGCGTTCAGCGAGGAGATCGGCTCGCTGATGGCGAAGAACCGAACGGCGTCGCTGAAGGACATCCAACTCGGACCGGTCCTACAGGAGATGACCGAGATCTCGCTCCGACACGGCGTACCGCTGCCGGCCTCTCTCACGCTCACCGGCAAGGCGCTCGCACAGATGCAGTTGGCCGCCGCGCAGCTCGACCCGGAGCTGGACCCGTTCGACGTGGCCGGCAAGTTCCTGATGCGCAACGTCGTGAAGGACATGGGCTCGAAGCTCGACCTGAAGGCGGTCTTCTATCAGACCCAGAAGATGAAGGTCCGCGCGCTCCGGGTGATCGAGGCCGTCGAACGCCTGATCGGCGCCCGCCCCGGTCAGAAGCTTGAGGTGAACTTCCGCGCGACCTCGCTCGAGGCCACCATCCGCCGAGCCGGGAGGCGGCTGGCCCTCGGGTTGACGGCGGGTGCGGCGATCCTGGCGACGGGTCTCACCGCGTTGTCGACTCGCGTGGCCGGTTGGGTCCCCGGAACGTTCGCCGCGATCGCAGGTCTGCTCACGCTGGGCCTCTTGATCGACCTGGTCCGCCGCCGCGACTAGCTAGTCCGTCGCAGACTAGATTCTCGTCGTCCAGGCGGAGAGCTAGATCTCTGCGTCGCCGCCCTTCGCTGTGATCGTCGTTGGCGCCGGCTCGACAGGTGCGCCGCCACCTTTCCTGACCGAGCGCATGACGGCCTTTTCCAGCACGAACGCGATGACCCCCATCGCCAACCCGACGGCCCAGCGCTCGACGCGCCGGAATCCCTTCGGCTTCTTCGATCGCGAGGCGCCGATCATGTCGATACCTCAGCATCGACCGGCACCGGGAGCCGGCCCTCGACCGTGGTGCCGCGACCCGGCGACGACGTCACCCTGACCTCGCCGTCAAGCGCCCCGAGTCGATCTGCGATCCCCTGCAGCCCGCTGCCCTCGGTGGTCACGCCAAGATCGAAGCCACGACCGTCGTCGGTCACCGAGAAGGTCAAGCGATGGTCCCGCTCGGACAGCGACACCGACACCGACGACGCCGACGCGTACTTCGCGGTGTTCTGCATCGCCTCCAGGCACGAGAAGTAGACCGCGGCCTCGATGTCCTGCGCGTACCGACCGATCGCCTCGGCACGGACCTCGATCGGCAGCCCCGACTTCCGCGCCTGCGCCTCGAGCGCCGCGGGCAGCCCCTTGTCGGCCAGCAACGGCGGGTAGATCCCCCGGGCCAGATCGCGCAGGTCCTCGAGCGCCGCGTGCGTCTCACCCTGGAGCTGGCCGACGAGCTCGCGGGCCTTCTGCGCGTCCCGTTCGATCAGGCCGTCGGCAAGCTTGAGCTTGACCGCCAGCGCGACGAGCTGCTGCTGCGCGCCGTCGTGGATGTTGCGTTCGAGCCGACGCCGCTCCGCGTCCTGCGCGGAGACGAGCCGCTTCTGCGCTGCCTGAAGATCCTCCAAGCGCGCCTTGAGCGCTTCGGAGAGTCGGACGTTCCGAAGGACGAGCCCAGCCTGCGCCGCCAGGTCCGCGATGAGCTTCTCGTCGGCGTGAGTGATCGGATCGCTCGAAGGTTTGCGCACAGCAAGCGCACCGAGCAGCTCGCCGGCTTGCTCGACGGGATACACGCGATCCATGCCCTCGATCGATGGCACCGACCCGTTCGGGAGCGAGATCGGCGCCCTGCTGTCGGCGCCGTCCGGCCAGGCGGCGACGTCGCGGAGCTCCCGATCGACTGCCAGCCAGACATCGGCGCGTTCGGCACCGACGCCCTCGCCCAGGACGCGCACCATCCTCGGCAGGACGTCCTCGTCCGAATACGCACCGCCCACACGTTCGGAGAACTCCGACAACACCTCGTACGGCGTCGCGCGTCGTCCGTAGACCAGCCGATTCCCGAAGCGTGCGAGTCGTCGCTGTACGGGCTGGAAGGTCACCGCGACCACGACCGCCGCGACCAAGGTCAGGAAGGAGTTATCGCGCCCGAACCATGTCCCGATCCCGACCACCAGCGCGAGATAGATCGATGTCGCGAACAGCGCGAATGCGCCGTAGATGAGGGTCTTCCGAACCACGACGTCGAGGTCGTACAGATGGAACCGCAGGACGGCGATGCCGATCGAGACGGGGAACAACATGAACGTGCCCGCACCAACCACCGCGGCGAGAAGGGTTTCCTCGCTGGAGAAGATGGTTGCGGTGAAGCCCACGAGCGCCAGCACCAACCCGAACACGACCCACTTGATCTGCTGCCGCTCCACGCCCGCCGAGCGACGGAACCGGAGGATGAGCGACACCACCGAGGCCCCGAAGATCCCCGGGAACAGGACGGCGATGACCGGATCCAATCGGGGAAGACGTCCGAGCGCGTCGACGTACAGGGGGTTCGCGATACCGATGGCCTCGTTCGAACCTGTCAGCGTCCTCTGTCCAAGGGTGAGGTCGACGCCGAGGATCACAAAGAACGCAACGATGAACCAAAGGAAGGGTTTCCACCGCGACGAAGGGAGGTGTCCGTCGGGGAACAGCAACGGCAGGAGGAACACCGTGGGGAGGATCCCGAACAGCCATCCGTAGTTGTTGAGCAGGGCGAAGAGGACCACCCACCACCCCCCCTGGCCCCCGGCCAATACACGCGTCACGACCTCGCCGCCGAGGAATGAGGCGGCGGTCAGGAATGCGGCCCAAAGGAAGATGAGCCCGATCGTATTGCGCCGGTCGCGGCTGACGATGAGGGCCCCCACCAGACCGAACATCGAGAACGCGATCACGTACGGGATCTGCTCGTCCAGGGCCTCGCCATTCGCGACGACCAGGACCATCCCGATCGCCGCCACCGTCAAGAAACCGGCGAGGACGACCCAGGGCCAGCGCGCGGGTCGCTGGCGGACCACGTCAGCCGACGACGACACGGAACACCTCCACGGGCTCTTCGCGGCCTTTCACGAGGCGCGGCCCGATCGACTCGCACGCGACACCCGGAGCCGCTTTCACCGTGGACGCGGCGGCGACGATCTCCCCTCCGGTCGCCTCGGACTGCAGCCGCTGCGCGATGTTCACGGCGTCGCCCACCACGGTGTACTCGAGCCTTCCGCCGCCTCCGACGGTTCCGGCGATCACGAGACCGGTGTTGACGCCGATCCCCACCCCGAGCTCGGGGACATCGGCGCCCCACCCCTCCGCGTTCAGCTCCGCCTGGCGGGCCTGCATCGCGATCGCGCACAGCAGGGCCCGCTCCGCGTGATCCAACGTCGGCTCCGGCGCTCCGAACACGACCATCACGGCATCACCTTGGAACTTGTCGATCATGCCGCCGAGCGACAAGACCACCTCCGCCATAGCCGAGAGGTGCTTGCCCACGACCGCGGCGACGTCGCGCGCGGGGAGTCGCTCGGCGAGCGTCGAGAACCCGCGGATGTCGGAGAAGAGCACGCTCACCTCCACCTCTTGCGGCTCGATCGCCATCTCGGGGTGCGCGGCCAAACGGTCAGCCAACTGCTGCGGGACGAACGATGCGAGCGTCTTGCGAGACGTGGTCTGTTCCACGACGGCGGCGTGGAGGCGCTTGAACTCGTCGACGAGCCCGGCACCGGCCCCGTCGCCGGCCATCCGTTGGAACAACCCCGTCACCTGCGAATCGACGGCCTCCTGGGTGGTCCCCAACGCATCGGCGATCTCCGCGTACCCGAGGCCCTTGGCCATCATGTCCAGCAGCTCGCGTTCGCGTTCGGCGGTGTCTCCGCGCCCAGACAGCCGCTCCGCGATCGTCGGGTCGACGGTGCTCCCGCCTGCGTGAACCTCGCGGATCGCGCGTGCGAGCTCGTCACCCTGCGAGATGTGATCCTTCAACAGGTAGGCCAGGCCGCTGTGGCCGCCCCCGAGCAGCGCGAGCGCGTACGCCTCGTCGTCGTGCGCCGACAGGACGACCACGCCGGTGTCGGGATGGGCGGTGCGGATCGCGTGCGCGCAGTCGATCCCTTCCAGTTGGAACGACGGCGGCATCTTGATGTCGGTGACGACCACGTCAGGGACGTGCTCGGCGGCCGTCTCGAGCAGCGACGGCGCGTCTGCGGCCACGCCCACCACCTCGATGTCGTCGTAGGAGTCGAGCAACGCCCGGACGCCCTCGCGTACCAAGACGTTATCCTCGCCCAGGACCACCCGGATGCTCACGCCACGCGCTCCGTCCACTCGATACCCCCGTGTACCATCCGCGCATGATCCGCGTGGTGTTCGCCGAGGATAACTACCTGGTCCGCGAGGGTACAGCCGCGCTCCTGGCCACCTCGGACCAGATCGAGCTCGTGGGAACCGCCACCACACGTGACGAGTTGCTCGCCGCGGTCGAGGAGCACACGCCCGACGCGGTCCTGACCGACATCCGGATGCCCCCCACGGGCACGAACGAGGGCATCGAGGCGGCCAAGGAGATCCGCGCGAGCCATCCGCAGATCGGCGTCGTGGTGCTCTCCCAGTTCGTGGAGGAGGACTACGCCTACGACCTGCTGAAGGACGGCGCGGGTGGGCTGGGCTACCTGTTGAAGGAACGGGTGGCGGACGTGGACGAGCTGGTCCGTGCGCTGGGCGAGGTCGCCCGCGGCGGCTCGGTCCTCGATCCCAAGGTCGTCGAGGCCCTCGTCGCGGCGAAGGACCGGATGGCGCATTCGCCGCTGGCGCAGCTCACCGACCGCGAGCGCGAGGTGCTGTCGCACATGGCGCAGGGCGAGAACAACGCAGCGATCGCGGCGTCGCTGTTCCTCACGGAACGAGCCGTCGAGAAGCACATCAACTCCCTGTTCCACAAGCTCGGCCTCACCGAGGAGCCGGACGTGCATCGCCGAGTGATGGCGGTGCTCGCGTTCCTCCGTGAGACTGACCACGCTTGACGTCACTGGGCTCGCCGCGTGTCGACGATGAACACCGAGCACGGCGAGTGACGGAGCACGATGTTCGGCACGCTGTCGCGGACGCGCCACCTGGCGCCGTGCACGCCGCGATTGCCGATCACGATCGTCTCGGCGCCTTCCTCCGCCGCCACGTCGCAGATCCGGGCGGCGGGGTCGCCGCTTTCCACCCTCGTCCGGGTCGTGAGGCCGGGGAACCGCTTCGGGATCCGCTCGAGGTACGCGGAAGGGTCGGCCGCTCGGCCCGGGTCGACGACCGCGCGGAGGTCCGATTCCGGCCGGACGTAGAGCACCAGCAACTCCGCGCCGCGCTCTCGGGCGAAGCGCGCTGCGTCCTCGACGGCGAGGTCCGCCGCGGCCGAGGTGTCGGTTCCTACCAGGATGGTGGACATCTGGAGCCTCCTTCGTTCGTGGCTCCACCGTAGGCGCGGGGCCAGGGGGAGGCGACCTAGCCGCCACCACGATCCGCGGAGAGGTACCACCCCCCGGCGCCGGTGAGGTTCCCGCTCCCGAACGTGGGCGTGGCCCCCTTCCGACTCCGACCAGGGTCCGCGAGAATCCGCCTATGGCCTTGCGCAGGAGGATCGCCACCCGGCCCACCCTCACGATCGTGCGGACCATCGCAGCTCGAAGCGTCGCGGAAGCTGGATCATGAACCGGACGCTGGCGCGCGCCTTCTCGGTCGGGATCCTCGCCGTGTGCACGGCGGCCATCGTGACGAGCGTGGTAGCCCGGAGCCCCGACCCCGTGCCGAAGGGCATGATCGTGGTGGTCGGGGATCCAGACGCCCCGCAGATGCGACAGGTCATCGCAGAGCTCGAGACTCGACGCGGTGCCGGCGACCCGCTCGTCGCCGACGGTGGCGACATCAACATCGTCGTTGTCGCGATCATCTTCGTGTGCCTGGGCTGGGTCGGAGTCGGCGTCATGATCGTCTGGCGTCAGCCGAGCAATTGGGCAGGATGGCTGTTCGTCATCATCGGAGCGCCGTTCCCGGTCCTGGCCCTTGCGCAGACGCTCGTGGTGCGTGGGCTCAAGGTGGACCCCGGATCGGTTCCGCTGATCGGGCTCTGGGCGATGATCGGGGAGTACTCGCTCTACCCGCTCGCCCTGATCCCGCTCCTGTTCCTGCTCTACCCCGACGGCCATCTCCCGAGCAAGGGCTGGCGTTGGTCCGCGATCGGCCTGCTCGGCGGTACGGCGCTCGCGATGCTTTCGTTCTTGCTCCGCCCCGGTCCGTACAACAACTGGCGAGACGACGGGATCGTGTACGAGAACCCGTTCGGGATCCCAGGCTTCGGGTGGGGGGACGAGCTGATCCGCATCGGGACCGTGATCGCGCTCGTCTCGGCGCTCTCGACCGTGATCGCGTTGATCGGCCGGTACCGCCATTCGTCCGGAGACACTCGACGTCTGATGCGTCCGTTGATCGTGGTCGGAGCCCTCGCGGGGACGCTCATCGCCGCGTTGCTGGTCCTCGGCTCGATCTTCGAAGCTCTGGGGATCGGTGACGAGTCGTCCGCCCCGATCTTCCCGATCCTCCTGGGGCTCGCCGCGCTCACGGTGGTCTTCGGGGTCCCGATCGCGTACCTGATCGCGATCTTCCGCCATGGTCTCTGGGACCTCCAGGTGGTGATCCGCAAGACGGTGGTCTACGCGATGCTCGCCGTCCTCCTCTTGCTCGTGGGGATCGCGTTCGTCTGGGTCGTCACGGGGTTGTTCGCCTCCGTCAGCGGAGGTCAGCTCGACCTCGTCGCCGGCGTGGTCATCGGGATCCTCGTCTGGCCGCTCCGGCGGGTGGCCGCCCGGATCGCGGATCGCATCGTCTTCGGTGGACGCGCCACGCCGTACGAGGTGCTCACCGCCTTCTCGGGACGCGTCGGCGAAACCTACTCGAGCGATGACGTGCTCCCTCGGATGGCGGAGGTGCTGGCACGCGGCGTGGGGGCCGAGCGATCCGCGGTCTGGCTGCTGGTCGCCGGTGAGCTCCGACCCGCGGCCGTCTGGCCGGGCGACGCGCCCCCACCAGTTGCGGTCCCATGGTCGGGCGACACGCTTCCCGGTCTCGGCGACGATGATGCCGTCGAGGTGCACGATCGCGGCGAGCTCCTCGGGGCGCTCTCGGTGGTGATGCCGGCGACGGACCCCATGACCCCTTCGAAGTCCAGGCTCGTTCGAGACCTTGCCGGGCAAGCCGGACCCGTCCTGCGGAACGTTCGCTTGATCGAGGAGCTCCGCGCCTCACGCCAACGGCTGGTCGCGGCCCAGGACGAGGAGCGCCGGAAGATCGAGCGCAACATCCACGACGGTGCCCAGCAACAGCTCGTCGCGCTCGCCGTTCGACTGAAACTCCTGGAGGGACTGATCGCGAAGGATCCGGACAAGGCCGCATCGATGGTCGACGGCCTCCAGGAGGCGACCCGCGACGCTCTCGAGGACCTCCGGGACCTGGCCCGCGGGATCTATCCACCGCTCCTCGCCGACAAGGGCCTCCATGCTGCGCTCGAGGCACAGGCACGCAAGGCAGCCGTGCCGGTGGTGATCGAGCCTGACGGCGATGGCGTCGGTCGCTACCCGCAGCAGATCGAATCGGCCGTGTACTTCTCGGTGCTCGAGGCGCTGCAGAACATCGCGAAGTACGCGGGGGCGACGCGCGCGACCGTGCGCTTGTCCCATGATCAGGAAGGGCTGACGTTCGAGGTGGCTGACGACGGCCGAGGCTTCGACACCGCTCTCACTAGGTACGGGACCGGGTTACAAGGGATCGCCGACCGGCTCGCCGCCCTCGGTGGTTCGCTCGAGGTGGTGAGCGCGCCCGGCGGTGGCACGACCCTGGCCGGACGCATCCCGGTCGCTGTAGGGAGCTCGGCGTGAACTGCAGAGACGAGATCGAAGCGATCGAAGGGGTCCTTAGACCGTGAGCGCGAGGGGCCGGGCAACGCTCGTCGTGGATCGGGTGGCCGCCAAGTTCATGGAGGGCGTGTGAGCGATCGGGTCCGACCGGTGGGATGGGTGGCCGCCACGGTCGCGGGGACGTCCACGGCGCTCATCGTCGTATGGGCCGTGGCGTTCTTCGCGACCGGTACGACCGATGATCCCGAGCTCGTCGTGATCGTCACGTTCGGGGCCATCGGCCTCGCGGTGGTCGGCGCCACGATCGCGGCGCGAACCGGGAATGGTGTCGGGTGGGCGATGCTCGCGGTGGTCGGCTCGTTCGCCGTTTCGGCGGCCGGCGGTGGATACGCTTCATACGCGAACGTGGCGGATCGGACCCTGCCCGGAACAACGTTCGCGGCGTGGATCGGCACCCTGACGTTCTTCCTCTCCCTGATGCTGATCGTCGCCATCCCCATGCTGTATCCGACCGGAACCCCACGCTGGCCATGGGTGTGGCGCCTCTATCTCGCGACGGTGACGGTGATGACGGTCGGATTCGCCATCTTGCCGCAAGAGCTCTCCGTCTACGCGGGACGCGGACCGCAGAATCCCATCGCGATCGACTCCTGGAAGCCGTTGCTCGACATGACTATCGCGATCGCCGGCTGCATCTTGGCGCTCTGTGCGCTGCTCGCGGTCGCCTCGCTCGTTGTGCGATACCGGAGATCCAAGGACGATGAGCGCCAGCAGCTCCGATGGCTCGCCTATGTCGGCGTCGCGGCTGTCGTTTCTCTTGCGCTCGCGATCGTGGCCGCTGCTCTGTGGTCGTCGTCCAGCTCGGCTGCGGCACGATCCCTGTCCAGCGCCCTCCTCGACCTCACGGTCGCCGTCGTGCTCTTCGGGATCCCGGCCGCGTGTGCGATCGCCATCTTCAGGTACCACCTCTACGACCTTGATCTGGTGATCCGGAAGACGGTAGTGGTCGGTGCGATGGCGCTATTCATCACGCTGATCTACGCCCTGATCGTGGGGCTCGGCTCGCAGCTCTTCGACTCCTCGGTGCTGTCGTTCGTGGCGGCCGCGGTATTGGCGGTTGGGTTCCAACCGGCGCGCGATCGCGCCCGGAAGCTGGCGGACCGTCTGGTGTATGGCGAGCGCGCCACACCGTACGAGGTCTTGGCCGATTTCTCGGGTCGTATGGGCGAGGCGTATGCCGCCGACGACGTGCTCCCGCGGATGGCGCAGGTTCTCGCCGCCGGCACGGGGGCGGAGGTCGCCGTCGTCTGGCTGCGGCTCGGCGATGAGCTGCATCCATCCGCCATGTTCCCTGCCGACTCGGCGACGCCGGCCGATGTCCCCGCCGACGCCGTCGACGTCGTCCACCAAGGCGAACATCTTGGCTCGCTCTCGGTGACGATGCCGCCTTCCGACCCCATGGATCCCGCTCGGCACAAGCTGGTCGAAGACCTCGCAGCCCAAGCCGGCCTGGTCCTGCGCAACGTTCGATTGATCGGAGAGCTCCGCGCTTCGCGCCAGCGCCTGGTGGCGGCCCAGGACGAGGAGCGCCGGCGACTGGAGCGGAACCTGCACGACGGCGCGCAACAACAGTTGGTTGCGCTCTCGATCCAGTTGAAGCTGGCGAGGACCATGCTTGACCGCGACCCGGCGAAGACGGGCGAGCTCCTGGACGGTTTGCAAACGACGACCGGCGACGCCATCGAGGATCTCCGCGATCTGGCGCGTGGGATCTATCCGCCCCTGCTCGCGGACAAAGGGCTGCCCACAGCGCTCGAAGCGCAGTCGAAGAAGGCTGCGGTTCCCATCACGGTTACAGCGGACGGCGTCGTTAGGTACTCGCAGGAAGTGGAGGCCGCCGTCTACTTCTCCTGTCTGGAGGCGATGAACAACATCGTGAAGTACGCCGATGCTACGTGCGCATCGGTCTCCCTCGCGCAGGCCGATGGACACCTCACGTTCGTGGTCGCGGATGACGGTCGTGGGTTCGATCCGAACGAAACCGGCTACGGAACGGGGTTGCAGGGGATCGCCGACCGTCTGGACGCGATCGGAGGAACCCTGGCGGTGGTCAGTCGGATCGGCACGGGAACGACGATGACCGGCACCGTGCCGGCCGCTCCTCGGTGACGAGGACGTAGGCCGAGGTTCGCTCCCCCATTCCCCCACCGTTCCCATGACCCGAGGCACGTCGGGTGCTACGTTGCTACCTCACTCAACTGGAGGTACTTCGCATGCTGCACGCTGACGGACGCCGTCGGGACCGGCGTCGCGTATCCGTGGCCATCCTCACCGCCGCGATGACGATCGCCGCGCTCCTGGCCGCCATGGCGCCGGCGAGGTCCGCAGGACGGGTCGCCCCCAGGCGGGCGCAGGCCGGCCACGTGGTCGGGAACTTCGACGTGCGAGCCCGCAGTGGCGCCGCAGTGGCACCGAGCGCCCGGACCGCCCGTGCTCGGGTCCAGCTCGCGCGACGGCTGGGAACCCAAGGGGTGATCCAGTCCGATCCGCTGACGGGCACGCTCAGGATGGTCGGCCGTCTCGACGGCTACCTGACCGCACGCAGCGCACGGCCGGCTCGGACCGTCGCCATGGGCTTCGTCCGGTCCAACCTCGCGGGGTTCGGCCTGACGAGGGCCGACATCAAGACGTTCCACCTTCGCCAGGACTACGTGGACATCGCGGGCGTGCACCACATCTCGTGGACGCAGTCGAAGCGTGGCGTTCCGGTGTTCCACAACGGCCTCCGCGCGAGCGTGACGAGCGACGGACGCCTTCTCAACGTCACGGGTTCGCCGGTACACGGGATCCGGGTCGCATCGTTCGTCCCGAGCATCGGAGCGGACGACGCGATCCGTGCGGCACGCCTGAACGGAGGCACCGCGGTCGCGGGCGCCCAGAGCTCCGACTCGGCCTCGCTCGTCCTGTTCCCGACCGGGCGCGGCGCCCGGCTCGCGTGGAAGACGTTCACCTGGCCGAGCACCCAACAGCTCTACCTGTCGATCGTGGACGCCGGGACCGGCTCCGTGCTCTACCGCCAGAGCCTCACGAGCGATGCGACCGGCACCGCGACGGCGTGGGAGTTCTATCCGAGCGACCTGGTGCCCGCCGGGGGGAACACCGCGAACCCCGTCGCGTTCCCGGTGGTCGACGGCTCACGTCTGATCAACGACAACGCGCACGTGTGGGCGGACGTGAAAGACAACAACACGCCGGACCCGGGCGAGGAGATCGCGGCCGTGTCGGGAACGGATTGGAGCGTCCCGGCGATCCTGGACACGACGAACGCCGCACAGAACTGCACCACCTCACGGCCGTGCACCTGGGACAAGAGCGTGCCGTTCAGCTGGCAGGCGAACATGGCGCAGAACGCCGCGCAGGTCATGTACTACCTGAACAAGTTCCATGACCATCTGGCGGCTGCGCCCTACGGCTTCACGGCCGCGGCGGGCAACTTCGAAGGGGACGACAAGGTCCTGGGCCAGGCGATGGACGGGGCCAACTCGGGCAGCGGCCTTCCGGACAAAGACCACTTCAACAACGCCAACATGGGCACGCCGCCCGACGGCCAATCTCCGACGATGCAGATGTACCTGTTCCGCTCGGACCAAGGGTTGCCCGCGCTGCCGAGCGCGGACGGCGGCGACGACGCGGAGGTCGTCTATCACGAGTACACGCACGGTCTGTCGAACCGGCTGGTCCTGTACCCGGACGGCACGTCCGGGCTGACGAACCAGCAGGGCAACTCGATGGGCGAGGGGTGGAGCGACTGGTACGCCCTGGACTTCCTGAACAACCTGGGCTTCAAGCCGGACGCCGCCGCCGTCGGCGACGTGGTCATGGGCGCCATCACGTTCGCCGGGCTCCTGCGGACGAATCCGGTCGATTGCCCGGTCGGCGCAGCATCTCCATGCGTCGGTTCGCTCGGCGCGGGCTCCGGCGGCTACACGTACGGGGACTTCGGGAAGGTCTTCGACGGGCCCGAGGTGCATTCCGACGGCGAGATCTGGCTGGAGACGCTCTGGCAGATCCGTCAGACGCTCGGCCCGGTGGTCGCGGAGACGCTCGTGACCCGCGGCATGGAGCTGTCGCCCGGCGCGCCGTCGTTCCTCGACATGCGGAACTCGATCATCCAGGCGGACCTCGTGAACTTCGCCGGCGCGAACGCGGGGACGCTCTGGTCGATCTTCGCGGAACGAGGCATGGGGTTCTTCGCGGCGTCGACCAGCGACGACGTGCACCCCATCGAGAACTTCTCGCCTCCTCCCGATTGCGCGACGTCGGACTGCGCCACGATCTCCGGCAAGGTGAAGGACAAGGCGAGCGGCAAGCCGGTCGCCGGCATCCACGTCGCGGTGCCCGGGCTGGACTCGGGGTTCGCGTCGGACCTGGCGGACACGACCGACGCGGCGGGGCGCTTCTCGATCGCGAACGTGCCGTTCGGTTCGTACCCCCGGTTCTCCATCGCGGGCGCGGGCTACGAGCGGATCCTGGTCGGGCACCTCGAGCTCGACGGCGATCTCAAGCTGGCCGTGAAGGTGATCCGCGACTGGGCGTCGACCGAGGGTGGGGCGAAGGTCGGGAAGTTCACGCCGCCCGACTACAGCCCGTTCTGCGGTCCGGACTTCGCGTTCGACCTGGACCTCGGCACCGGCTGGGGATCCGACGCGGTGGGCAGCACCGCGGGCAGCACCAACAAGGGCCCGCGCAAGGTCGTCGTCAAGCTGCCGAAGGCCGTCGACGTCACGAGCTTCGCGGTCGCCTCGACCGGCTCGTGCGGCGATGGGCCCGAGGCCGGCGTGAAGAAGTTCAAGGTCGAGACCAAGACGGCCAACGCCGGGTGGGTCATGGCGTTCATCGGCTCGGCGCCCAACAACGGGAAGCTCCTGACCTACGTGCCGAAGACGGGAACGGCCAACGTGCGGTTCGTGCGGTTCACCATGCTGACGAACCACGGCGACCCGCTGTTCATGGACGTGATGGAGTTCTCGGTCCGCGGCACGTAGCGGATCGCGGGCGTCGAACACGAGAGGGCCGGCGGCCCTCTCGTTCAGTCGAGGAGGTTCTTCGATGATGGGATCCGTACAGCCCGGTGCCAGGCGCCGGTTCGCCGTCGCGGTACTTGCCGCGGTGCTGACACTGTCCGTCGTCACGGTGGTCACGGCGTCCGCTCGGCCGGCGAGCGTGAGCGCGACGCACACGCGCGCGAGCTCGGAGCTGTACGACAGCAGGGCGGTGGGCGCACCGGTCTCGCCGGGCCGCGCGGTGCTCAGGGCCCGCGCGGCGCTCGCCGGGAGCCTTGGGAGCCAGGGCGTCGTGATCGCCGACGAGCAGACGGGCACGCTCCGGATGGTCGGCAGGCTCGACGGGTTCCTCAGCGGTGCGAGCGTCCGGCCGGCCACGCAGGTCGCGATGGACTACGTCCGCTCACACCTGCGGGCGTTCGGGCTGAACCGGGCGGACCTGCGGACGTTCCAACTCCGGCAGGACTACGTCGACATCATCGGCACCCACCACATCTCGTGGACGCAGCGCGCCGGCGGCGTCACCGCGTTCCGGAACGGGCTCAAGGCGAACGTGACGAGCGACGGCCGACTCATCAACCTCACCGGCTCCCCCGTGCACAGGCTCCGGGTGTCGTCGTCGCTCCCGCACCTCGGCTCGATCGAGGCGATCGGCGCCGCCCGGCGTTCCGCCGGAGCCCTAGAACTCACCGCGCAGCGGGAAGACACCGCGAAGCTCGTGCTCTTCCCCACGCAACGGGAAGCGAGGATCGCGTGGCAGACCACCACGTGGGTCGATCCGAACTTCCTGGCACTCTCGGTGGTCGACGCGCAGACCGGCCGCATCTTGTGGCGCACGAGCCTGACGGACGCGGACGTCGTCGGCACGGGCCAGGCAGTCGGCATGTACCCGAGCGGCGATCTGCCCAACGGTGGCGGTGACCTCCGCGCGGTGACGTTCCCCGTGGCGGACGGGACCGCGCTGTCCGGCAACAACGCGCACGTCTTCGCCGACGTCAACGACGACGACAAGGCCGTCCCCCAGGACGAGATCAAGGCGGTCACGGGCACCGATTGGTCGTACATGCCCGAGTACGACACGACGACGACGTCGCAGAACTGCTCGACGCACTTCTTCTGCACATGGGACAAGACCGTCGCGAAGGACTGGAAGCGGAACCGCAACTGGTTCGGTGTCCAGCTCTACTACTTCCTCAACACGTTCCACGATGACCTGCTCGCCGCCCCGATCGGGTTCACGGAGGCGGCCGGCAACTTCCAGGTCGCGAACTCGACGGGCCAGGGCCTGGGCGGCGATCAGGTCGACGGGCATCTCCTCGACGGCGCCAACACCGCCAACGGGTTCCCCGACGGCGGCCACGTCAACAACGCGAACATGACCACGCCGCCCGACGGTGAGCCCGGCGTCATGCAGATGTACCTGCAGCGCGCGGCCGTGTGGGGCCCTCACATCCCCTCGGGGGACTCGGGGAACGAGGCCGAGACCGTGTACCACGAGTTCGCCCACGGCCTGTCCAATCGCCTGGTCACCGCCCCGGACGGGTCACCGGCCGTGAACGCCCAGCAGTCGGGCTCGATGGGCGAGGGTTGGAGCGACTGGTACGCGATCGACTTCACCGACGACAACGGCTGGTTCACGGACACGCCGGCGGACGGCGACGCGATCGCGTTCCGTTACTCCGGTGGCGACGAGGTCTCCTTCCGCTCCGCGGCGGTCGACTGTCCCGTCGGCGTGACCGGTGTGGAGAACTGCCCGACGAGCGGCGACGGTGGGCCGGGTGGATACACGTACGCCGATTTCGGGAAGATCGCGGGCGGCCCCGAGGTCCACGCCGACGGCGAGATCTGGGTGCAGACCCTCTGGGAGATGCGAGAGATGCTCGGATCGGCGGTGACGGAGTCGATCGTCACACGCGGCATGGAGCTGTCGCCTCCGGAGCCGTCGTTCCTGGACATGCGGAACGCGATCATGCAGGCCGACCAAGTGGTGTTCGCCGGAGCGAACCAGGCCGCGCTCTGGACGTTGTTCGCCGAGCGGGGCATGGGGTACTTCGCGGCATCGGGGGACGGCAACGATGTGCGTCCGGTGGCCGACTTCGAGACACCGCCGAACTGCGCGTCCGACCCCTGCGGCACGATCTCCGGAACCATCACGGACTCGGTGACCGGGGCGCCGCTCGAGGGAGTGACGGTCGGCGTCGGCGGCCACGTGTCGGTCCTCGGGGGCGACCTCGGCACCACGACCGATGCGGCCGGCACGTTCTCCATCGCCAACGTTCCGTTCCACACGTATGACAAGTTCGTCGTGGACCAGATCGGCTACGAGCCGGCGACCATCTCGAACCTGGTCGTCGACGGGGACGAGACGGTCCAACGGAAGATCACCCGAGACTGGGCGGCGATCGAAGGAGGCGCCACGGTGGTGAAGGCCTCGCCACCGGATTACAGCGACTTCGGCTGCGGCCCTCAGGGCGCGTTCGACCTCGCGCTCGGAACGGGATGGGGGTCCGACGCACCGGGACCGCGGTCGGTCGTCGTGAAGCTTCCGCAGGCCGTGGACGTCACGAGCTTCGGGTTCGATCCGGGCAACACGTGCGGCGACGGACCGGACGCGGCAACCAGGACGTTCTCGATCTACACGAAGAAGGCCGGAGGCAGATGGGTGCTCGCCTTCTCGGGCGGCAAGCGCAAGATCGGCAGGCTGAACAAGTTGGTCCCCTCGCGGGGAGCGAGCGACGTCCGCTTCGTGAAGCTGGTGCTGCTCACGAACCGTGGGAACCCGGCGTACATGGACGCCAGCGAACTGACGATTCGCGGCACGTAGCGAGCGTCGGGCAGGCGCCGCCGATCAGGCGGCGCCGGTCGCGGAGGCCCAGGCGGCTTCGAGTCGGTCCGGGCCGAAGACGGCTTTGGGGATGTAGGCGGCGGCGCCGCACTCCGCGGCACGGGGCGCGTACTCGTCCTCCTCGTACGTGGACAGCAGCAGCACGACCACGGCGTTCGATCCCGGCCCCGCACCGGCCAGGATCTGCCGCGTCGCGTCCAGGCCGTTGATGCCGGGAAGGTTCACGTCCATCAGGACGAGGTCGGGGGCAAGCTCGGCAGCCATCGTCACGGACTCCTCGCCGGACTCGGCCTCGCCCACGACGTCGAAGCCCTCCGTGGCCTCCACCACCATGCGGGCGGCCATCCGGAACGGCTCCTGGTCGTCGACGATCAATACGCGAACGGTCATGGCATCTCCGCACCTAGCGTCCCACGGAGTGGACGCGTCGCCAGTGGTGCCAGCACCACATTTCCGCAGGCTGCGAGGCTACGCGGCGAGCTCGGCCAGACGGAGGAAGGCGCGCTCGAGCAGGAGACGCGGGTTGAGGTTGAGATCCTCCGCCAGATCCGCCCGGGCCTGCTCGATCCCCGCGAGCCCGCGGGCGGCCCGGACGACGCTCAACCGGTCGTCCGGCACCAGGTCGGGATTCATGAAGAGCTCGGGTCCTCCGCCGATGGCGCCGGCGATCCGATCGCGCAGGAGCGACGACACCGCCAACAGCTCCCAGTCGACGTAGTCGCGCTCCGCTCGCCGCTCACGCCGATGGAACCGCGTCTCGATGCGCTTGATGGCGCCGCGGTACGCGTCCTCGGGGCGTCCCTTCCCGTCCACGAACGGCGCGAGCGCCGTCTCGAGCTCCGCCTTCAGTCCCTTCTTGTACTCGGCCGCGGCGGCCAGCACGATGTCGGCGGCCTCGAGCGCCCCGGTAGGGCCCTCAGAGGCGAGCGTAACGGCCCGCTCGGCGGCCTCTCGGAACCGCAGGCCGTCGGCCGCGGCGGCGAGCCGCCGCGCACGGCCCAGGTTCCCGCCGGCCAGTCGTGCCGCGAGCCGTGCGCGCGTCTCGTCGACGCCTTCTCCGACGAGCACCTCGACGACGAACATCTCGGACAGCGCCGTGAACGTGACCACGTGGCACCGGGACAACACGGTGTCCGGCAGCTCGTGGGCGCGGGCCGACATCAGCAGCAGAACGGAGTCGGCCGGCGGTTCCTCGAGCACCTTGAGGAGCGTGTCCGCCGCGGCCGGCGACAGGCGGTCGGCCTCGCGGATCAGGAACACCTTGCGACCGGGTTCGGGAGCCGTCCGGTACGCCGGCGTCCAGACCTCCTCGCGGATGGTGTCCACGTGGATGTCGCGACCCTCGGGCTCCACCAGGAACACGTTGGGATGGTGATCCTCCATGACCAGCCGGCACGCGCGGCACGCGCCGCAGCCACCCTCCGGACACAGCAGCGCGGCGACGAACGCCCGGGCTGCGATCGACTTGCCGGATCCCTCCGGACCGGCGAACACGTATGCGTGGTGGGGCCGCTCCGCCGCTCCCGTCAGGAACGCCATGGCGGCGTCCTGCCCGGGCACTCGATCGAGGACGGCGCTCACGTCGCGATGCTACCCGGCCGGGCCGACCGAGCCGCCCGCGGGCCGCGCGGGGTCGTCCTCGCGGTCCTTCAGCACGCGCTGCAACGCTTCCTTCACGCCCTCGAAGACCTCTGCCGGAGGCTTGTCGGCGTCCACCACGACGAACCGCTCCGGATGCTCCTCGGCGATCTTCAGGTACGCGTCGGACACCTTCGCGTGGAAGTCCTGCCCCTCCAGCTCCATCCGATCGGGCGTTTCCGTCGAGCGGAGCAACCCCAGCTCGGGCTCGACGTGCAGCAGGATCACCAGGTCCGGGAAGAGGCCCTGCGTCGCCCACACGTTCAACGTCAGCACGTCCTGCTCGCCAAGGCCGCGCGCCCACCCCTGGTACGCGAGCGACGAGTCGACGTAGCGATCGGAGAGGACGATCTTGCCTTCGGCGAGCGCCGGCCGGATGACCGACGTGACCGTCTGCGCGCGGCTCGCGGCGAACAACAGCGCCTCGGCCCGCGCGTCGAGCTTCCCGGTCTTGGGGTCGAGCAGCACCTGACGGATCTGCTCCCCGAGCGCCGTCCCCCCGGGCTCGCGCGTCACCAGCACGTCCAGACCGAGCGACCGGATGTACTCCTCGGCCAGCCGGATCTGGGTGCCCTTGCCCGCACCCTCCACGCCCTCGAGCGCGATGAACAGCCCGGTGGCCGGCGGCCGCTTCAGCTTCGGCACGAGCGTGAGGGGTTGTGGCCGGGAAAGCCGGTGTCGCCGCAACAACCGGCGGGTGTTGAGACCGGCGCCGAGCGCCAGCAGTCCCGCGGTCCAGAGCGCCAGCCGCGTGCCCGCGAGATCGAAGCGCTGACCGCCGATGTGGAGCTCGTGGTTGACGCCATAGACGTTGGACAGGATAGGGAACACCGTGAGCGACAGGAAGAGCCCCAGGCGCGAGAGCACCGTGAGCGAGCCGAAGGTCCGTCCGCGGAACTCGTCCTCGACGTTCTCCTGCAGGAGCGTGTAGCCGCTCACCCAGGCCAGGCCGCAGAACAGACCAAGCCACACGGTCACGACCGCGGCGAGTCCCAGGTTCGGCATGGCGGCCAGGACGAAGAGCGCCCCCGCCGCCGCGACCAGCGACCACACGAACGCGAGGTCGCGCTCCACGATCTTGGCGACCTCGTTCGTGCCTGCCATCCCGATCGCCATGCCGACGCCGAACGCCACGACGACGATGCCCCACCCGGCCGTGCCGGCGTGCAACGTCGTGTTCACGAAGATCGGACCGAGCGCGAGCACCGCGCCGACGGCGGCGAACGCGATCACGATCCCGCCGGTCATCGCCGACGCGATCGAGTCCTCCCGGAGGAACCGGACACCGTCGCGCACGTCCCTCCACACACGCGACAGGTCGAACCTGCCCATCGACCGGCCCGCCGGAGTGCGGATCGGCACGCGACTCACCATGAACGCTGAGAACGCGAACGTCCCTGCGTCGAGCAGGAGCGCCAGGCTCTCCTTGTGCGACCCGAAGTAGGGCGCACGCGCGGCGATCCACGAGCTGAACCCGGCCAGAAGCGCGAAGATCGCGCCGCCGAGCGGCAGCGTGCCGTACGTACTGATCAGGCCGATCGAGTTCGCGTTCGCGAGCTGTCGCCGCGGCACCAGGTTGGGCAGCGACGCGTCCCGCGCCGGCGTCCACAGGAGCGAGAAGCACTCGATCACGAACGAGAGCAGGAAGATCAGCCAGAGCTCTCCGACGAACGCCATCGAGCCGTACATGACGCCGCGCGCGACGTCGGCCACGATCATGATCTGCTTGCGGTCGAACCGGTCGACCAGCACGCCTGCGAGGGGGCCGAACAGGATCGCGGGAAGCATCCGAGCGGTCATCACGCCGCCGACCGCGAATCCGGCTGCGGTCCCGCCGAGACGAGCGACGAGCGACGTCACCGCGACGAACCCGACCCAATCGCCCAGGGACGACACCGTCATCGCCGCCAGCAGGCGCGAGAACCCGGGGTGGATCAGTAGGTCCTTGAGGGTGGCCGACTTGGTTCCGCGGAGCGCGGCGACCTCGTCGGCGATGCTGGACACGGGCCGCTAGGCCTCCGGTGCGTCGGGCACGACCGCGAGCGCCGCGGAGCCGGATGAGGCGGCGCTCACCTGCTTGGCCGCCGGTTCCTTCTTGGCGGCCGGCTTCCGCTTCGCGACAGGTTTGCGCTTCGCGGCGGTCCGCTTCGCAGCGGTCTTCTTCCCCGATGTCCTTTGGCCCGATGTCCTCTTGGCCGCCGGCTTCTTCTTCGCCTTCGCCCGCGCCTCGCGTGCCGCCGCCTTGGCGGCGCGCACCGCCGCCTCGGCCTCGGGATCGCCTTCCTTCGTCACGTGGAAGTCCAAGTCGAGCTCGGCGCCACAGCTCCAGCACTTGACGCTCTTCGGCCGTTGCAGCAGGAGCGAACCGCACTCCGGACACGGGTGGTCCTTGATCGGCGGGTTGCTCACCGCGAGCGTGCACTCCGGATAACGGTCGCAGCTATAGAACGGGGCCCCGAACCGGTTCTTGCGTTCGACCAGCTCGCCCTGCTTGCACTCGGGGCACGTCACCCCCGTTGAGACCGGCGGATCCTTGCGGATGTAGCGGCACTCGGGGTAGCCGCTGCAGCCCACGAAGGGACCGAACCGGCCGACCCGCTCCTGGAGCTTGTGGACGCCGCACTCGGGACAGGTCTCGTCCAGCAGCACGGGCTCCGGGCGCTCGCTCCCGTCCATGTTGCGGATGTAGCGGCACTCCGGATAGTTCGGACAGCCGATGAACTTGCCGAACCGGCCCAGCTTGACCTGGAGCTTGCCCGGCTCGCGGCCCTCCTTGGGACAGAGCGGGCAGAGCTCGTCCAGCTCTTCCTCGTAGCGCTCGAACGAGTGCTCGGCCTTCTCGAGCGCCCGCTGGAACGGCTCGTTGAACTCGTGCAGCACCTGTGTCCACCCGATGCCGCCTTCGGCGATATCGTCGAGCTCGTCCTCCATGTGCGCGGTGAAGTTGACGTCGACCACGTCGGGGAAGTGTTCGATGAGCTTGTCGGTCACGACCATGCCGACGTCCTCGGGGTGGAAGCGCTTCTCCTCCAAGCGGACGTACCCGCGGTCCTGGATCGTCGAGATGATCGACGCGTACGTGGAGGGACGACCGATCCCCAGCTCCTCGAGCGTCTTCACGAGCGATGCCTCCGAGAAACGCGGCGGCGGCTGCGTGAAGTGCTGTTCCGGCAGCACCTCCAGCATCCGAAGGACCTGCTCGACGGTGAGCTCTGGCAGCATCGACTCGGCGTCGGGATCCACCTGATCGTCGCGCCCCTCCTTGTAGATGCGGATGAACCCGTCGAATACGAGCGTCTGACCGGTCGCGCGCAGCCTGTACCGCACGTCGCCGGCCGCGTCCTGCGCGAGCGCCTCGATATCGATGCCCACCTGGTTGAAGCGGGCGTCGGCGACCTGCGTCGCGACCGTTCGCTGCCAGATCAGTCGGTACAGGCGCAGCTGGTCGGACTCGAGGATCCGGCTCATCAGGTCGGGCGTGCGGAGCACCGATGTGGGGCGGACGGCCTCGTGCGCCTCCTGCGCGCTCCGCGACTTGGTCTTGTACCGACGCGGCTCGTCGAGCGAGTACGCCTGACCGTATTCCGTCTTGACCAGCTCGGCGATCTCGCGCAGCGCGGAATCGGCGATGTTCAAGGAGTCGGTCCTCATATAGGTGATGAGGCCGACCGTGCCCTCACCCGGGAGATCCACACCCTCGTACAGCCGCTGGGCGAGGGTCATGGTCTTGCGCGCCGAGAACCCGAGCTTGCGCGCCGCCTCCTGCTGCAGGGTCGACGTGGTGAACGGCGGAGCAGGCGAGCGCTTGCGCTCCTTGCGCTCCACGTTCTTGACGCGGTAGGCGGAGCGGTTCAGCCGTTCGACATGCTGCGCCGCGTCGGCCTCGGCCCCCAGGTGCACGCCCTTCTTGTCGGGCGAGGCGGCGACCTTCCCCTCGGGCACCTCGACCAGGCGGGCGAGGAACGGCTGGGGGTCGCCGTCGGGCGTGAGCCGGACGTCGACGCTCCAGTACTCGATCGGGTTGAACGCCTGGATCTCTCGTTCGCGTTCGACGATCAGACGCACGGCGACGGACTGGACGCGCCCCGCGGAGAGCCCCGGGCGCACCCGCTTCCACAGCAGGGGCGAGATCCGGTATCCGACCAGGCGATCCAGGACGCGCCGGGCCTGCTGCGCGTCGACGAGCTTCATGTCGATCTCTCGAGGCTGGCGGAACGCCTCCAAGATGGCGTCCTTCGTGATCTCGGTGAACGTCACGCGCTTCGCCACATCGGGCGAGACCCCCAGGATCGTCGCCACGTGGAACGCGATGGCCTCGCCCTCGCGGTCGTAGTCCGTCGCGAGGACCAGGTCGTCGACCTTCTTGTGGGCCGCCTTCAGCTCCCGGACGTGGCGCTCGGACTCCTCGGGGACCATGTACGCGGGTTCGAAGTCGTGCTCCACGTCCACCCCGAGCTGGCTCTTCGGCAGGTCACGGATGTGCCCATAGGAGGCCCGGACGGTGTAGTCACCGCCCAGGTACTTCTCGATCGTCTTCGCCTTCGCGGGCGATTCGACGACGACCAGGGTTTTCGGCATACGCAACGAACCTTTACTGGGCTCGGGGAAAGGGTGTCAAACGACATCCTTGGCGGCGAAGGTACCACCGCGGCCGACGGCGACGTGGAGCGGGGGGCGCCGGTGGGTGGCTTCGACATCGCCCAGAACGGCGCCGGGGAGGCCATTATTCCCCGTGCCGCTGTTAGGCTCGGACCTTCCCCAGACCGATGGAGCGATCGTGCTCGCCCTCTTCACCGACTTCGTCACGAACGAGCTGGTTCGCTACGGCTACCTGGCGATCTTCCTCCTCATGCTCCTGGAGTCGGCGTGCATCCCCATCCCGTCCGAGGTCACGATGCTGTTCGGCGGGGCGCTCGCCAGCGCCGGGTTCGTCGCCGCCGGTCGGGAGTTGGACCTGTTCTGGGTGGTCATGGCCGGCACCGCGGGCAACGTCGTGGGGTCGTGGCTCGCCTACGGGGCCGGCGCCGTGGGTGGAAGGCCTTTGGTGGACCGGTTCGGCAGGTACCTGCTGATCCGCCCACACGAAGTGGATCGTGCCCACGCCTGGTTCGAGCGCCACGGCGAGGTGACGGTCTTCGTCTCGCGCCTCCTGCCGGTCGTTCGGACGTTCATCAGCGTCCCGGCAGGCGTCGCGCGGATGGACGTCGTGAAGTTCACGTTCTACACGGTCCTGGGGTGTCTGCCGTGGACGTTCGCCCTGGCCTGGATCGGCTACACATTGGGAGACAACTGGGGCGCCGCCGAGAAGGTGATCCGGCCGGTCGCCTGGGCGATCGCCGCCGCCATCGTCATCGGAGGCGTGTGGTGGGTGATCCGGAGGTGGCGTCAGGTCCGCGAGGAGTACGCGGCCCTCGACCGGGCGCGCTCCGCCGGGCGAGCGGAGCCGTAGACGGGTCGGATCGTCGGTCCCTCGCTCAGAGGTTCACGACCATGATCCAGGATCCGCCGTCGTCCTCCTCGAGGCGTTCGAACCCCACCCGCTGGTACATCATCCGCGAGCGGTTGTGCACGGCGACCGAGAGCGAGAGCGCCTGGAACCCTTCCTCGCGGGCCTGGACCATGAGCGCCCGGAGCAGGATCCCGCCGATCCCCTTCCGCCGGTGGAGCGGCTCCACGGCCAGGCCGAGCTCGGGGATCTTCTCGTCGACGAACCCGTAGCCGGGGGCATCCGCGGTGAACAGGCGGTACCAGGCAGCGGCGACGGGGACATCGTCGAGCTCCGCGATCACTCCCGCGTCCCCGGGACGCCCCCATCCCTCGTGGTAGCGGGTGACCATGGGCTCGGCCAGCACCTCCTCCATGGGTTCACGCGGCCAGTCGGGGTTCCACCGGGCGGCCTCGTACAGCATCTTCTGGAGGAAATCGACGTCTTCCTGGGTAGCCGGTCTGATGTTCATGCTGCCTCCTCGACCCCGTGCGAAGCTTGGCTCACATGGGAACGCTAGTACAGCGAGCGACCCGTTGGCTCCGCGACCTCGGAGGGACCTGGCTCCTGCGGCTGCTCCAGTGGGTCTCGGTGCAGCTCGGTCGCTTCACCCCCCGCGTGCAAACGCGCATCCTCCGGTCGGCGCAGGTGGCGGTCGAGGTGCACGGGAAGAGCCGGGTCGACGACGTGAGCACGCAGGCCGCCGCCCTCACCTACGCCACCTTCCTCTCGCTCCTGCCCCTTCTCCTCGTGGGGTTCTGGCTCGCAGGCACCGCGGTCACGAGCGTCGGCCGGTCGGACTGGTTCCAGGAGCTGATCGCCGCCATCCCGGGACTCTCCGCGGTGGGTCTGGACTCGCTCCGGGAGCAACTTCAGGCTCGGGCCGACATCGGTTTCGTCGGGTTGATCGGTGCTCTGTGGGCCGCGTCGGTGCTGTCGAGCCACGCTGAACGTGCACTCTCGAGGGTCTTCGGCGTGAGGCGCCGGAGCGTGGTGAACCGGTTCCGCGCCGTGTTGATCACGGTCGTGCTCGGCGCCGTCGTGATCGGTGGATTGGTCGTCGGCGCCCTGGTCCAGAGCTTCGATCTCCATGGACCGATCGCGATCCCGGTGTGGATCGTCGTCCGGCTGATCCTCCTGCTGATCGAGTTCGGGTACTTCCTGCTCCTCTACAGGCTGCTCACGCCGAGCAAGACGCTCCGCTGGCGCGATCATCTGCCCGGGGCGATCCTCATGACGGCGGGATTCGCGGTCTTGAAGATCATCGGTGGGGTGCTCGTCAACCTCACGATCGAGCATTGGTCATCGCTCTACGGCACGATCGGCGGGATCTTCGGACTGCTCCTGATCATCCGGCTGGCGATGTGGATCTTCCTGTTCGGCGCCGAGCTCTCGTCGGTGCTGGTACGAGAGCAGCAGGCGGATGCGGGAGGCCGTGCGATCGAAGGAGTCTGAAACAGACTAGTTCGCCTCAGCGACCAGAGCGATCTCCGGTGCGACCGACTGCAGCCCGGCGATCGACACGGCGATGAACTCATCGAGCGGGAGCCCGATCGACTCCTCTACGTCCATGATCTCGTCCCGATTCACGCCCGGAGCGAACGCCTTCTCCTTGAGCTTCTTCTTCACGGACGAGACCTTCATCCCGGACGCCTTCTCGGGCCGGACGAGCGCGGACGCGACGAGCAGGCCGGCGACCGCGTCGGCGTGCACCACGGCGCGGGACATCAGGTCAGTGCGATACACCTCGTACGCGTGCGCGAGCACGCCGTTCACGATGCGCTCGTCGACGCCTTCCTCGCGGAGCCACGACGCCGCGAGCTCGGCATGCCCCAGCCCTTCGTCACCGGTGTGATCCTGGTCCAGGTCGTGGAAGAGCCCCGTGAGCCCCCAGAGATCCGCGTCCTCGTCGAACCGGCCCGCGAGCGCCCGCATGACGCCCTCAACGGAG
This sequence comes from Actinomycetota bacterium, assembly GCA_038211015.1. Classification (GTDB taxonomy): domain Bacteria; phylum Actinomycetota; class UBA4738; order UBA4738; family HRBIN12; genus JBBQVZ01. The sequence goes on along the minus strand of JBBQVZ010000011.1, from coordinate 7,612 downwards.
ATCAGATGCCGGACCGTCGTCTCCTTCAGGCACTTCTCACGACAGAACGCGACCGCGGCCGCCCGGTCCACGTCAGGATCCCTCCGACGCCCGGGCCTCGGCCGCGCGCGCCGCGCGCGGATCCTCCAACGGGAAGGGCACGCTGGTGAGCACGGCGCGCTCTTCGAACAGGAAGAGCCGCTTGATGAACAGGGCATTCATGTTGTGAAGGATCAAGTGGCGCCACTTGTTGATCACGAACTCGGGGATCACCACGTTCACGACGGTGTCGGGACGAGCGGTGTAGCGGCGAACCTCTCCGACCATCGGGCTCGTGAGATCGCGGAAGGGGGCCTCGACGATATCCAGCGGGATCCCCATCTGCGAGTCGAACCACTCCTGCTCCAAGCGGTTGGCGTTGACCGCTTCCGGGTCGAGCTCGAAGTAGATCGCGCGCGTCTCGGCGGCACCGAGCGAGCGCGCGTAGTTCACGGCGCGGATGGTCGCATCGTTCACGTTGGAGACGAAGAGGAGGGTCACGGTTCGCTGGGGGATCAGCGGGCGGGCGTCCGCTCCCACGGGTGTGCCGTCCTCGACGACCACCGGGACGTCCGTGACGACGACGTTCGCCTCCCGGAGCAAGCCCGCCTTGAGCTGGACCAGCTTCCGGTTCCGCAGGAGGTAAGTGACCAAGCCTTCGCTGATCTCCTCGGGCACGATCACGGTGATGAAATCGACGGGGCCACGCTGGATGCCCTTCACGTAAGTCCGCATCGCGCTCAGCAGGTCGTCGCCGCGACACACGAGCGGCTCGAGGTCCGGGCCACCACCCGCGAACGCGCGCCAGCGATCTTGGAGCTCGGACGGCACGGCGCCGCTCGAGACCGGGTACACCGCGCGCACGTCCATCGCGCGGAACGATCGGAGGTACCCGAGAGCCTCCGCCGTCGCCGGGTCGAGATCGCGGACGAGCAGGACCACGTGGTTCTCACCGAGCTCCCCCGAACGGATGGTGCCCCGGCGGAGCTGCGCCATGATCGCCGAGTAGTGACGGTGGATGGAGATGAACGCGAACATGATGATGGGAACCGCGACGAACACGATCCACGCGCCCTCGAGGAACTTGGTGAGCGAGACGATGACCAGGACGACGAACGTCGACACGGCGCCGATCGAGTTGATGACGATGGAGCGTCGCCAGCCCTTCTGCGCCTCGGCGCCCTTGTGCTTCTCCTTCAGCCAGTGGCGGATCATGCCCGACTGCGACAACGTGAACGCGGTGAACACCCCGACCACGTAGAGCTGGATCAGCCGGTTCAGATCGGCGTCGAACACCAGGATCAGCAGGCTCGCGAGCGAGCCAAGCACGATCACGCCGTTGGAGAAGACGAGCCGGTCGCCGCGGTTGGCGAACTGCCGGGGCATGAACCGGTCGCGTGCGAGGATCGACGACAGCCGCGGAAAGTCCTGATAGGCCGTGTTCGCGGCCAGGATGAGGATCGCGCTCGTGAAGAACTGCACGATGTAGAAGACAGGGCCGCCGCGGAACACGGCGTGGGCGATCTGCCCGACGACGGACCCCTCCTCGCTGACCGTGATCCCGTGGATGTGTGTCGCCAGGAACGAGATGCCGAGGAACATCGTCACCGAGATGGCCCCCATGATGGCGAGCGTCTCCGCGGCATTCTTCGCCCGGGGGTGGCGGAACGCGGGCACGCCGTCGGAGATCGCCTCGACGCCGGTGAGCGCCGTGGCGCCGGATGAGAATGCGTGCAGGATCACGAACAAGCCGAGGGGGGCGGCCGTCGTGGCGAGCTCGGGCGCCGCGGCGAGATGCTCGGTCACGACGGGGCATCCCCCGAACGCGCAGCGCGCCAGACCTACGATCAGCAGCGTGAAGATCGACACGATGAACGCGTAGGTCGGAACGGCGAAGAGCGTGCCCGATTCGCGAACGCCACGCAGGTTCGCCAGCGTGATCAGCACAACGAACCCGACGGCCAGCTCCACCTTGACGGGTGCCAGGCTGGGGATCGCCGAGATCATCGCGAAGACGCCGGCGACGACCGACACAGCAACCGTCAGCACATAGTCCGTAAGCAGCGCGGCGGCGGCGAGCAAGCCCGCGAACGTGCCGAGGTTCTCCTTGCTCACGATGTAGGAACCGCCGCCGTTTGGGTAGGCGCGCACCGTCTGGCGATACGAGGACACCACGACGACCAGCAGCAACGCGATCGCGATCGCGATCGGCATGGCGAAGCGGATGCCGGTCGCGCTCGCGATGAGCAGAACGCGGAGGATCTCCTCGGTCGCGTACGCGACCGAGGAGAGAGCGTCGGACGAGAAAACCGGCAGCGCAAGGATCTTCGGCAGAAGGGTGTGCTCGAGCCCTTCGCTGGGGACCGCCCGGCCCAGCAGCAGCCGCTTCACGACCTCGCTGGTCGGGCCCTTCGTCTTGGTGCGGTCCATCGGCGGATGCTACCCGGTCGGCTCGGCGACCCATCGGTACCCGACGCCCGGCTCCGTGGTGATGAGGCCGGGCGCCGACGCGTCGTCCCCGAGCTTCCTCCGGAGCGCCCGGATGTAGGTCCGAAGGTACGTCGTCTCGGTGCCGTATCCCCTTCCCCAGACCTTGCGGAGCAGCCACCCGTGGGTGAGGAGCTTCCCGGGGTTGGACACGAGAGCTTCGAGCAGCGCGTACTCCGTCGGTGTGAGGTGCAGGGCCACGTCGCCGCGGGTCACGAGCCTCCGAGCCAGATCGACGGTGAGGTCCCCGAAGCGGACGACCGACGGGGTCGGCTCATCGGGGCGACGCCGTCGGAGCGCGGCGCGGGACCGGGCCAACAGCTCCTCCATGCCGAACGGCTTGGTCACGAAGTCGTCCGCCCCCGCGTCCAACGCGGCGACCTTCGCGTGCTGTCCTTCGCGGACGGACACCACGATGATCGGCACCTCGCTGAACGCGCGGATGCGCTCGATCACCTCCGCGCCGTCGACATCGGGAAGGCCGAGATCGAGCAACACCAGGTCGGGAGCGGTCTCCGCCACGCCGAGCACGCCTTCCTCCCCGGTCCCCACGGTCGTTACCTCGTAGCCGTGCGCCTCGAGGCTGGTGCGGAGCGCGCGACGGATCTGCGGTTCGTCGTCCACGACGAGCACCTTCACGCGGACCCCGCTCTGACCGGAAGCTCGAACACCACGACGGTACCCCCGCCGGGAGCTCCCTCGATCCAGATCCGACCGCCATGCGCCACGACGACGGCCTGCGCGATCGCGAGCCCGAGGCCGCTCCCCGGTCGCTCCGGGGCCGCGTCGCCACGGTAGAACGCCTCGAACACCCGCTCTCGCTCGGCCTCCGGGATACCCTCGCCGTGATCCGCCACCCTGATCTGGATCGTTCCGCGGTACGACGCGGCCGCGACCTGCACCTCGCCGTTCGCGGGAGAATGCGCCGCCGCGTTCTCCAAGAGGTTGGTCAGGACCTGGTCGATCTGCACCGGGTCCACGAACACGTCCGGAAGATCCGGCCGGACGTTCAGCCGGAACCTCACTCCCGGCAGACGCGGGCGCATCCTGGCGACAACGGCGTCGACGATCTCGTCGATCGAGCCTTGCTCGCGGGCGAGCACCAGCGCCCCCGCGCGGATCCTGGATAGATCCATCAGGTTGCCCACGAGCCGGTTCATGCGGTCGGTCTCCTCGAGGACGGTCGTGAGGAGCTCCCGTTGTTGGGCGGGATCGTAGGAGACCTCATCGGAGAGCAGGCTCGATACCCCGGCCTTGATCGAGGCGAGCGGCGTTCGGAGGTCGTGCGTCACGCTGGAGAAGAGGGCGGCGCGCAACCGGCTCGTTTCGGAATCCAACTGCGCCCCTCGAACCTGCGCGTCCAGCCGGGCACGTTCGAGCGCGAACGCCGCCTGCTTGGCGGCCGCCTCGAGCAGCTCGCGATCGTCGGAGGTGAACGGCCTGCCTCCGACCGGACGCACGGCCGTCAGGGTGCCGAACGAGATGTTGCCGATCGAGATGTCGAGCGTCTGCGATGGTCCGGCAGGGCCCTCAAGCCCGATCGCGCGTCTCGCGGCGACCGTGTCGTCCATCGTCGCCGAGACCTCGCAGCGGAGCAGACCGAACGGATCGATCAATGCCGAGGCGAAGTCGTCAAGGACGCGGTCGAGCGGTTCGCCAGAAAGGAGCTTGGTCGCCAGGTAGCCGAGCAGCCGCGCGTCGCGCTCCCGCTCGGTCGCGCGCTCGCGCTCATCGATCATGCGCGCAACGAGCAATCCGACGATCGTCCCCACGACCAAGAGCACGACCGCAGCCACGGCATCCTGGACACGCGCGACCCGAAGGGCGTACTCGGGAGCCGTGAAGAAGAACGTGAATCCGAGGGAACTCAGGACCGCAGCGATCACGCCGGCGCGGATCCCTCCCGAGGTCGACGCCAACACCACGGCGAGGAAATAGAAGGACACGGCGATCACGTCGCCGTGCCTGTCGATCAGCAGGCCGAGTCCCGTGGCCACGGTCGACAGGGCCAGAGCGATGATCACCGCCTGGACCGGGGTTGCCCGGCGGCCGGGATGGAGCAGGTCGCGCACGTTCACGGGTACGAACGCTAGCCCTTTTCACGACATCTTCACGGCGCCGGGCCCGACCTTCACGGGTCCTTCACGCCGGACGGCCGACGCTGTACATGCACGACCCGAACCCTCGAGGAGCGCACGGTTGACGAACACCAAGCGATCGGACCGGACGGGGCGCCTCGCTCCGGGCCCGTTGCCCCATCCGGGGGCCTACTCCCTCAAGCGGCTCATCCTGGGTCCCGCGCTCCCTACAGCGCAACTCATCCATGAGCGACTGGGGAAGTCCACCGCGCTCGCGATCTTCTCCTCCGACGCCCTTTCGTCCGTTGCCTACGCCACGGAGGAGATGCTCCGTACCCTCTTCATCGCGGGGGCGGTCGCCACCGCCGCGTTCGCCCTGATCCTGCCGTTGTCGTTCGTCATCGTCGGTGTGCTCGCGATCTTGATGTTCAGCTACCGGCAGACGATCAAGGCCTACCCGTCAGCCGGCGGTGCCTACATCGTCACGAAGGACAACTTCGGATTGGTCCCGGCGCAGGTCGCCGGCGTCGCGCTGCTGACGGACTACGTGCTGACCGTCGCGGTCTCGGTGTCGGCCGGCGTCTCGGCGATCATCGCCGCCGTCCCCGCGTTGCACGAGCTGCGCGTTCCGCTGTGTCTGTTCTTCATCGCGCTCATCGCCGTCGGCAACCTGCGGGGCGTGAAGGAGTCGGGGCGCATCTTCGCCGCTCCGACGTTCCTGTTCCTGACGATGATCGGCTCGCTCATCCTGCTCGGGATCGTCAAGCTCGCGTCGGGCACGCTCCAGCACGCCGCGACCGGAGGCTTCACGGCCGGTTGGGCGAGCGAACATTCCGCACAGGGGATCGAGCCACTGGCGCTCGTCGGGCTGTTCCTCGGCCTCCACGCGCTCGCGTCTGGCAGCACGGCGATGACTGGCGTCGAGGCCATCTCCAACGGTGTGCCGGCGTTCCGCCCACCGGAGTGGAAGAACGCGCGGACCACCTTGATGTGGATGGGCGCGCTCCTCGGAACGATGTTCCTCGGGATCTCCTTCCTCGCCCAGAAGGTCCAGGCGGTCCCCGACCCGACGCAGCAGCAGACCGTGCTCGCCGAGATCGGCCGCGCGGTGTACGGGAGCAGCACGTTCGGCCACGTGGCGTTCTACGTCTTGCAGATCGCCACCACGATGGTCCTGGTGCTCGCCGCGAACACCGCGTTCGCTGACTTCCCGCGCCTCGCCAGCTTCCAGGCGGGCGACGACTTCCTGCCTCGGCAGTTCACGACGCGCGGGCACCGGCTGGTCTTCTCCAACGGGATCATCGCGCTCTCGATGGCGGCGGCGGCGCTCGTGATCGCGTTCGGCGGGGACGTGACGAAGTTGATCCCGTTCTACGCGATCGGTGTCTTCACGTCGTTCACGTTGTCGCAGGCCGGCATGGCCAAGCGGCACCTCCGGATCAAAGAGCCCCACTGGCAGGTCGGCCTGCTCGTCAACGGCCTGGGAGCGCTCGCGACCGGCGTCGTGCTGATCGTCATCGGTATCACGAAGTTCACTCACGGCGCGTGGGCCGTCATCGTCCTGGTGCCGATCATGGTCTACGCGTTGATCCGGTTGGCGCGGCAGTACGAGGTGGAACAAGGCGAGCTCCAACGAGACCTGGAACGGTTCAACACGGACGATCTGAAGCGACCGGCTATCGTGCTGCTCGTCGATCACGTCGACTCCAAGACCATCCACGCGCTGCAGTACGCCAAGACGATCCGTGCGGACGACGTCCGGGCCGTGCACATCGAGGACGACCCGTTGCGCACGCTCCAGTTGGAAACGGCGTGGAGCGCCGCGGGCCTGAGCGACGTCCCCCTGAAGATCCTGCGAGGCGGAGGCGAAGGTGCGAGCCGCCTGGCCGGCTTCATCGCGGCCATGCCGGAGGATCGCGACGTGAACGTGCTGATCCCCGTCCCCCACGAGACGTCGGCACGCGAACGGATCTCCGAAGCCAGGGCGGGCGCGCGGCTCACGCGCGCACTGCTTCCGTACGAGCAGGTGCGGGTGACGCTGGTTCGCGATCACCCCGACGGCGTGCACCCCCTCTCATACGACGAGCAGGGGAGGCCCGTCGTGCGGATGGCTCCCCGCGGCCAACACACCGCGATCGTGCTGGTCGACAAGTTGGACAGTGCCGTCCTTCGGGCCGTGCGCTATCCACTCACCCTCGGGTGCACGGAGGTCTGGGCCGTGCACGCGGCCGTCGATCCCGACCGCGCGGGGATGCTCGTGAAGAAGTGGATGGACGCGCGGATGCCGGTCCCGCTCGACGTGATCGAATGCTGGGACCGCAACATCACGCGCGCGCTTGAGGAGTACGTGCTGAGCCGGTCGGATCGAGGCACGGAGGTGACCGTCGTGATGGCCCGGCGGGACTTCCCCAAGCTCAGCCAACGCCTGCTCCACGACCGCACGGGCAGCAAGATCATGCGGACGCTCGGCCGGTATCCACACATCGACGTGGCGCGCGTCCCGTACTTCTTCGCGCCGCGGCCCGTCGCGGACACGTCCGTGGCAGCCCCCGCAGGCGTCCAGTAGTCTCCCCCGCATGAAGGTCATCGTCATGGGATGCGGACGCGTGGGGTCGGAATTGGCCTTGCAACTCTTGGAGGGCGACCACGACGTCGCGGTCATCGACAAGAAGCCCTCCGCCTTCGTCAAGTACCCGCCCGGGACGCGCGCGACAACGATCGTGGGGTTGGGATTCGATCGCGACGTGCTGGAAGAGGCGGGCATCAAGGAAGCCGATGCGTTCGTCGCCGTCTCCAGCGGGGACAACTCGAACATCGTCTCCGCGCGCGTCGCGCTCGAGCACTATCACGTCCCGAAGGTCGTCGCGCGGATCTACGATCCCCGGCGCGCCGACATCTACGAGCGCCTGAACATCCCCACCGTCGCCACCACCAAGTGGGGAGTGAAACAGATCCAACTGATGCTGTTCCACGACCGGAACGAGCTCCGCGAGAGCCTGGGCGGTGGGGATCTGGTCCGCGCACGCGTG
>JBBQVZ010000010.1:0-47256 GCA_038211015.1 Actinomycetota bacterium | reverse complement strand
GTGGCGGGGAACTGCGCCACGTTCCTGTTCGGCGACGAGTCCTTCACGCTCTGCTTCACCCCCTCGAAGTAGACGGGGTTTACGGATCCGGCGGCCCGCCCACGGGGGGAGCGGTCGCCGGCGCGGGGGCGGTCTCGTTTTCGGGGCCGCCCCCGCCCCATCCAGGACCGCGCCCCCGCCCCATCCAGACCGCGCCCCCGCCCATCCAGGCGGCGCAGCCGGTCCCTATGATGTCCGGATGCTGCGGATGCTCACGGCCGGCGAGTCCCATGGAAAGGCGCTGGTCGCGATCGTGGAGGGGCTCCCTGCCGGCGTGGGGATCGTTCCGAAGGAGATCGCGGGTGAGCTGGCGCGACGTCGTCACGGCTACGGTCGTGGAGGCCGGCAGCGGTTCGAGGCCGACAGGTTCGAGATCCTCACGGGCGTGCGCCACGGGAGGAGCCTCGGCTCGCCGGTGGCGATCACGATCCCGAACGTGGAGTTCGAGAAGAAGTACGCGGAGATGATGGCGGTCGAGGGCGCCGAGGATCCCGATGCGCGTCTCACCCGTCCGCGTCCCGGCCACGCGGATCTGGTCGGGGTGCAGAAGTACGGGTTCGACGACGTCCGCAACGTCTTGGAGCGAGCGAGCGCACGAGAGACGGCAGCGCGCGTGGCCATCGGGGCCTGCTGCAAGGCGTTCCTCGCGGAGCTCGGGGTCGGCGTGCTCTCCCACGTGGTGCAGATCGGCAGCGTGAAGGTGCCGGCGAGGTCGCCCGTACCCTTCCTCTCCGACCTGGACGCGATCGACGCGTCGCCCGTGCGTTGCACCGATGAGACGACGGCCGAGCGGATGGTGGCCGAGATCGATCGGATCCGGCGATCGAGGGACACGGTCGGCGGGATCTTTGAGGTGGTGGCGTACGGGGCGCCACCGGGGCTGGGCTCGTACGTGCACTACGACCGCAAGCTCGACGCGCGCCTCGCGCTCGCGCTCATGAGCATCCAATCGGTCAAGGGCGTCGAGGTGGGGGACGGGTTCGCGTCGGCGGCTCGCACCGGCTCCAAGGCGCACGATGAGATCGTGCTGCGGGACGGCCGAATCGGACGGAAGACGGCTCGCGCGGGCGGGATCGAGGGCGGCATGTCCACGGGTCAGCCGATCCGCCTGCGGGCCGCGATGAAGCCGTTCTCCACGGTCCCACGCCCGCTCGCCACGGTGGACCTGGCCACGGGAACGGCGGCGCAGGCCATCAAGCAGCGGACGGACGTGTGCGCGGTGCCGGCTGGAGGGGTCGTCGGTGAAGCGGTCGTGGCGTTCGAGCTCGCGAACGCCGTCCTGGAGAAGTTCGGCGGGGATTCGCTGGCCGAGACCCGCCGGAACCTCGAGGCGTACGCGGAGACGTTGGCATGATCGTGTACCTGGTGGGGATGCCGGGGGCCGGCAAGTCCGTCGTCGGCAAGGAGCTCGCCGGACGGTTCGGCGTCCCGTTCATCGACCTCGATGCGGAGATCGAGCGCGAGACCGGGTCGAGCGTGGCCGACATCTTCGCCACAGAGGGCGAGGCCGCGTTCCGGGCGCGCGAGGCCGCCGCGCTCACGGACGCCAGCACGCACGACCCGGCCGTCGTCGCATGTGGCGGCGGTGTCGTCCTCGAGCCGGCCAACCGCATCACGCTCCGGAACACGGGCGTCGCGGTGTTCCTGGACGTCCCGCTCGAGCAGCTCCAGGCACGCGTTCGCCCCGCGGCGGAGAGGCCGTTGATCCGGGCGGAGGGCGACCTCGAGCGCCTCCTGGCGGCCCGGGAGCCCCTGTACCGCGAGTTCGCGGCGCACGTCGTGGACGGCACGGGTCCACCCGCCGAGGTCGCCGACGCCATCGTGGAGGAGCTCCGTTGGTCCGCGTGACCGTCCCGATTCCGGGGCGGTCGTACGACGTCTGCGTCGGCGCGGGCACGATCGCGTCGTTGGGCTCGTTGCTCCCGGAGCTGCCAGGCGCATCGACCGCGTTCGTCATCGCCGACCGGACGGTATCCGCTCGATGGTTCGATCCGCTCGCGGCGTCGCTGAACGGAGCAGGGCTCGCCACGGTGCCGCTCACGGTCCCCTCCGGTGAGGACGCCAAGACCCTGCGGGTGTACGAGACGCTGCTGCACCAGCTCGCGACCCAGGAGGCTCACCGGGATGACCCGGTGATCGCGCTGGGAGGAGGGGCGGTGGGCGACCTCGCGGGGTTCGTCGCCTCGACGTACATGCGCGGCGTGCCGTTCGTCCAGGTGCCGACGACCCTTCTGGCGCAGGTGGATGCGGCGATCGGCGGCAAGACGGCCGTCAACCTGCCGGAAGGGAAGAACCTCGTGGGGACGTTCGCGCAACCTCGCCTGGTGGTCGCCGACGTCGACACGCTGTTCACGCTGCCCGAGCGCGACCTGCGATCCGGGATGGCGGAGGTCGTGAAGTACGCGATGACGCTCGACACGGAGCTGCTGGACACCCTGGAGCGAGATCCGGGGTCGGTGCTGGCTCGCGATCCGGCCACGCTCGAACGGTTGGTGGCCCGCTGCGTCGCCGCGAAGGCCCGGACCGTGGCGGAGGACGAGCGCGACGACGGGCGCCGCCTGGTCCTGAACTACGGACACACGCTCGGCCACGCGCTCGAGCGGCTCGACGCGTTCGCCGGACGGTCGCACGGCGAGGCCGTCGCCGTCGGCATGGTGTTCGCGGCGCGCCTCGCGGAAGCCCGGGGGATGGCGCCCGCAGGCCTCGCCGCCCGCACCGGCCGGCTGCTCGCCTCGTTCGGATTGGAGACCGACGGGTCGCTGCCGAGCCCGGACGACATCCTGGCGGCCTTCAGGCTCGACAAGAAGTATCGCGGTGGTGTTCGCTTCGTCCTCCTGGAGAACGTCGGTCGTCCGGTGGTGGTCGAGGACGTCACCGAGGATGAGCTGCGAGGGGTGTTGCACGACATGGGAGCGGCCGCATGAAGATCCTCTACCTCTTCGGTCCCAACCTCGGCGCTCTGGGGACCCGCGAGCCGGAGACGTACGGCTCCGAGACATTGGATCAGATCATGGCCGCAGTGACGGAACGCGGCCGCGAGGTGGCGCACGACGTGTCATGGCGCCAGTCCGACCACGAAGGCGAGCTCGTCGGTTGGTTCCTCGGCGCGAAGGCCGACGGGATCGACGCGATCGTGGTGAACCCGGGAGCGCTGACGCACTACTCGTACGCGCTCCGAGATGCGATCGAGGCATGCGGACTGCCGGTCGTCGAGGTGCACATGACGAACATCCATGCGCGGGAAGCGTTCCGCAGGACGTCGGTCGTGACCGACGTCTGCCGCGCGTCCATCATCGGCCTCGGGGCCGGTGGCTATCATCTGGCTCTGGAGGCGATGCCGTGGATCACCGACTGAGGCGCGACGCCCTGCTCCCCGCGATCGAGGAGCAGGAGGTCGACGCCATGCTCGTCACGCGACTGACGAACGTTCGCTACCTGACTGGCTTCACCGGCTCGAACGCCCAGGCGATCGTGACGCCCGCGATCAGCCTGTTCTTCACGGATGGGCGATACACCGAGCAGTCCCGCCACGAGGTCTCCGATCTCGAACGAGTGACGTACCTGGATTCGTTCGACCAACCGCTGTCCGAGGCGTGCGACAGGCTCGGCATCCGTCGGCTGGGGTTCGAGGCGCACGACGTCACCGTGAGCGGCCTGCGGAAACTGCAGGAGAAGGTGCCGGACCTCGAGTTCGTGGATGCGGGCGAGCCCGTCGAGCGTCTCCGATGGGTGAAGGATGCCGAGGAGATCGCGCTGCTCGACGAGGCGCAGTCGTGCACGGACACCGCGTTCGACGACATCCTCGAACGGCTGGCGGTCGGCATGACCGAGCGCCAGGTCGCGCTGGAGCTGGAGCGCGCGTTGCGTCGCGCGGGCGCCGACGGACTCTCGTTCGAGTCCATCGTGGCGTTCGGGGAGCAGTCCGCGGAGCCGCACCACCAGCCCACGCACCGGGTGCTGGAAGAGGGCGACGTGATCAAGATGGACTTCGCCGGGCTCTACGGCGGCTACCACGCCGACATGACCCGCACGATCGCATTCGGCTCTCCGCCGGCAGAGCTGCGGAAGATCCACGACGTGGTGCGACAGGCGCAGCAGGCGGCGATCGACGCCGTCCACGCGGGAACGACCGGCGGCCAGATCGACGCGGTTGCGCGGGGCGTCATCGACGACGCCGGATACGGCGCGTTCTTCACGCACGGGCTCGGGCACGGCGTCGGTCTGGAGATCCACGAGGGGCCGAACTTCCGCCGCGACGGTGAGGACGTGCTGCCGGCCGGCGCCGTCATGACGGTGGAGCCGGGCGTGTACGTGCCCGGGCTCGGTGGTGTCCGGATCGAGGACATGGTGGAGGTCCGCGAGGACGGGTGTCGCGTCATCGGGACGTCCATCCGCGAGCTGGTCGAGCTGTAGGCGAGGGGCGACGTCGGTGAGCGTGTCCACGAACGAGCTGAAGAACGGGATGACCCTCGAGCTGGACGGAACGCTCTTCCAGATCATCGAGTTCCAACACGTGAAACCCGGCAAGGGCGGCGCGTTCGTCCGGACGAAGCTCCGCAATCTGAGGACCGGGGCCGTGGCGGAGAAGACGTTCAACGCGGGCGTGAAGGTCGGGCTGGCGATCGTCGAGCGCAAGGACATGCAGTACCTCTACGGCGACGGCGACGACTACGTGTTCATGGACCTCGAGACGTACGATCAGATCCACGTGCCGGGCACGCTCGTGGGCGACGCCGGCGGGTACCTCGTGGAAGGCGGCCAGGCCCAGGTGACCGTGCACGAAGGCGTGCCGATCGGCGTCGATCTGCCGGCCTCGATGGTCCTCACCATCACCGAGACGGACCCCGGGGTGAAAGGCGACACGCGGACCGGCGCCTACAAGCCGGCCAAGCTCGAGACTGGGATCGTCGTCCAGGTCCCGCTCTTCGTGGAGGAGGGCGAGAAGATCAAGGTCGACACGAGGACGGGCGAGTACATCGAGCGCGTGAAGGCGTGACCACCCGGCGCGAAGCCAGGCGAACCGCGCTCGACATCTTGTACCAAGCCGACATCACCGACGCTCCGGCCGACGAGGTGCTCGCCGGTTGGCGCGATGCCGGCCGGACCGTGACGCCGTTCGCCGAAGAGCTCGTCGAAGGGGTCCGCGAGCATCTACCGGAGATCGATCCGCTCCTGGAGGAGCACTCCGAGGGCTGGACCGTGGCGCGGATGGCAACCCTCGACCGGACCATCATGCGGGTGGCGGTGTTCGAGCTGATGCACCGTACGGACATCCCGACGTCCGTCGCGATCAGCGAGGCGGTCGAGGCGGCGACGGAGCTGTCTTCCGATGAGTCGCGCAGGTACGTGAACGGGATCCTCGGGCGTATCGCCCGCGAGGTGCGCCGGCCAGAGGACGAGCCAGAGAGCGAGGCAGCGATCGAGCCAGGGAGCGCGGTGGAGACCGAAGCGGACTAGGACTCGGTCTTCGGCTCGGAGGACTCGGGCGTCTCGTCGAGCGCGCCTTCCTTCAGGCCCTTCTTGAACTCGCCCTGCGCACGACCGAAGTTGCGGGCGATGTCCGGCAGCTTGTTGACGCCGAAGATGACGGCGACCGCGATCACGGCGACGATACCCCACTCCATCAGGCAGACCGCCTTTCAGCTCGGATGTGTCTGTCGATACACCTTAGTGTACGCCCGGGGTATCGGGTACCTCCCATCGCACCGCGGCACCGAACCCGAGTTGCTATGCTGCATTCGACGAACCACCCTTTAAGTCCGGTCCCGCGAGGCCGGGAAGGGAGCGACAGATGCGACACAACCGGAGCGCTCTTCCGCGTACGCGGGAGAGCGCGTTGCTATGAGCGGGAAGCTGCTCGACCCGGCCGACGTCCGCCGGGCGCTCACGCGGATCGCCCACGAGATCGTCGAGCGAGACAAGGGGGCCGGCGGTCTGGCGCTCGTGGGGATCGCGAACCGTGGCGATCACCTGGCCCGGCGCCTCGCGGCCGAGATCGCCGAGATCGAGCGGGCAGAGGTGCCGGTCGGCGTGCTGGACATCACGTTCTATCGCGACGACATCGGGTTGAAAGCCGAGGCCCCCGAGGTGCACGAGACGCGGATCCCGTTCGACATCACCGGGAAGACGGTCGTGCTCGTCGACGACGTGCTGTTCACGGGGCGCACGATCCGGGCGGCGATGGACGCGCTGATGGACTTCGGCCGCCCCGACCGGATCCAACTGGCCGTGCTCGTGGATCGCGGTCACCGGGAGCTGCCGATCCGTGCGGACTACGTCGGCAAGAACGTGCCGACCCATCGCGGTGACGACGTCCGGGTGTTGGTGTCGGAGCTCGACGGGGAGGATGCCGTGGTCGTGGAGGAGTCGAGATGAACGAACATCTGCTGTCGATGCACGACGTTTCCGCGGACGACGTGATCCGGATCCTCGACACGGCGGAGTCCTTCCGCGAGGTCGGGACGCGGGTCATCAAGAAGGTGCCGGCGCTCCGCGGACGCACGGTCGTCAACCTCTTCTACGAGAACTCCACCCGCACGCGCATCTCGTTCGAGCTTGCGGCCAAGCGCCTGTCGGCCGACGTGATCAACTTCTCGACGGGCGGATCCAGCGTGTCGAAGGGCGAGAGCTTGAAGGACACCGCGCTCACGCTCCAGGCGATGGGTGCGGACGCGATCGTGATCCGCCATTCATCGAGCGGTTCGCCTCACCAGCTGACGAAATGGGTCCGCGGCCACGTGCTGAACGCGGGTGACGGGACCCACGAGCACCCGACGCAGGCGCTGCTGGACATGTACACGATGCGCGAGCGGTTCGGCCGGATCGAGGGCCTGCGGGTCGCGATCGTCGGCGACGTCATGCACTCGCGCGTCGCGCGTTCCCTCAGCTTCGGACTGGTGAAGATGGGCGCCGACGTCACACTGGTGGGTCCTCCCACGCTGATCCCGCCCGACGCGCCCGCGTGGGGGGTGCACGTCTCGTACGACATCGAGAGCGTGCTGCCCAAGCTGGACGTCACGTACGTCCTCCGGGTGCAGCGGGAGCGCCAGCGCCTGGAGTTCTTCCCCAGTGTTCGCGAGTACTCGAGGCTGTTCGGGGTCACGACCAAGCGCGTCGGCATGCTTCCGGAGGGCGCGTTGATCATGCACCCCGGCCCGATGAACCGTGGCGTCGAGATCGACTCCGATGTCGCCGATCTGCCGCAGAGCGTGATCGAGGAGCAGGTCACGAACGGGATCGCGGTCCGGATGTCGCTCCTGTATCTGATGCTCGGCGGTTCCAGGGAGGTGAGCGCCGATGCGTGAGCGCATGGTCCTGCGGGGAGGGCGGCTCGTCGACCCGGCTACCGGAGTGGATCGCCAGAGCGACATCTTCATCGAAGGCGGCCGGATCGCCGACGTCGGCGACGTTGCGGCAGGGGACGCCGAGGTCATCGACTGCACGGGGTTGATCGTGGCGCCCGGCCTCGTGGACATGCACACGCACCTTCGTGAGCCGGGTTTCGAGCACAAGGAGACGATCGAGACCGGCACGCGCGCGGCCGCGGCGGGCGGCTACACGGCGGTTGCGCCGATGGCCAACACCGAACCGGTCGCCGACCACGCCGGCGTGGTCCACGAGGTCCGCGATCTGGCCGCGGCCGCGGGCCTGTGCGACGTCTTCCCGGTCGGGGCCATCACGAAGGGGCTCGAGGGGGAGTCACTGGCCGAGATCGGCGAGATGGTCGAGGCGGGCGTCAGGATGTTCAGCGACGACGGGAGGTGCGTGCCGACCGCTCGACTGCTCCGCAACGCACTCGTCTACGCGAAGGCGTTCGACGACGTGGTCATCGCGGAGCACTGCGAGGACGCGTCGCTCGCCGAGGACGGGCAGATGCACGAGGGCCTGCACTCCTACTCACTGGGCCTGCGCGGCCAGCCAGCCGAGGCGGAGGAGGTCATCGTCGCCCGGGACCTGGCCATCGCGCGCATGACGGGCACGCGTCTGCATATCTGTCATCTGTCGTCGGCTCGATCCGTCGAGCTGGTGCGCCGCGCGAAGGCCGACGGCATCCGCGTGACCGCCGAGGTGACGCCGCACCACCTGGTGTTCACCGACGACGACCTCGTCACGTATGACACGAACCTCAAGGTGAACCCACCTCTACGGGGCGCGGAGGACCGCGACGCGTTGCGCGCCGGCGTCGTCGACGGCACCATCGACGCGATCGCGACCGACCATGCACCTCACGCGGTCGAGGAGAAGGAAGCGGAGTTCGATCAGTCGCCGCCGGGAACGATCGGCCTGGAGACCGCGCTCGCGTCGATCCTCACGGAGCTCGTCGATCTGGGCATCCTGACGCTCGCCCGCGCGCTGGAGGCGATGTCCGCGGCGCCGGCGAGGATCCTCGGCGCGTCCGAGCACGGAGGGCCGATCGAGCCGGGACGGCCGGCCAACCTCGTGATCTTCGATCCCCGTGCCGAGTGGATCGTCGAGGCCCCGTTCGCGTCGAAGAGCCGGAACTCCGCGTTCCTCGGCAGGACCTTGCGCGGTCGCGTCGTGCACACGGTCTTGCGCGGCGAGCTGACCGTGACGAACGGGAAGCCCACCAGGTGACGGGACCTGCGGCGCTCCTCGCCCTCGAAGACGGCTCCGTGTTCCGGGGGACCGGCTTCGGTGCGGAGGGCGAGGCGTTCGGTGAGGCGGTGTTCAACACGGGGATGGCCGGCTACCAGGAGGTGCTCACCGATCCGTCGTACGCGGGACAGATCGTGGCCATGACCGCTCCGCAGCAAGGCAACTACGGCGTCAACCGAGACGACGCCGAGTCCGTCCGCGTACAGGTCTCCGGGTTCGTCGTGCGGGAGGCGTCGCGCAGGGCGTCCAGCTGGCGAGCCGACGGCAGTCTCGCGGACGAGCTGTCCTCCGCGGACGTCGTGGGGATCGACGGGATCGACACGCGGCGGCTGACGCTGCGCCTGCGCGAACACGGCGCCATGCGCGCCGCGATCTCGACCGTCGACGTGGACGTGGCATCCCTGGTGCGCCGCGTCCAGGAGTCGCCCGGCATGGAGGGCGCGGATCTGGCGAAGACCGTGTCGGTCGCACAACCGTGCGAAGCCGCGGCGCTGGTCGGGCCCGCGGATCCGTCGATCGGCACGGTGCATCGGGTCGCCGCCTACGACTACGGCATGAAGCGCAACATCCTCCGGCGGCTGGCGGCGACGGGATGCGAGACGACCGTGTTCCCCGCGGAGACACCGGCCGCCGAGATCGCCGCCGGTGGCTTCGACGGGGTCTTCCTGTCGAACGGACCCGGCGATCCGGCGGTCACCGCCTACGGGATCGCGGCCGTGCGCGGCCTCATCGGCAAGGTGCCGATCTTCGGGATCTGCCTGGGACATCAGCTGCTCGCGCTGGCGCTCGGCGGCCGCACCTTCAAGATGCGGTTCGGCCACCGAGGGGTGAACCAGCCGGTGAAGAACCTGCGCACCGGCATCGTGGAGATCACGAGTCACAACCACGGCTTCGCCGTCGATCCGCAGGCGTGGGCTCGCACCGACGCCGAGATCCCTATCGCCGCGACGGACTACGGCGCAGCCGAGCTCACCCATTGGAACCTGAACGACGGCACGCTCGAGGGGCTCCGCTGCGTCGACGTGCCGGCCTTCTCGGTGCAGTACCACCCCGAGGCGGCCCCGGGCCCGCACGATTCGCGCTACCTCTTCCAGGACTTCCGCGATCTCATGGAGAGCGTCTGATGCCGCGGCGCGGCGACATCCGGAAGATCATGGTGATCGGCTCCGGTCCCATCGTGATCGGGCAGGCGTGCGAGTTCGACTACTCGGGCACCCAGGCGTGCAAGGTGCTCCGGCGCGAGGGGTTCGAGGTCTCCCTGGTGAACTCCAACCCCGCGACGATCATGACCGACCCGCAGTTCGCCGATCGGACGTACATCGAACCGCTCGACCCGGCCTCCGTTCTGGCCGTGCTCGAGCGCGAGCGTCCAGACGCGCTCCTGCCGACGCTCGGAGGGCAGACCGGCCTGAACGTGGCCGTCTCGCTGGCCGAGTCCGGCGATCTGGATCGCCTGGGCATCCGTCTGATCGGCGCGAGCCTGGAGGCGATCCATCGGGCGGAGGATCGGAGCGGGTTCAAACGGACGATGCTCGAGGCCGGACTGGACGTGCCGCGGGCGGAGGTCGCACACACCCTCGACGAAGCGCTGACGGTCGGCGACGCGATCGGCTACCCGGTGATCGTTCGTCCGTCGTTCACGCTCGGTGGCGGCGGGAGTGGGTTCGCGAACACGCGCGAAGAGCTCGGCGATCTCGCGCGGCGCAGCCTGGAGATCTCCCCGGTCGGCGAGGTCCTGGTCGAGGAGTCGATCGCCGGCTGGAAGGAGTTCGAGCTGGAGGTCATGCGCGACGGCGACGACAACGGCGTGATCGTCTGTTCGATCGAGAACGTCGACCCGATGGGCGTGCACACCGGCGACTCGGTCACAGTGGCGCCGGTGCAGACGCTCACCGACGCGGAGTACCAGCGCATGCGCGATGCGGCGCTTCGTTGCATCCGCGCGATCGGCGTCGAGACCGGTGGGTCCAACGTGCAGTTCGCGGTGCATCCGCGCGACGGGCGGATGGTCCTGATCGAGATGAACCCGCGCGTCTCTCGTTCGTCCGCGCTCGCATCGAAGGCGACCGGGTTCCCGATCGCGAAGATCGCGGCGCTGCTCGCGGTCGGCTACCGGCTGGACGAGATCACGAACGACATCACGGGGGAGACCCCCGCGGCGTTCGAGCCGACACTCGACTACGTCGTGGTGAAGATCCCCAGGTTCGCGTTCGAGAAGTTCCCCGGTGCCGATCCGGAGCTCACCTCCACGATGAAGTCGGTCGGTGAGGTGATGGCGATCGGCCGCACGTTCAAGGAGGCGCTCGGCAAGGCATGGCGCGGCCTGGAGAAGACGGGCTACGACCTGGGCGCGGTCGCCTCCGGTCCGCTGGAGTCGGTGAGGACCGCCACCGAAGGGCGGTTCCTGTTCGTCGAGGCGGCGCTCCTCGCGGGGCGCACGGTGGACGAGGTGGCCGAGGCGTCGGCGATCGATCCGTGGTTCATCGACCAGATCGCGCAGGTGGTCGAGGGAGCAAGTGTCTTGCGCGGCCGTCCTCTGTCGACGCTGGGTGCCGACGAGCTGCGCGCGGCGAAGCGGCTTGGTCTGTCCGATCCGCGGATCGCGAACCTGACGCACGCGACCGATGCGGCGGTGCGGCGTCACCGCGAGGCCCTCGGCGTGGCTCCCGTCTTCAAGACCGTCGACACGTGCGCCGGCGAGTTCGCCGCGCGCACGCCCTATCACTACTCGACGTACGAGGAGGAGACCGAGGTCCGCCCGTCGTCGAGGCCGCGTGTGCTGATCCTGGGATCGGGACCGAACCGGATCGGGCAGGGGATCGAGTTCGACTACGCGTGCGTGCACGCGGCCTTCGCGCTGGAGGAGGCCGGCTTCGAGTCGGTGATGGTGAACAGCAACCCGGAGACCGTCTCGACGGACTACGACACGTCCAGTCGGTTGTACTTCGAGCCGGTGACGGCGGAGGACGTCTTGGCCGTCTGCCACGCGGAGCGGCCCGTGGGCGTCATCGTGCAGTTCGGCGGGCAGACGCCGCTGGGGCTCGCGCGAACGCTCGAGGAGGAGGGGTTCCCCGTGCTGGGCACGCGCCCGGAGGCGATCGACCTCGCCGAAGATCGTGGGAAGTTCGCGCAGCTCCTGGCGGAGCTGGACATCGCGGCGCCGCCGCACGGCGAGGCGAGGACGTTGCAGGAGGCGCGTGCGATCGCAGAGGAGATCGGGTTCCCGGTGGTCGTCAGGCCGTCCTACGTCCTGGGCGGGCGGGCGATGGAGATCGTCTACGACGCTGACGATCTGGAGACGTTCGTCCGAACCGCGGCCGAGGCGTCGCCGGATCATCCCGTCCTGATCGACCGGTTCCTGGAGGGAGCGATCGAGGTCGACGTGGACGCGGTGTGCGACGGCGCCGACGTGTTCATCGGCGCGGTGATGGAGCACATCGAGGAGGCGGGCGTGCACTCCGGCGACTCGTCGTGTCAGATCCCACCGGCGACGCTCTCCGACGAGGAGCTGGACGAGATCGAAGACATCACGCGCCGTCTCGCACGACGGCTCGGGGTGCAGGGCGTGCTCAACCTTCAGCTCGCCGTCAAGGATGAGCGGATCTGGGTGCTGGAGGCGAACCCGCGCGCGTCGCGAACGGTGCCGTTCGTCTCGAAGGCGATCGGCGTCTCGCTCGCTCGGGTCGCCACGCTGGTGCTCACCGGCCGCAGCCTCGTCGATCAGGCCGCCGACGGTGTCCTGCCCGCCGATCCCCATCACTACCGGCATCTGCCGTACACCGCGGTGAAGGCCGCGGTCCTGCCGTTCGGCCGGTTCCCCGGCGTCGACACCGTCCTCGGGCCGGAGATGAAGTCGACCGGAGAGGTCATGGGGATCGACCGGGACCCGGGCATGGCCCTCGCGAAGGCGCTCGTCTCGACCGGGGCCGGCCTCCCCACGAGCGGCACGGTGTTCGTGTCGGTCGCCAATCGAGACAAGCGCGCGATCGTCTTCCCGGCGAAGCGACTGGCCGACCTCGGCTTCCGGCTGGTGGCGACGAGCGGCACCGCCGGGGTGTTGGAGCGGGCGGGCATCGCCGTCGAGCGGGTCGCGAAGGTGTCCGAAGGCCCGCACAACGTGGCGGACCTCATCCGGGGTGGGAAGGTGGACCTCGTGATCAACACACCGTTCGGTCGCGGACCTCGCAGCGACGGCTACTTCATCCGGACGGCGACGGCGACGGCAGGCGTGCCGTGCATCACCACGCTTCCCGGCGTGTTCGCGGCCGTCCGGGGCATCGAGGCGCTCCGTGGTGGACCCAGCGAGCCGCGGTCGATCCAGGAGCACCACGCTTCGGCGAGCGGCGGTGCGGCGCAGCCGCGCCTCTCGTTCGCGGAGGCTGCGGCGTCGGTGGCGGGCGAGACCGGATGAAACGCGTCCGCGCCGAGATCCTCTCCACGCGCAAGCTCGGCGCGTACCACTCCATCACGCTCGTCGCGCCCGAGATCGCGGAGCGCGCGCGCCCCGGTCAGTTCCTGGCCATCCAGATGCCGGAGGGACGGGAGTTCCTGCTGCGCCGGCATTTCGCGGTGCACCAAGCGTCGCGACGTGGAGGATGGGCGGGAACGCTCGAGTTCGTCGTCGATCCGAGCGGCCCCGGAACGGAGTGGCTCGGCAAGGCGCGCGCCCATGAGTTCCTGGACGTGATCGGACCGTTGGGGAAGGGCTTCGCCTATCCGAAGCGCCTCACGAACTGCCTCCTCGTGGGGGAGGGGCACGGCGCCGCCTCCCTGTACTTCCTTGCGCAGGAGCTGATCGCGCGGCACAAGCGCGTGGACATGATCGTCGGCGGCGAGTCCCTGGAGCGGGTCTTCAAGCCGATCGAGGGCAAGCGGCTCTCGCAGACGATCCAGATCGTCACCTCGGACGGCAGTCTCGGCGAGCGAGGCTCCGTCCTCGACGCGCTGCCCGAGATGGCCGAGAAGTGCGGGGTGCAGGTGCTGTATGCGGCAGCGTCGACGCCGACGCTCGAGCGGATCGCCGGGTTCTGCCGGGAGCGTCAGATACCGGCCCAGGTATCGGTCGAGGAGCGGATGGCGTGTGGGTACGGCCTCTGCTTCACGTGCGTCGTCCCCGTCGCCCGCAAGGACGGCAGCGGGTACGACCACCTCCGGTCGTGCGTCGATGGCCCGGTGTTCAACCCGGCGCGTGTGCTGTGGGACCGTTGGCTCTCCGATGGGCCGACGATGCTGCCCACGCCACCCGAGGGACTCCCGGTGGTGCGCTCGTGGCCGGCGTGAAACGCTCCATCGCCGTGGACCTGGCCGGTCTTGCGTTGGCCACTCCGGTCATGGTCGCGTCCGGCTGCGCCGGTACGGGTCGCGAGCTCACCGGCCTGATCGACACCCGACGCGTCGGGGCGATGGTGACGCGAAGCATCACGCTTCGCGCTCGCAGGGGAGTCCCCACGCCCAGGATCGCGGAATCGCCGGCCGGCATCACGTGGTCGACCGGCATCCAGAACCCCGGGATCGAGGCGTTCATCGAAGAGGAGCTGCCTCGATACGTCCGCGCAGGCACGGCGGTCATCGTTTCCATCGCCGGAGGCACGCTCGAGGAATTCGTCCGTCTCACCAGCCTTCTGCAGGGGCGGCCGGAGATCTCGGCGCTCGAGGTGCGGTTGTCGGAGCCGGACGAGGAGCTCGAACGCGCGGTCCTCGGCTCGAATGCCGACCGTGCGGCGGAGATCGTGGGCGCGGTCGCGCGCATGTCGACGATCCCCGTTCTCGCGAAGCTGCCGGCGTCCACCCCCGACATCGTCGAGCTCGCTCGAGGCGTCGTCCGCGCGGGAGCGCATGGGCTCACGCTGTTGGATTCGCCCCCGGCGATGGGCGTGGATCCGGCGACGCTGCGCCCCACTCTCGGCCCCGTCGCGGGTTGGCTGTCCGGTCCGGCGCTGAAACCGCTGACGATCCGAGCCGTGTTCGAGGTCGCGCGCGCGATGCCCGACACGCCGATCGTCGCCGTCGGTGGCGTCCGCTCCGGTGACGACGCCGTCGAGATGCTGCTCGCCGGCGCGTGGGCAGTGCAGGTTGGGACCGCAACGTTGATCGATCCGTCCGCGCCGATCGAGGTCGCTCGCGGCGTGTCGAACTACCTGAAGGAGAAGCGGTTCTCGGCGCCGGCTGATCTTCGCGGTCGTCTGCGCGTGCCCGCCGCGTTCGACGCGGTTCTCCCGACGACATGATCCCTCGTCCGAAGAATCCGCTCGTCGTCGCGCTCGACGTGTCCGATCCGCAGCGAGCGGAAGCGCTGGCGTCCGCGCTTGCTCCGCACGTCGGCATGCTGAAGGTGGGGCTGGAGCTGTTCTGGTCGGCCGGCCCGGAGATGCTGCAGCGTATCGGCTCTCACGCGCCGGTGTTCGCCGACGCCAAGCTGCACGACATCCCGAACACCGTCGAGCGCGCGTCCGCGAACATCGCGAGGCGGGGAGTGCGCATGCTCAACGTGCATGCGCTGGGTGGGGAGGAGATGATGCGCGCGGCGCGGAGCGGTGCGGATCGCGGTGCGATCGAGGCGGGAGTGCCGGCCCCGCTCGTCCTGGCCGTCACCGTCCTTTCCAGTCAGTCGGGAGAGGGACTGGCGAGTCCGGCGTCGCTCGCGTTCGAAGCGAAGACCAGTGGACTCGACGGTGTCGTCGTGTCGGGTGAGGACGTGCAGGATGTGCGCGCGGTGTGCGGCGACGACTTCTGCCTCGTGGTTCCGGGTATCCGGCCAGCGGGGGGGAACGGTCACGACCAGGTGCGCGTGCTGACACCTGCTGCCGCGATAGATAGCGGCGCCGACTACATCGTCGTCGGTCGTCCCATCACGGGCGCGGACGATCCCGTCGGCGTCGCCCGAGGGATCCTCCACGAGGCGCGCTGACCTCGCGATCGCCCGACGGTTGCACCCGAACCCCGAGAGCGCGCTCGACGATCCGCGTTGTGTCGCGCTCGCGGCGGTGCGTATACTCGCCGGGTTCTCGACCCGCACGAAAGCAAAGGAGCGCGTGATGGCCCTACCCGTCCTGACACCGGAACAGCGAACTCAAGCCCTCGCGAAGGCCGCCGAGGCGCGGAAGAAGCGCGCGGAGTTGAAGGGTGAGCTGAAGTCCGGCAAGCGAACGCTCAGGGACGTGCTGGCCAGGTCGGGCGACGACATCGTCGGGAAGATGAAGGTGTCGAACGTGCTCGAGTCGCTCCCGGGTGTGGGCAAGGTTCGCGCCCAGAAGCTGATGGAGGAGCTCGATATCTCCGTCAGCCGCCGTGTCCGCGGCCTCGGCGCCAAGCAGCGCGAGATGCTCCTCGAGAAGTTCAAGAAGTAACCGCTTGGCCTCTCGCCGAGGCAAGCTGATCGTCATCGCCGGCCCTTCGGGGGTCGGCAAGGGGAGTGTCGTCCGACGGCTCCTCCAACAAGATCGAGCCAGCGGCTCTGGACGCCTCGCGTACTCGATCTCGGTCAAGACCCGGGCTCCCAGGGCGAACGAGCGAGAGGGCCGCGAGTACTACTTCATCTCCGAGCGGGCGTTCGACGAGATGCTCCGGGACGACGAGTTGCTGGAGTGGGCGCCGTTCGTGGATCACCGCTCCGGCACGCCCAGGAAGTTCGTGGAGGACTCGCTCGCCGCCGGGCGCGACGTCATCCTGGAGATCGACGTCAAGGGGGCCCAACAGGTGCGGACGGAGGTGCCGGACGCGGTCCTGATCTTCCTGGCGCCGCCGTCCATGCAGGAGCTCGAGCGGAGGCTGCGGGGCCGCGGGACCGAGGACGATCAGCGGATCGCCAAACGGCTGGAGACCGCCGCCTGGGAGATGACCCAGCGGGATCGGTTCGACCACGTGGTGGTGAACGACGATATGGTACGTGCGGCAGACGAGGTCGCTGCTATCATCGAGGCATCCCGAACCGGCCGCTCTTCCGGCCACCCTGAGGAGACTGTCTAGATGATCGAACCCAAGATCGACGACCTGCTCGCCGCCGTCGACTCCAAGTACACGCTCGTGATCCTGGCCGCGAAGCGGGCACGAGAGATCAACTCGTACTACAGCCAGCTCGGAGAGGGACGCGCGGAGTTCATCCCGCCGTTGATCGAGAGCGGTGGCCTGACGAACAAGCCGTTGTCCATCGCCCTCGAGGAGATCGCCGAGGGGAAGATCGACTACGAGCGACCCGAGGAGCCCATCGACGAGTAGCACCCCGCTCTCCGGGCGACGGGTCTTGCTCGGCGTCACGGGGAGCATCGCCGCGTACAAGGCCGGGTTGCTCGTTCGACTCCTGGTCGACGCCGGAGCCGACGTCCGCGTGATCCTGACGCATTCGGCCGAACGGTTCGTCGGCGCCGACACGTTCGCGGCGCTCACCGGCAACCCGGTGCAGACGTCGCTCTGGGACAACCCCGGCGAGGTCGTCCACGTGCATCTGGCGCACGACATCGACGTCGCCGTCGTGGCGCCCGCGACCGCAAACGTGCTCGCGAAGCTCGCCACGGGCATCGCCGATGATCTGCTGACGTCCACGTTGCTCGAGACCTCGGCGCCGCTCGTCGTGGCGCCCGCGATGCACACGGGGATGTGGCAACACCCCGCCACGGCCGCGAACGCGGCGACGCTGTCCGCGCGCGGGGTCGTGTTCGTCGGTCCGGTCGTCGGGGCGCTCGCCGCCGGTGACGAGGGTCTCGGCCGGCTTGCCGAGCCGGAGGACATCTTCCGTGCCGTGGAGCGCGCGGTCGCACGCCGAACCGACCTGGACGGTGTGCGCATGGTCGTCACCGCCGGGCCGACGCATGAGCCGATCGACCCCGTCCGCTTCATCGGGAACCGTTCGACGGGCAGGATGGGCGTCGCGGTCGCCGCCGAGGCGTCGTCGCGCGGCGCGGACGTCCGGCTGATCCTTGGTCCCGACACGGTCCCCGCGCCGAGCGGGGTGACGGCGGTGCGCGTCGAGACCGCCGAGGAGATGCACCGCGCCGTGATGTCCGCGGCTGAGGACGCGGACGTCGTGGTGATGGCGGCCGCGGTCGCCGACTTTCGCCCGAAGGCGGTCGCCGAAGGAAAGCTGAAGAAGGAGTCCGGAACGCCGGAGCTGCTGTTGGAGCCCACCCCCGACATCCTCCGCGAGCTCGGCGAACACAAGGGCGATCGGATCCTGGTGGGGTTCGCCGCGGAGACCTCCGACCTGGAGGCCGCCGGACGCGGCAAGCTCCGCGCGAAGCACCTGGACATGGTGGTCGTGAACGAGGTCGGCCGCGAAGGCACCGGGTTCGGATCGGAGACGAACCTCGCGATGATCCTCAGCGCCGGTGGCTCGGACGAGCCGCTCCGCACCTGGACGAAGGCCGAGCTGGCCCGGGCGATCTGCGATCGCGTGATGGACTCGCTCGGCGGACGCCCGGGGTCCCGTCCGTGATGGCCGATATACTCGGGCGTACATGAGCAAGGGCTACCTCTTCACGTCGGAATCCGTCACCGAAGGGCACCCCGACAAGCTCGCTGACCAGCTGTCCGACGCGGTCCTCGACGCGATGCTCACGGCGGATCCCAACAGTCGCGTCGCCTGCGAGTCGCTCGTGACGACCGGTCTCGTGATCGTGGCGGGAGAGATCACCTGCGACGCCTGGGTGGACATCCCCTCGGTGGTGCGTCGGACCGTGACCGAGGTCGGGTACACGGACGCCAAGTTCGGGCTCGACGGCGAGACGTGCGGGGTGTTGACCGCGATCCAGGATCAGTCGCCCGACATCGCCAGGGGCGTCGAGGACGCGACCGAGCACCGTGAGGGACATTCCCAGGACGCGCTGGACCACCTGGGCGCCGGCGACCAGGGCATGATGTTCGGTTTCGCCTGCCGCGAGACGGAAGAGCTGATGCCCCTGCCGATCGCCATGGCGCACCGGCTCGCCCGGCGCCTCGCCGACGTCCGCCGCGCGGGCGTCGTTCCGTATCTGCGGCCCGACGGCAAGGCCATGGTCAGCATCGCCTACGAAGGCCACACGCCGGTGCGCGTCGACACGGTCCTGATCTCCGCGCAACACCGGGAAGAGGTGGACGTCGAGACACTCCTGAAGCCGGACATCGTGGCCGAGGTCGTGGACCCCGTGCTCCGTGAGTTCACCGAGATCGACGCCTCCGCCGCGAAGGTCATCGTGAACCCGACCGGGCGGTTCGAGATCGGCGGGCCCAAGGCGGACACCGGGCTCACCGGCCGCAAGATCATCGTCGACACCTACGGCGGCATGGCGCCGCACGGCGGAGGAGCCTTCTCCGGCAAGGACCCGACCAAGGTCGATCGGTCCGCCGCGTACATGGCGCGGTACGTCGCGAAGAACGTCGTGGCCTCCGGGCTCGCCGACCGCTGCCAGCTCCAGGTGGCGTACGCCATCGGAACCGCCCATCCCGTCTCCCTCATGGTCGAGACGTTCGGCACGGAGCAGGCCGATCCCGAAGCGATCGAAGCTGCGGTCCGAGAGCTGTTCGACTTCCGGCCCGCGGCCATCATCCGAGACCTTCGGCTCGCGCGCCCCATCTACCGCGAGACAGCGGCGTACGGGCACTTCGGGCGCAAAGAGTTCCCTTGGGAGGCGGCCGATCGCGTCGACGACCTCCGTCGCGCCGTCGGCTAGGCAACCGAGGGTTCCGTGGCGAGGAGCCACTTGGAGGGCCCGGTCGCGGTCTGCATCGACCGCCCGATCCTCAGCCTCGACCGTCCGTTCACGTACCTCCTGCCCTCGGAGCTCGACGCCGGTGTCGGTTCGCTCGTGCAGGTCCCGTTCCACGGCCGGTTGATCCGCGGATGGGTGCTGGAGCACTCGGAGGCGTTCGCGACGCGGATGCTGAGCGTGAAGAAGGTCGTCTCGCCCGTCCGGTTCTTCGACGACGCGATGCTCGAGCTGATGCGGTGGGTCAGCGAGCGGTACGTCGCTCCGTTGGCCGCGGTGATCGGGCGGGTGGCGCCACCCCGGGTCGCGTCCGAGGAGGGATCGTTGGGGGCTGGCGCGCATGGGGGTGGCGGCGGGGGCCCCGCTCCGCTTGCCCAGCCATCCCATGCCCCGCTCAGCGGGGCCTCCGCCGCCTCCAGCACTCTGGCCTTGGACTCCGACCTCTTCTCGTCGTATCGGAACGGGGCTGCGCTTTCGTCGGCGGTGCGTTCCGGCTCTGGTGCGTTCATCCTTCGGCCCGCGCCCGAAGAGGAGGTCTCCGCTGTCGTCGAGATGGTCCGCGGGTGTCTCGACGGGGGGCGTCGGGCGATCGTGCTAGTGGCGGAGGCGACGCCGGTTCCGGCGACCGCCGCCGCGATCGCGGAGGTGTTCGGGGAGCGCGTCGGTCTCTTGGTCGGGGGAGACAAGCGAGCGCGGTATCGAAGGTGGCTGGAGATCCTGGAGGGGCGATACGACGTCGTCGTCGGGACGCGACCGGCCGTGTTCGCGCCCGTGACGGGCCTCGGCCTGATCGTCGTCGCTCGCGAGAGCCACCCGGCCCATCGAGAGGATCGGGCGCCGTACTACCACGTGCGCGATGTGGCGTTGCAGCGAGCACGGCTCGACGGAGCGGTGTGCGTGCTGTCGGCGCTCTGTCCTTCATCGGAAGCGAGCGCGCTCGGTGTCACGGAGGTCGCTCCGTCGACGCGCCGGTGGCCACCCGTCGAGGTGGTGAAGGCGGGACCCGAAGGACGCGCGCCTCGATTGGTCCGCGCCCTTCGGGAGACGCGTCGCGGGTTCATCTTCGCCCCCGTGCCGGGTTACGGGATCGCGCAGGTGTGTCGCGCATGCGGCCGGCCGGCGGCCTGTGCGGCATGCGGCGGCCTGCTTCGATCGGAAGAGGGCGTCGTGAGGTGCGTGGTGTGCGAGGCGACCGGCCGGTGCGCGCACTGCGGGGCGACGGACTTCGGCATCCGGCGCGGCGGGGCCGAGCGGGTGGAGGAGTGGGCCGCGACCGTCGCCCCGGTTCCGGTCCGTCGTGTCACGTCGCGAGGCCGGGCGCGCCTGCCGAGGGCGACCGAGATCCTCGTAGGAGGTCCCGAGTCGGTGCGCGACCTCGGCACCGGTGACCTGGAGCTCGTGGCGATCCTCGATGCGGATCTGGCTGAACGCCGGCCCGGGCTCGCCGCTCGCGAGCGCGCGCTGGCGACGTGGATGGAGGCGGTCGCGTGGGCTCGACCGTCGGGGAGGGCCATCGTGCAGGCGGATCACCCGAGCGATGCCGCCGTCCAAGCGCTGGTGCGTGGCAACCCCGACCGGTTCCATGCGGACGAGGTGGGACGTCGGAAGGCGGCGGGATTCCCGGTCGGGTCCGCCGTGTTCCGGGTCGCGGGGTCCGGCGAGCTCGAGTCGGAGCTGGCGTCCGTCCGACCGATCACCCTGCTTTCGTCGTCCGTCGGAGAGCAGACGGTATGCTTGCTCGCGCTCGATCCGGATCGCGTGAGCGGGTTCGGTCGCGTCATCCGCGAGCTGGCGACCCGCGACGTCGTGACGAGGGTCGAGGCGGAACCGCACCTCTGAGACGAACGGTGGACCCGACGTGATCATCCCGATCCGCACCCTGGGCGACCCTGTGCTGAAGACGCCGGCGAAGCCCGTCGAACGCTTCGACGACGCGCTGCGGCTGCTCTCGGAGAACATGCTCGAGACGATGTACGACGCTCCGGGCGTGGGATTGGCCGGTCCCCAGATCGGGATCTCACTCCGGTTGTTCGTGTTCGACGACGGAGTCACGGGTCCGATGTTCATGGCGAATCCCAAGCTCTTGTCCGGCGAAGTGGAGATCGTCGAGGAGGAGGGCTGCCTGTCCATCCCGGGGCCGTTCTCCCCGACGAGCCGCTTCGCCACGATCGTCTGCCGGGGACACGACCTCCGCGGCGACCCGCTCGAGATCGCGGGGGAGGGTTTGCTGGCAAGGATCTTCCAGCACGAGACCGACCACTTGGACGGAACGCTGTTCATCGATCGGCTCGATGAAGAGGGCCGCAGGGCGGTGCTGGCCGAGCTCCGTCGCATCGAACTGGGCCTGGCCGAGCCGCGCGAACGACCCAGCACCGCCGGGGAGTAGCCGTGCCCGCTCCCGTCCGGGCGGTGTTCCTGGGCAACGACGCGTGGTCGGTCCCGACGCTGGAGCGTCTCGCCCGGACCGGGGACGTCGATGTGGTCATCGTGGTGACGAACCCACCTCGTCCGGCGGGTCGGGGGTCGAAGCTTACCGCGACGCCTGTCGCCGACGCGGCCCGGACGCTCGGCCTCCCGCTCGAGGAGAGGGAGACGACGCGAGATGACGCCTTCGTCGAGCGGCTTCGCTCGCTGGCGCCGGACGTCTCGGTCGTCGTGGCCTACGGCGAGCTGCTGACGATCGACGTGCTCAACGCGCCGCGGCTCGGATCGGTCAATCTCCACTTCTCGCTGCTGCCGCGGTGGCGCGGTGCCAGCCCGGTCCAACACGCGATCCTCGCGGGAGATCCGGTCACCGGCGTCACGGTCATCCAGATGGACGAAGGGTTGGACACCGGGCCGGTGCTCGCGCGTCGCGAGGAGCCGATCCGGTCGGATGATGACGCCGGTTCGCTGGGCGACCGACTGGCGAAGATCGGAGCCGATCGGACCGCCGAGGTGGTCGTGGGCCTCGCGGAAGGGCGCGCGACACCGGAACCCCAGACCGGTCCTGCGACGTTCGCGCCCAAGCTCGCACCCGACGATCGGATCCTCGATTGGCTCCAAGCTGCCGATGCCGTCGCGCGACGCGTTCGGGCGTTCGCGCCGGACCCGGGTGCGAGCACTAGGTTCAGGGGGGGCGACCTCAAGGTCCTTCGTGCCGAAGACGACGCCGCGGTCGTCGCGGCTCCACCGGGGACGATCGTGGACGCCGATCGGCTGGGTGTCGTCGTAGCGACGGGCTCCGGTACGGTGCGGTTGCTCGAGGTCGCCGCGTCGGGGAAGCGCCGGATGCCGGCTTCCGACTGGGCCCGGGGCGTTCGCGACCTGGTCGGCGAGCGGCTGGGCGCATGACGACCGCGCGGTCGGTTGCCGTCGAGACGGTACGTCGCGTGACCGACGAGGACGCGTACTCCACGCGGGTCCTTCCCGCGCTCCTGGAGCGATCGCGCTTGGCTCCCCGCGACCGCGCGCTCGCGACGGAGCTGGCGCTCGGCACGCTCCGCCACATCCCCGGGCTGGATCGCGCGATCGGGCTCCGAGCCTCTCGCTCGGTGGCGCGGATGAGCCCCGGCGCGCGTGCCGCATTGCGGCTCGGCGCGTACCAGCTGCTGTTCATGCGGATCCCTCGGCACGCCGCGGTGTCCGAGTCGGTGGACCTGGCCACGCCTCGGGAGCGCGGCTTCGTGAACGCGATCCTGCGGAAGATCGCCGACGATCCCCCCACCACACCCAGCGGCGCGACGGATGACGACATCTTCGTGCGCACCGGCATGTCTCCATGGGCCGTGCGCGAGCTGCGCCTCCTCCTCGGCGACGACGAGGCCGCGGTCGCAGCGGAGGCGTTCGGCGAGCGAGGCCTCCTGAGCCTTCGAACGAACACCTGCAAGACGTCGGTCGACGCCTTCGTGCACGGGCTGCGAGCGAGCGGACACTCCCCGCGTCTCGCGCAACTCCATCCCGACTGCGTGCTCTTGGATGGTGGCGATCCGGCTCGGCTTCGCGGATTCAAGCAGGGCTGGTTCGCCGTGCAGGACCAAGCGTCCGCGTTCGTCGTCGGAACGCTCGACCCCCAACCGGGCGACCGTGTGCTCGATGTCTGCGCGGCGCCCGGAGGAAAGACGGCCCACATCGCGTGCATGGTCGGCGAGACGGGGACCGTCGTGGCCGGCGACGTTCGGCTCGAACGGGCCGCGCTCGTGAGGAGCACGGCGGATCGACTCGGGGTCGAGGTGCACGTCGTGGTGCAGGACGGCACGCGTCCCGCGATCGACGGATCGTTCGATCGCGTGCTTGTCGATGCTCCGTGCTCCGGGATCGGCTCGGCCCGTCGGCGACCGGAGTTGCTGTGGCGGCCTCGTCGCGGCGACCTCTCGTCGCTCGCCCGCCTCCAGGTGGCCATCGCGTCCGCCGCCGCCGACCGGCTGCGCCCAGGGGGTCTCCTCGTCTATTCCGTGTGCACGTTCCCGCGGGCCGAGACCGACGCTGCATGCGACGCGCTCGTTCGTCATCGGCCGGAGCTGGAGCCGGCGAAGATCGACGGCCCCGACGGGCTTTCAACGCGGGTCCGTCTGTGGCCGCATCGTCACGGCTCGGACGGGATGTTCGTCGCGGCCTTCCGCAAGCGCGCCTGACCGGGCGGGTACGATAGTCGGGATGGGCATGCTTTCCGCGTCGATCCTGTCTGCCGACTTCGCCCACCTGGCAGACCAGGTCAAGCTGGTCGAGCCGTATGCCGAAGCCATCCATATCGACATCATGGATGCACACTTCGTCCCGCCGCTCACGATCGGACCCGTGGTCGTTGCTTCGCTGCGACCCGTGACCGAACGCGTGTTCCACGGACACCTCATGGTGGAGGCTCCGGAAGCCCTGTTCGACGACCTCGCGGAGGCAGGATTGGACGTCGTCTCGTTCCATCACGAGGCGGTCGCGGATCCGGCCCCGGTCATCGCCAAGGCGCGCGGCGCCGGCATGCGGGTGGGGATGACGCTCAACATGGAGACCCCGGTCGAAGCGGTCTTCCCGTTCCTGGACGAGCTGGACGATGTGATGCTCATGAGCATCAGGCCCGGCTGGTCCGGCCAGGAGCTCAACCCCGACGTGTACCCGCGTTTGGAAGCGGTGCGCGCCGAGGTCGACCGCCGTGGCTTGCCCGCCGCGGTCGAGATCGACGGCGGTGTGAAGGTCGATAACGCACAACGAGCGATCGATGCGGGGGCCACCGTCCTGGTTGCCGCGTCGGCCATCTTCCAAGCGCCCGATCCGGCCGCGGCCGCCCGTGAGCTCGCGGCCATCGCGCGGGGAGAGGTGGCAGCCTAGATGGCCGAGACCATCCTCGTCGTCGACGACGATCCGGACATCGCGCGGTTCGTCGAGGTCAACCTCCGCTCCGCGGGCTACGACGTGGCCGTCGCGGCCGATGGGGAAGAGGCGCTCGAGAAGGCCGGCGAGCTCCGCCCCGACCTGGTCCTGCTCGACGTGATGATGCCCAGGATCGACGGGTTCGAGGTGGCACAGCGTCTCCGCAAGAATCCCCAGACAGCCAATACCAGCATCATCATGCTCACCGCCAAGGCGCTGTCGGCCGACAAGGTGACCGGCCTGCAGTCCGGCGCCGACGACTACATCATCAAGCCGTTCGATCCGATCGAGCTCCTGGCGCGCGTGAAGGGCACGCTCCGCCGGGCGAAAGAGATGCGGAACCTCTCGCCGCTCACGGGCCTGCCGGGCAACATCCGGATCCAGGAGGAGATCGAGCGGCAGGTTCGCGAGGCTCGGCCGTTCGCGGTCCTGTACTGCGATCTCGACAACTTCAAGACGTACAACGACCAGAAGGGATTCGTCCGCGGCGACCGGCTGATCCAAGCGACCGCGCGCATCATCCAGGACGCCGTCGTGGAGTTCGACCCGGGGGACGGGTTCGTCGGTCACGTCGGCGGAGACGACTTCGTGGCCGTGGTGAATCCCGATGTCGCCGAGCAGGTCGCCAAGCGCATCTGCGAGCGGTTCGACGGGTCGCGCTCCGGCTTCTACGAGTCCGAGGACCTCGATCGCGGGTTCATCCGCATGGAGGACCGCAAGGGCGTGATGCAGGACGTTCCGCTCGTGGCCATCTCGGTCGGCATCGCCACCACCGCTCGGCGCGCGTTCGCCCACTACGGCGAGGCGGTCGCGGTAGCCACCGAGATGAAGCAGTTCGCCAAACGCGACGGCGGCTCCTCCTACGCCATCGACCGCCGCGCTCCCTGACCGCGGCCACCTCCGCTGGACCGCGCAGGGGCGTCGCTCGTATACTCCTGCGTAGATAGCTCGTTTCCGGGGCGGGGTGCGATTCCCCACCGGCGGTGACAGTCCGCGACCCTTCGCGAGCCACGCGAAGGTTGACCCGGTGAGATTCCGGGACCGACCGTGAAAGTCGGGATGGGAGGAGACGGGGTGGCGGTTCCGCGTCATGCGCGGAGCCGCGTGCCGCGCGTTCCCACCTCGCCCCGCAGGAAGGGTCGAGGGTGTCGGAGCGGGACGCAGCACGCGACGAGGATCACGAGCGCTACATGCAGCGCGCGCTGGATCTCGCAGCGCTCGGGCGCGGCCTCGTCTCTCCGAATCCCATGGTGGGTGCCGTCATCGTTCGCGACGGCCGCGTGGTGGGACAGGGTTGGCACGAAGGGCCCGGGACGCCGCATGCGGAGGTTCACGCGCTTTCGGCCGCGGGCGACCTCGCCGTCGGCGCGACGCTCTATTGCACCCTCGAGCCCTGCGACCACGTCGGGCGGACACCGCCGTGCACGCGCGCGATCGTCGACTCCGGGCTGACCCGAGCGGTCGTCGCAGCGGGCGATCCGAATCCTCTCGTCGACGGGCGGGGGCTCGAACACCTACGGGCATCCGGGATCGAGGTGGAGACCGGCGTGCTCGAAGAGGCGTCCCGCCGGCTGAACGCGGCGTTCGAGCGTCACGTCGTGTCGGGACTGCCGTTCGTCACGCTGAAGACCGCCGCGTCGCTCGACGGCAAGACCGCGGCCCGTGATCGCTCGTCAAGGTGGATCACGGGAGATGCCGCTCGGGAGGATGTGCAACATCTCCGAGCGTCGGCGGACGCCATCGTGGTCGGAGCGGGCACCGTGATCGACGACGATCCTTCGCTCACGGTCCGCGATCCGTCGTACGGGGGCCGTCCTCCGCTCCGCGTCGTCGTCGACGCGTCGGGCCGTACTCCTGCCGACGCTCGCGTCTTCGATGACTCCGCGCCGACGCTCGTGGCGACGACATCGCGCGCCGGCGGCGAGGCTGTCGAGGGGTGGACGTCGACAGGGGCCGACGTCGTGTCGTTCGATCGGGACGAGACGCAGGGCGTCTCCCTCCCCGAGTTGCTGGCGCACCTGGGGAAGCGCGACGTGCAGGGCGTGCTGTTGGAGGGAGGCGCGACCCTCGCGTGGAGCTTCGTCCGTGACCGCTTGGTCGATCGCGTCGTGTTGTACCTGGCACCGAAGTTGGTCGGCGGCGCCCGGGCACCGGGGGTGCTCATGGGTGAGGGCTTCGCTCCGATCGGCGGAGCGGCCGCGCTGCGCATCGTGAGCGCGGAGCGGATCGGCGACGACCTGAGGGTGGAGGCCGATGTTCACCGGGATCGTTGAGGAACGAGGCTCCGTGGTCGAGGCCGGGGCCTCCCGGTTGGTGGTCGGCTGCCGGACCGTCGCCGCCGACAGCGACATCGGAGCGTCTGTCGCCGTGAACGGCGTGTGCCTGACCGTGGTCGCCCGCGGGAGCGGCGACCTGTCGTTCGATCTGTCCCAGGAGACCCTGGCGCGATCCGCGCTCGGCAGGCTCGCGCCCGGGGATCCGGTGAACCTCGAGCGGCCCGTGACGCTTTCCGCGCGACTCGGAGGCCACCTCGTGCAGGGCCACGTCGACGGCGTGGGCGAGGTCACCGGCATCGATCGCGACGACGATGGCGGCGCATCGCTCACGATCCGCGTGCCGGAAGGGCTGCTGCGCTACGCCGTCGAGAAGGGATCGATCACCGTCGACGGCGTGAGCCTGACGATCGCGGAGATCGCCGGCGAGGGGATCCGCGTGGCGTTGATCCCTCACACGCTGGCCGTGACCACGCTGGGAACGGTCGTCCCCGGCGACCTCGTGAACCTAGAAGTGGATGTGATCGCGAAGTACGTCGAGCGGCTCATGGCCAAGGATATGGCCAAGGAGATGGCCAAGGAGATGGCCAAGGACACGGAAGGACGATGACGATGAGCGAGCAGGAGCAACGGGGCACGGGAACGTCGCCGTTCGCGTCCATCCCGGAGGCCGTGGAGGACATCCGCGCCGGACGGGTGGTGATCGTCGTCGACGACGCGGATCGGGAGAACGAAGGCGATCTGATCATGGCGGCGGAGAAGGTGACGCCCGAGGCGATCGCGTTCATCGTCCGGCACTCCAGCGGCGTGATCTGCCTGCCCGTGGTGGGCGAGCGCCTGGACGAACTGGAGATCCCGCTGATGGTGGCCGACAACACCGACCTCCGTCACACAGCGTTCACCGTCTCGGTGGACGCCCGTCGCGGCGGCGTCACCACGGGGATCTCGGCGACGGACCGGGCGACGACCATCCGCGCGATCGTCGATCCGGAGACGGCGCCGGGTGACCTGTCCCGGCCGGGCCACATCTTCCCCCTCCGCTATCGCGAGGGCGGGGTCCTCAAGCGGGCGGGTCACACCGAGGCGTCCGTCGATCTCGCGCGCCTCGCCGGGCTGTACCCGGCGGGGGTGCTGTGCGAAACGGTCAATGAAGACGGCAGCATGGCGCGGCTGCCGGACCTGATCCGGTTCGGCGCCGAACACGGACTGAAGATCATCTCGATCGCCGACCTCATCGCCTATCGGCGCACGCACGAGACCCTCGTGTCGAAGGTGGCGGAGGCGACCATCCCCACGCCCCACGGCGAGTATCGCTCGTACGCGTACGAGAGCGCCGTGGACGGTCGCACGCACGTGGCGCTGGTGCTCGGCGACATCAGAGACGGTCAGGACGTCCTCACGCGGGTGCACTCGGAATGCCTGACGGGGGACGTGTTCGCCTCGCTTCGGTGCGATTGTGGTGAACAGCTTCAACGGTCCATGGAGATCATCGGCCGGGAGGGGCGGGGGGTCGTCCTGTACATCCGCGGGCACGAGGGCAGAGCGATCGGACTGACCCACAAGCTCCGGGCCTACGAGCTTCAGGATCAGGGCCGCGACACCGTGGAGGCGAACACCGACCTGGGGTTCCCGGCCGATCCCCGCGAATACGGCATCGGCGCGCAGATCCTGGTCGACCTCGGCGTCCGGACGATGCGGCTGCTCACGAACAATCCCGCGAAGCGCGCGGGTCTCGAGGGCCATGGTTTGTCCATCTCCGCTCGGGTCCCGATCGAGACCGAGCCGACCCCCGAGAACATCGAGTACCTCCGCACCAAGCGAGAGAAGATGGGCCACCTGCTCGACCGGCTCCCCGAGGCACCGATCTTGGACGGAGCGGGTGAACGGTGAGCGTCTTCGAGGGTCGTCCCCGGGGGGAGGGCAGGCGGATCGCCGTCGTCGCCGCGCGCTTCAACGACGCGATCACCCGCAAGCTCGTCGACGGCGCGCTGGCGGGGTTGACGGCGCAAGGGGTGTCCGGTCAGGACGTCGATGTCGCCTGGGTGCCCGGCGCGTTCGAGGTCCCGCTCGTCGCGCGTCGCATGGCGCGCTCCGGTCGGTTCGACGGGGTGATCTGCCTGGGCGCCGTGATCCGCGGTGAGACCGCGCACTTCGATCTGGTCGCGAACGAGGCGGCCCGAGGCATCGCCGACGTCGCTCGCGACACGGGGATCCCCGTCATCTTCGAGGTCCTCGCCGTCGAGAACCTGGCCCAGGCTGAGGATCGGGCGGGAGGCGCCCACGGGAACAAGGGCTGGGAGGCGGCCGAGGCCGTGCTCTCGATGGTGTCGCTGCTCGAGGAGCTTCCCCGAGACGGGAACTCGGAGGGAAGCAAGGAGACGGTACGGATGAAGGGAAGGACATGATCGTCGACAAGCCCTGGGGAAAGGTCGCGACGTACGCGCTCAACCAACCCTCGTCCGTGCGCATGATCACGGTGGAGCCCGCGCAGGAGACGAGCGTGCACTATCACCGGATGCGGGACGAGATGTGGGTGGTCCTGGACCCCGGTCTCACGGTCGAGATCGGGAACCGCGTGGTCGAAGCCCAGGCGGGGGAGGAGTTCATGGTCGCCGCCGAGGAGACGCACCGGATCCGTAACACGGGCACCATCCGGGGCCGCGTGCTCGAGATCGCGTACGGCTACACCACGGAAGACGACACCCAACGGCTCGAAGACGCGTACGGCCGACCTCTCGAGGTGGACTGGTGAGCCGGCGTCGACACCCGAGGCGAGCGGCACCTATACTGGCTGGCCAGCAGGGCAGAACGTGTGTCGTCCGCGCACCGGCTCGACCGGTGCTTGTTTTTCGAAAGAGGTGATGCGGGGTCTCGCAAGATCCGAGGATCAATGACCGGATCAGGTCTCCACAGGTTCGTCTGGTGGGGGCCGACGGTGAGCAGATCGGGGTGGTTTCCACCCAGGACGCTCTGAGACAGGCTCGGGATCTCGACCTGGATCTCGTCGAAGTCGCGCCGCAGGCCGATCCGCCGGTGTGCAGGATCATGGACTACGGCAAGTACAAGTACGAACGCGACATCCGCCAGAAGGAGGCCCGCAAGAAGCAATCGCGGGTCGAGGTCAAGGAGATCAAGTTCCGCCCCAAGATCGACCGTCACGACTACGCCACGAAGAAGGGGCACGTCGAGCGGTTCCTCAAGGCGGGGGCCAAGGTCAAGATCACCATCATGTTCCGTGGGCGCGAGATGGCGCACACGGACCTCGGACGCAAGATCCTGGACCAGCTGATCTCCGAGCTCGGCGACACCATCGTCGTCGAGTCGATGCCGAAGCAGGAGGGCCGCAACATGATCTTGGTGATCGGCCCCACCAATAAGCAGATCGAGGCCAAGGTGGCCGAGACCGACAACGGAGCGACTGCCGCGTCCGACGAAGGGTGAACCTCGAATGCCGAAGATGAAGACCAACCGCTCGACGGCGAAGCGCTTCCGCATCACGAAGAACGGCAAGGTTCTTCACCGGAAGGCGACGGGCAACCACATGCTCACGAAGAAGAGCTCCAGCAGGCGCCGCCGTGTCGAAGGCATGTCGGAGGTCACCGCGGAGCGCAAGAAGATCAAGCGTCTGTTGGGGGCATGACCGTATGGCTAGGGTGAAGCGATCTGTCCACGCGAAGAAGAAGCGCCGCGAGATCCTCGAGAAGGCCAAGGGCTACACGGGGAGCCGCAACACGCGCTACCGCGTGGCCAAAGAGCAGGTCATGCACTCCGGGAACTACGCGTACCGCGACCGCCGGGACAAGAAGGCCCAGTTCCGCCGGCTGTGGATCACCAGGATCAACGCGGCGGTCCGCCCGCACGGCCTGTCGTATTCCCGATTCATCAACGGGCTCAAGGCCGCCGACATCGAGGTCGACCGCAAGATCCTGGCGGACCTGGCGGTGAACGATCCCGCGGCGTTCGCTTCGCTCGTCGAGACCGTGAAGTCGGCGCTCCCCGCCGCAAGCTGACGAAGGACGGAGCCGTGGACCTCGGGCATCTCGGGGTCCGTGAGGTCCCGTGCTGACGTCGATCAGGAACCCGAAGGTCGCCGCCGCCATCCGGCTCAAGAAGCGCGCGTTCCGAGAGGAGGATCGCTGCTTCCTGGTCGAGGGAGCCCAGGGTGTCGGTGAGGCGCTCGAGCGGAGCGGGCAACTCCTCTCCCTCTTCGTGATCGACGATCTCGATCCGCTGGCCGTGCGGGCGCGACAGACGGGAGTCGACGTCCACGAGGTCAGCCCCGACGTGATGGCCAAGCTCACGTCCACCGTCACGCCGCAGGGGATCGTCGGTGTGTCGTCGTTCCTCGATGTGGCGTCCGACACGTTGCCGGACGTCGGATGCGTCGCGGTCCTCCATGAGGTTCGCGACCCCGGCAACGCCGGAACGGTGATGCGGTCGGCAGACGCCGCGGGGGCCGGGGGAGTGGTGTTCACGACGAGCTCGGTTGACGCCTACAACCCGAAGACCGTGCGATCGTCCGCGGGGTCGATCTACCACCTGCCGATCGTGCGCGGCGAGGGAACAGCAGACGTGCTCCAGGGCGCACGCGACCGAGGGATGCGCATCCTCGCGATGGACGGCCACGCCGACGAGGATCTGTACTCGACCGACCTGAGCGTGCCGATCGCGTTCGTGTTCGGCAACGAGGCGCATGGCTTGCCCGCCGACGTGCTCGCGATGGCGGACGCAACGGTTCGCGTTCCCCATCAGGGCAAGGCGGAGTCGCTCAACCTGGCGGCGGCGGCGACCGTCTGTCTGTTCGAATGGGCTCGCCGCCGCCGGAGCGGCACCGCGGCGCTCGAGACGATCGTGGCCGCAGCCGCCCACGACATCCGCTCGCCGCTCACCGCGATGAAGGGGTTCGGTTACGCGCTGGAGAAGCGGTGGGAGTCCATGACCGAGGACCAGCGAACGCTGATGCTGCGGGGGATCGTGTATGACGCGGACCGGATGGATGGGATCCTCCGGCTGCTGGTCGATGCGGGGCGTGTGGCGTCGGGAACCCTCGAGATGTTCCCTGAACGCGTCGACCTGACAGAACTCGCTCATAGCATCGTGCGGTCCGTGAAGCGCGATCCCGAGCATCCGGAGGTCCTCTGGGCCGGACGCGGCGACGTTGTCGTCGCCGATCCCGCGCGCCTGAAGAGCGCGATCATCGCCTTCATCGAAGCGCAGGCCTGGTGGGGTCGGGAAGGGCCGATCACGTTCGAAGGAGGGCGGGTCGGCGACCGGTTGGAGTTTGCCGTGTGGCGCGACGGCACCGAGCTCTCGGCTGAGGACGCTGAAGGGTTGTTCGCCGCACGACGGCCCGGGACGGGCGCGGGGAGCAAGATCGGTTTGTTCGTGGCGCGTGGGGTCGCCGAGGCGCAAGGAGGGCGTGCGTGGGCCGAGGTGCAGGATGCACGGCTGTCCTTCAAGCTCGATGTCCCGCTCGCGCCGCCGGGGTGACAAAGCTGACCAGGGACGCTTGCTAGACTCGGCGGCCAGATGGACGCCCAAGATGCCCGCACGATCCTCGAAGAAGAGCGCGCCCGCGGCCTCCAGGCGATCTCGGCAGCGGCTTCGCGCGAAGATCTGGAAGCTGCGAAGACCTCCGTGCTGGGCCGCAAGTCCCGTTTCGCGGAGGCGCAGCGCGCGCTCGGATCGATGAACCACGAGGACCGTCGCGTCGTAGGGATGCTGGCGAACGAGGTGCGCGATGCCTTGCAGGCGGCCATCGAGGACCGCCGGGCCGCCCTCGAGGTCGCCGACGAGTCGCACCTGCTCGAGGCCGACGGCGTCGACGTCACGCTTCCGGGACGACGACCGCGCCCGGGATCGATGCACCCGCTCGCCGTCGTGGAGCGGCGGATCGTCGAGGTCTTCGCGCGGATGGGCTACCTGGTGGTGGAAGGTCCGGAGATCGAGGATGACTGGCACAACTTCGAGGCGCTGAACATCCCGCCAGACCATCCCGCCCGGACCATGAAGGACTCGCTCTACGTCGACATCCCCGGGCGCTTGCTGCGAACGGAGACGTCCGCCGCACAGATCCGAACCATGGAGACCCAGGACCCGCCGATCCATATCGTGTGTCCCGGCCGCGTGTTCCGACAGGAGACGCCAGACGCGACGCATCTTCCGGTCTTCTATCAGGTCGAGTGTCTTGCGGTCGACGAGGGCATCTCGTTCGCGGACCTGAAGGGCACGCTGGAGACGTTCGCACGGGCCATGTTCGGGGGCGATCGCAAGGTGCGCATGAACCCCGACTACTTCCCGTTCGTCGAGCCGGGCGCGCAGGTCGCCGTGTCGTGCTTCATCTGCAACGGCGTCGGTTGCCGAACGTGCGGCAACGGCTGGATCGAGCTCCTCGGTGCCGGCATGGTGCATCCGAAGGTGCTCGAGAACTGCGGGTACGACAGCGAGCGGTACACGGGGTTCGCGTTCGGTCTGGGGATCGAACGCGTGGCCATGATCCAGTACGGCGTGCCCGACATGCGCATGTTCGTCGAGGGCGACGTGCGCTTCCTGGAGCAGTTCCAGGGCGTGGCATGAAGATCGTCCGCTCATGGCTGCTGGAATCCTGTCCCGTCGACCTGTCGGCCGAGGACCTCGCAGAGCTGCTTACCGCCAAGGGAGCGGAGGTCGAACGGATAGAGCGCCCCTGGGAAGGGCTCGACGGCGTCGTCGTGGCGAAGGTCCTCGAGGTTCGCGACCATCCGAACTCGGACAAGCTGTGCCTGGCGCGCGTGACCACCGGCTCGGCGGAGCGTGAGGTCGTCGTCGGTGTTCGCAACATGGTTCCGGGAGACCTCGTTCCGCTCGCCGGGCCGGGCGCGCGTGTTCCCGCACTGCCGGCCGCGCTCACGGCGCGCGAGATCCGCGGTGTGGTCTCCGACGGCATGCTCTGCTCGCCGATGGAGCTGGGCATCGCGCCCACACACGAGGGCATCCTGCTCCTCGAGGAGGGGCTGGCGCCGGGCGACGATCTGAAGGCGTCGCTGGGGCTGGACGACGCCGTTCTCGACATCGAGGTGACCCCGAACCGGGCCGACTTCCTGTCCGTGATCGGCGTGGCGCGCGAGGTCGCGGCGGCGACGGGCGTTCCGTTCACCCTTCCGCCGACGGACGTGGCCGAGGACGACGAGGCTGCGGAAGCCGTCGCCACGGTCGAGGTCCTGGATCTCGATCGCTGCTCTCACTACCTCGCTCGCATCCTCCGCGACGTCCGGCACACCAGCTCGCCTATCCGAGTTCAGGCGCGTCTGACCGCGGCGGGGATGCGCCCGATCTCAGCCGCCGTCGACGCGACGAACTACGCGATGCTCGAGATCGGGCAGCCGCTGCATCCGTTCGACCTGACGTTGCTGAAGGGACCGGGGATCGTCGTGCGTCGAGCGAACGAGGGCGAGCGGATGGTCACGCTTGACGGCGTAGAGCGATCCTTCACCGACGACGATCTGCTGATCTGCGACGCAGAGCGTCCGGTGGGTGTCGCGGGCATCATGGGTGGGGTCATCGCCGAGATCTCCGATTCCACCGGCCAAGTCCTGTTGGAGGCGGCCTCGTTCGAGCGTGGCGGGGTCCAGCGGACGAGGCGGCGGATCGGGCTCTCGACCGAAGCCTCCATGCGGTTCGAGCGGGGCGTCGATCCGGAGGCCACGGCGACCGGCGCGGATCGCGCGTGCCGCCTCATGGCGGAATGGTGTGGCGCCCGTGTGCTCGCCGGCGCGGTCGAGAGGGGGACCGTGCCGTCGCGGAGGCACGTGACCATGCGTTCCAGCCGGGCGACGAAGCTGATCGGCTACGACGTCTCGGTGGCCGACGCGACGGAGGTGTTCGACCGTTTGATGATGCCGTCGGGGTCGGAAGGCGACGACGTGGTCGTCGAGGTGCCGGGCTACCGAGTGGACATCGAGCGCGAGGTTGACCTGATCGAAGAGGTTGTGCGCATCCAGGGCTACGATCGCGTCGGTTCCACCCTGCCGCCGGTGCGCCAGACCGGAGGCATGCCCGAGGCGTACGAGTTCCGCCACCGCGTCCGAGGCTCACTCATGCGGGCGGGTCTCCGCGAGGTGTGGTCGTTCCCGTTCTCGTCCGACGCGGACCTCGCTCTCACCGGCACCGGCGACGCCGACGCCATCCGTGTGACGAACCCGCTGCAGTCCGACGATCGCTGGCTGCGGACGCGGCTGACGCCCGGGCTCCTCGCGGCGATCCGCCGCAACGCCTACCGGCAGGTGCGCGGCGCGGCCCTGTTCGAGTTGGGAACCGTCTTCCGGCTGGTCGACGGGGCGCCGGAGGAACGGCCGATGGCCGCCCTGGCCATCACGGGCGCGGGGGAAGGCGCATGGACCGAGCGTCGGGAGTACGACTTCTTCGACGCCAAAGGGGCGGTCGAGGCGCTGATGGCCGACCTCGGGATCGAGTGGTCGCTGGGTGAGCCCCCCGGCCCGTTGTTCCATCCCGGCCGCTCGGCGTTCGTCATGGTCGACGGGGCCCGAGTCGGCGTGCTCGGCGAGATCCATCCCCGCGTGACGAAGTCGCTCGACGTCCCGGGGCGGATCGCCGCAGCCGAGCTCGAGGTGAACAAGCTCATGCGTCATGCCGCCAGGAGCGTCGAGGCGAACGACGTCCCGAGGTTCCCGCCCGTTCGCCGGGATCTGTCGTTCGTGCTCGACGAGCAGATCCCGCACGCGGCCGTCGTGGCCGCCATCCGGGAGGCGGGCGGCGCGCTCGTCGCGTCCTGCGTCCTGTTCGACGTCCACGCCGGACCCCCGCTGCCGGCCGGGAAGAAGAGCCTCGCGTTCTCGGTGGAGTTCCGAGATCCGTCGCGCACCCTCGAGCGTGAGGAGGCCGACGAGGCCGTCCAGCGCATCCGGTTCCGGGTGAGTGGCGACCTCGGCGGCGAGCTCCGCGGCGGAGACGCCGAAGCGCGAGAGCGGCCTCCCGTATAGACTGCGCGCCGATGGCGCGTCACTACCTTTCCGTCGACGACCTGACTCCCGCGGAGCTCACGGGATTGCTCGAGCTATCGGGCAAGGTGAAGGCCGACCCCGCCGCGTACGCCGACCGGTTGCACGGACGCTCGGTGGCGCTGGTGTTCGAGAAGCCGTCGACGCGCACGAGGGTGTCGTTCGAGGTCGGCGTCGCGGAGCTCGGCGCCCACCCCCTCGTGATCTCCTCCACCGAGCTCCAGCTGGGACGCGGCGAGACCATCGAGGACACCGGGCGAGTGCTCAGCCGGTACGTCGACGCGATCGTGCTGAGGACGTTCGAGCAGGAGCGGCTCGAACTCCTCGCCTCGGCCTCCTCGGTGTCGGTCGTGAATTCCTTGTCCGACTTCGAGCATCCGTGTCAGGCGCTCGCCGATCTGTTCACGGTCCGCGAGCGTCTGGGCGGCCCCGAAGGACGGACGCTCGCCTACTTCGGCGACGGCAACAACGTCGCACACTCGCTGCTGCTCGCCGGCGCGAAAGCCGGCATGAAGATCCGGGTCGCGACCCCTCCGGGGTTCGAGCCGATCCCGCAGGTGGTGAAGCGGGCGGCAGAGATCGCGGCCGAGACCGGCGGT
Organism: Actinomycetota bacterium; assembly: GCA_038211015.1. GTDB lineage: Bacteria > Actinomycetota > UBA4738 > UBA4738 > HRBIN12 > JBBQVZ01. The sequence goes on along the minus strand of JBBQVZ010000010.1, from coordinate 10,714 downwards.
TCGGTCGACCTGCTCCACGACCCGATCGACGCGGCGACCGGTGCCGACGTCCTGTATACCGACGTGTGGGCGAGCATGGGGCGGGAGGATGAGGCTGACGAACGCGAGCTGGTCTTCCGGGGCTACCAACTCGACCAGAAGTTGGTCGACCTGGCCGCTCCCGGCGCCATCGTGATGCACTGTCTTCCCGCCCATCGAGGCATGGAGATCGCGGCCGAAGTGATCGACGGTCCTCGCTCCGCCGTGTGGGACCAGGCCGAGAACCGGCTCCACACGCAGAAGGCGCTCCTGCTCCTCCTGTTCGACCTGGCCTGAGCCCGGCGTGGTAAGAGCGAACGACGACGTCGAACGGACCCTCCTCGAGTTCGCGGACCTACTCTCGATCCTGTCGACCGACCCGCACAAGCCTCGCGCGTACGAGAAGGCGGCGCGTTCCGTCGGCGGCTACCACGACGATGTCTCCGAGCTCGATCTGAAGGGCATCCTGCAGATCCCGAACGTGGGCAAGTCGATCGGGGAGAAGATCGTCGAGACCTTGAAGACGGGGACGTTCGCCGACCTGGAGGCGTTGCGCGCGCAGATCCCACCGGGGGTGCGGGAGCTGATGTCGATCCCGGGCCTCGGACCGAAGAAGGCCATGGTGCTCTACACCGAGCTGGGCGTCGCATCCATTCCGGAGCTGGTGGCCGCGATCGACGACGAGCGCGTCGCCGCCCTCAAGGGGTTCGGAGGCAAGACGCAGGAGAACATCCTGCGAGGCCTGCAGCAGCTGTCCGATTCGGGTGGCCGCGTCCTTGTGAACGTCGCCCTCGACGTGGCCGAGGCGCTCCTCACCGAGCTCTCCGCCCTCAAGCAGGTTCGGCGTGCGGCGTACGCGGGATCGCTCCGAAGGATGCGAGAGACGATCGGTGACGTCGACCTCCTGGTCGCGAGCGAACGAGCCGAGCCGATCATGGAGGCGTTCGTCGGCCTGCCGTCGGTCTCCCGCGTGATCGCACACGGGGACACGAAGTCGTCGATCCTGACCGACAACGCGCTCCAGGTCGACCTGCGCGTCGTTCCCAAGGAGGTCTGGGGGGCGGCCATGATCTACTTCACGGGCTCGAAGGCGCACAACGTCCGGATCCGCGAGCGTGCGGTGCGCGCCGGCTTGAAGTTGAACGAGTACGGGCTGTTCGACGCGAAGACGGGGGATCTCCTCGCCGCCGAGACGGAGCAGCAGGTCTACGAGCGCCTTGGGCTGCCGTACATCGAGCCAACGTTGCGGGAGGATCGCGGAGAGGTCGAGGCGGCGCTCGCCGGCGAGCTCCCGAAGGTCCTCCAACTGAAGGACCTGCGCGGCGATCTCCATACCCATACGAACCTGACGGACGGTCTCGCTCCGCTCGAGGAGATGGTTCGCACCGCCGGCGCGATGGGCTACGCCTACTACGCCGTGACCGACCACGCCCCGAACCTGGCGATGCAGCGAATGACGGACGAGAAGATCCTGGCGCAACGCGAACAGCTCCGGGCGTTGCAGTCCGAGCACCACATGACACTCCTGCACGGAACGGAGCTGAACATCGACCCGGACGGCAACGTCGACTGGCCCGAGGACTTCCTTGCCGGATTCGACCTCACGGTGGCCTCGGTGCATTCGCACTTCAACCAGACGCGCGAGGAACTGACGCGCCGAGTGATCCGCTCCATGGAGAACCCGCACGTGAACGTGATCGGCCACCTCACCGCGCGCCTGATCGGCAAGCGGCCCCCGATCGACCTCGACCTCGAGGCCGTGTTCGAAGCGGCGGCCCGGACCGGGACGGCGCTTGAGGTGAACTCGTTCCCCGACAGGCTCGATCTGAAGGACGAGCACATCCTGTGGGCGCGGCGATACGGAACGAAATTCGCGGTGAACACGGACTCGCATTCGCCCGTGCACCTGTCGTTGATGCGGTTCGGGGTGGCGACGGCCCAACGTGGCTGGCTCGCCAAAGATGACGTCATCAACACCTGGCCGCTCGCGAAGCTCCGCCGGTTCCTGCGCAAGGGGCGACCCGCCTGAGCGACGGCCACGCCATCGGCCGGCGGCTACCGAGGAGCTTCTATGCGCGGCGGTCCTCCGAGGTTGCTCCCGACCTGCTCGGCAGGATCCTGGTCGGACGATCGGGTGACGGCGGCAGGCTCGCGGCGAGGATCGTGGAGACCGAGGCGTACGAACCTGACGACCCCGCGAGCCATGCGTTCCGCGGCCGGACGGCGCGGAACTCCGTGATGTTCGGAGCACCCGGTCATCTCTACGTGTACTTCACCTACGGCATGCACTTCTGCATGAACGCCGTCACGGGTCGGATGGGCGAGGGGATGGCGGTGTTGCTGCGGGCGGCCGAACCGATCGACGGGCTCGACGAGATGCGGCGGCGGCGTGGACGATCGCGGGATCGCGATCTCTGCTCCGGGCCGGCCAAGCTCTGCCAGGGGTTCGGCATCGACCGGTCGTTGGACGGGACGGACCTCGTTCGGGGGAATGACCTCTGGATCGCGGCCGGAACGCCGGTGTCGAGCTCCCTCGTCGTCGTCGGGCCGCGGGTCGGGATCCGAGTCGGTCTCGATCGCTCGTGGCGATTCTCGGTGGACGGCGATCCCTACGTCTCTCGCGGACGCGGAGGAGCCGGGCCGCTTAGCCGCTCGGCGAGGAGAGGTCCTTCGACACCGTGATCATTACCGAGCTCGTCTGGTAGGCCGAGACGCCGGCGGACGGGCTCTGCGAGATGACCGTGCCCGCCGGTTGCGTGGAGATGGCGAGGATCACCTTCACGTAGAAGCCGGCGTCTGCGAGGATCGTCATCGCGGCGGCCTGCGATAGTCCCACCACGGACGGCACCGGGATCGACTGCAGCGAGGTCGGCTCCGTGCAGGTCCGGGTCGGTTCCGTCCCCGCGATGAACTCGAGGGTCTGGATGTTCTGCGGCAGGGTGAACTGGTTCGGGAGGCAGTAGGGATCTTGCGTCACGTCGACCGCCACGGCGACGTAGTTCACGTCGGGTGTCGGGAACTCGCGCACGGGGAAGGTGGCGGCGGCCCGCTCCATGAACAGGCGCCAGATCTGCGCCGGCCAGGTCCCGCCGAAGACCGTGATCCGCGTGAACCCTCCGTACATCGAGATCTGTCCCTGGGGGAACCCCACCCACACGGCGGCGACCAGCTGCGGGATGGCTCCGACGAACCAGGCGTCCGCGTAGTTCTGGTTCGTGCCGGTCTTGCCGATCTGCGGTCGCCCGATGTTGGCGGCGGTGCCCGTGCCGTACAGCACGACCTTCTGCAGGATCTGGTCCGCGGCGGAGGCGACCGCCGGATCGATCACCTGTCGCGGCCTCGGGTTCGCTTGCCACACCTGGTTCCCGTCCGCGTCCAGGATGCTGATCACCGGGACCGGGTTCACGTGCTGCCCGCCGGTCGCCAGCGTTCCGTACCCGGAGCTCATCTCGAGCGTGTTGACCTCGTTCGTCCCGAGCACGGCAGAGAGGTAGGGGAGCAGCGGTCGCTTCGGCTCCGACACTCGCTGACAGCAGCGGATGCCCATGCGCTTGGCCACGTCCACGACGGTCTGGGCGCCGAGTTGGTCGATCAGCTGTGCGTACACCGTGTTCACGGACGAGATGGTGGCCTGCTCCAGCGTGAGGCTGCCGTAGTTGCTGGGCTCGGCGTTCGATACGTCCCACACCTCTCCGTTGTCCAAGGGGATCTCGATCGACGACGGCGCGGCGAACACCGTGCTCGGGGAGATGCCGTTCTCCAGGGCCGCGACCAACGCGAACGGCTTGAACGACGAGCCGGCCTGGCGCCCGGTGCTGCCACCCGTCGCGAGGTTCACGCGGCCGTCTCCGGAGTTGGCGTCCCAATAGTCCACATCCCTGCCGCCGACCATCGCTCGCACGTAGCCGGTGCGCGGATCGATCACCGTCATCGCGCCCGACGGATCGCCCGGATACGCCAGCACCGAGTGGACCGCGTTCTGCGCGGCGAGCTGGAATCCGGGATCGATGGTGGTGGTGATCCGCAGGCCCCCCGTGAACAACATCTGGTACCGATCCTCGCGCGTCGCGCCGAACGCCGGGTTCGAGAGGAACCACTGTTTGAAATAGTCGACGAAGTACGGGAACGGATACCGCTCGCGAGACGTGAACGCGTGAAGCTCGATCGGCTCGGCGACGGCCTCGTCCTTCGCGGACGTCGTGAGCATCTCCTGCTCGAGCATCTGTCGCAGCACGTTGTTCCGGCGGACCCGTGCGTGGACCGGGTGAGCGAACGGATCGAAGTCGTTCGGCGCGCGGATCAGTCCGGCGAGGAGCGCGGACTGGGACAGGGTCAGTTCCTTCGCGTCGATCGCGAAGTACGAGCGGGCCGCCGCCTGTACCCCGTACGCCCCCTGCCCGAAGTACACGGTGTTCAGGTACTTCGTCAGGATCTGGTCCTTCGTGAGCCGATCCTCGAGCTGCCAGGCGAGCACGGCCTCGTCGATCTTCCGCCGGAGCGTTTCGTCGTCTCCCACATACAACTGCTTCACCAACTGCTGCGTGATGGTCGAACCGCCCTCGACGATCCGCCCCGCCGCGACGTCCGCGTACGCGGCGCGGACGATCGCGCGCAGATCGACCCCATGGTGGTAGTAGAAGCGCTTGTCCTCGATGGCGACGGCGGCGTCGCGGATCGTCTGCGGCATCTGCGCTCGGGAGAGCACCACCCGGTCGACGCCGGCGTGAAGCTCGGTGATGAGACTCCCGTCGGAGGCGTAGAGGAACGACGTCTGCGCCAGTGGGAGCGATCGCTGGCGGTAGTCGGACAGCTGAGGGAGGCCGCCGCACGCGGACGCGATGGTCGCGAGGACGACGAAGAGAACGAGGGGGAGTCCCGGGCTCTTCCGCACGTTGGCGAGTCTACCCGTGGCTCCTGTTCGCGCTGGTAGCATCCGCTCGCCATGGCTCCCGACACCCTCGCGCGATTGAAGGACGGGACCGCCGAGGTCGTTCCCGAAGGCGGGCTCGAGGAGAAGCTCACGATCGGCCGGCCCTTGCGCGTGAAGCTCGGGCTGGATCCAACGGCGTCCGACGTCACGCTCGGCTGGGCGGTCGTGCTACACAAGCTCCGCCAGTTCCAGGACGCCGGTCATGTCGCGGTCCTGATCGTCGGCGACTTCACCGCACGTGTCGGCGATCCCTCAGGCAAGTCCGAAACGCGTCCGCGCCTCGAGAAGGATGTCGTGAAGGCATACGCGAACCGCCTCCTGGAGCAGTTCGGGCTGATCCTGTCGAGCGAGCGCCTCGAGGTCCGGTACAACTCCGAATGGCTCGAAGCGATGGATATGGAAGGCGTCCTTCGCCTCACGTCCTCGTACACGGTGGCGCAGATGCTCCAGCGTGATGACTTCGCAACACGCTACGCGGAGGGCCGTCCCATCTCGATCATGGAGTTCATGTACCCGCTCCTTCAGGGCTACGACTCGGTGGCCGTCGAGGCCGATGTCGAGCTGGGAGGTACCGACCAGCTGTTCAACTTGCTCGTCGGGCGCGAGCTCCAACGCGCGTGGGGTCAGGAGCCGCAGATCGCCGTGACCGTCCCGCTCATCGAGGGGCTGGATGGAGTGCAGAAGATGAGCCAATCGCTCGGCAACTACGTGGGGATCACGGAGCCCTCCGATGAGATGTTCGGCAAGCTGATGCGGATCCCCGACGAGCTGATCAGCAAGTATCTGCGCCTGGCCGCTTGGTTGCCCTCGGAGGAGATCGCTCGCATCGAGGCCGGCCTCGCAAACGGAGCGTCGAGGCCGAACGAGGAGAAGCGGTCGATGGCACGGGCAGTCGTCGACCTGTACCACGGCCAGGGGGCGGGGGAGCGAGCCGAAGACGCCTTCAACCGGGTGCATCGGGACCGAGAGCTCCCGGAGGTGGTCCCGGACATCCCGATTCCGGAAGCGGCCATCGAGGACGGAGTCGTCTGGCTGCCCAGGTTGTTGGTGGCCCTCGACCAGGCCTCATCTAACGGCCACGCCCGCCGCAAGATCGAGCAAGGGGGGGTCAAGCTGAACGACGAGCCGATCACGGATCCCGCCTACGAGGCTCCCCGTGACGAGCTGGCCGGCAAGGTCCTGCAGGTGGGGAGGCGTTGGTTCGTCCGTCTGGCCTAGGTCCGGTTGACGGCCGGGTGAACGCTGCTACCATACCTATCCGGCGCGCCCCAGTCTGAGGTGCCTCTTCTGGCGTCATCAGCCTGGGACCACGCGTCTCCTCGCACCTTGAGAACTGAACAGTGTGTCAAAAGCCAGTGCTTTCCCGTCAGCTGGGAGGCGCGGTTCGCCGCGTCTCAGAGTGCAGCAGACGGTAGTACTGAAACCGTCCGGACAATCGGGCGGGATCAGCTGAAATCGGTCCGAGGGAAGTGCTTTCCCATCGGGCCGACTCCAAACCGAAAACGAACCCCCAAAACCCGAGGCAAGTCTTCGGGCTCGGGGACTTCGGATTCTCTACGGAGAGTTTGATCCTGGCTCAGGACGAACGCTGGCGGCGTGCTTAACACATGCAAGTCGAGCGAGAGCCAGCTGAGGGGTAACCCTCGGCTGGGGACAGCGGCGAACGGGTGCGTAACACGTGGGCAACCTGCCCCTGACACTGGGATAACCCCGGGAAACCGGAGCTAATACCGGATACTCTCGGCCGATCACATGGCTGGCCGAGGAAAGGTCCGCCGGTCAGGGATGGGCCCGCGGCCTATCAGCTTGTTGGTGAGGTAACGGCCCACCAAGGCGACGACGGGTAGCTGGTCTGAGAGGACGACCAGCCACACTGGAACTGAGATACGGTCCAGACTCCTACGGGAGGCAGCAGTGGGGAATATTGCACAATGGGCGAAAGCCTGATGCAGCGACGCCGCGTGAGGGATGAAGGCCTTCGGGTCGTAAACCTCTTTCGGCAGGGACGAAGCGATCAGTGACGGTACCTGCAGAAGAAGCCCCGGCTAACTACGTGCCAGCAGCCGCGGTAAGACGTAGGGGGCGAGCGTTGTCCGGATTCATTGGGCGTAAAGCGCGCGTAGGCGGCTGCGCAAGTCGGTTGTGAAACCCCGGGGCTCAACCCCGGAACTGCATCCGATACTGCGTGGCTAGAGGTAGGTAGGGGAGATCGGAATTCCTGGTGTAGCGGTGAAATGCGCAGATATCAGGAGGAACACCGGTGGCGAAGGCGGATCTCTGGGCCTGTCCTGACGCTCAGGCGCGAAAGCTAGGGGAGCGAACAGGATTAGATACCCTGGTAGTCCTAGCCGTAAACGTTGGGTGCTAGGTGTGGGCGGATATCGACCCCGTCCGTGCCGAAGCTAACGCATTAAGCACCCCGCCTGGGGAGTACGGCCGCAAGGCTAAAACTCAAAGGAATTGACGGGGGCCCGCACAAGCGGCGGAGCATGCGGCTTAATTCGATGCAACGCGAAGAACCTTACCTGGGTTTGACATGCACGGAAATCTTCCAGAGATGGTGGGTCCGTAAGGGTCGTGCACAGGTGGTGCATGGCTGTCGTCAGCTCGTGTCGTGAGATGTTGGGTTAAGTCCCGCAACGAGCGCAACCCTCGTCCCATGTTGCCAGCGGGTTATGCCGGGGACTCGTGGGAGACTGCCGGGGTCAACTCGGAGGAAGGTGGGGATGACGTCAAGTCATCATGCCCCTTATGCCCAGGGCTGCACGCATGCTACAATGGCCGGTACAGAGGGCTGCGATACTGTGAGGTGGAGCGAATCCCTTTAAAGCCGGTCTCAGTTCGGATCGGGGTCTGCAACTCGACCCCGTGAAGTCGGAGTCGCTAGTAATCGCAGATCAGCAACGCTGCGGTGAATACGTTCCCGGGTCTTGTACACACCGCCCGTCACGTCACGAAAGTCGGTAACACCCGAAGCCCGTGGCCCAACCACTTGTGGGGGGAGCGGTCGAAGGTGGGACCAGCGATTGGGACGAAGTCGTAACAAGGTAGCCGTACCGGAAGGTGCGGCTGGATCACCTCCTTTCTAAGGGGCCCCTGGTCACTGTCATCTTTTCTGCTCATTTCGGGTGGGGGTGGTGGTGTGGGGGTGTGGATCGTCGGCTGAATACTGTTGTGATCGGTCATCTACCTGACTGTGGCTTGTCTTCCTTTGTGGGGGTGGGCTGTTCTGCTTCTCTTTGTGAGGGGTGGTTGGGTTGTGGGTGGTTGGTTGTGGGGTGGACACACTGTTGGGTTCTCGGATCACGGGCGTCTGCTGCGTGCTGGTTGGCTTTCCTTGTTGGTGTGGGGGGGGTTGGTTGGTGTGTGGTGGGTTTGTGGTTCGGGTGGCTGGCTGCATGGTGTGCCCTGGTGGGTGTGTTGTGTGGTGTGGCGGGTTGGTTGAGAACTGCACAGTGGACGCGAGCATCTTTTGTGGCCAAGTTATGAAGGGCGCACGGTGGATGCCTAGGCACTAGGAGCCGATGAAGGACGTGGGAGGCTGCGTTAAGCCCCGGGGAGTTGTCAACCGAGCTGTGATCCGGGGATGTCCGAATGGGGAAACCCGGCTGGAGTCATGTCCAGTCACCCGCACCTGAACACATAGGGTGTGTGGAGGGAACGAGGGGAAGTGAAACATCTCAGTACCCTCAGGAAGAGAAAACAATAGTGATTCCGTGAGTAGTGGCGAGCGAAAGCGGAAGAGCCTAAACCGTTCATGTGTGATAGCCGGCAGGCGTTGCATGGGCGGGGTTGTGGGACCCTGCTGACCTTTCTGCCGAGGGGTCAAGGAGTGAGAAACCGTTGTGGTAGCCGAATCGTCTGGGATGGCGAGACATAGAGGGTGAGATCCCTGTAGGCGAAACTGCGACGGCTCCTGTGGGTGTTCCCGAGTAGCACGGGGCCCGAGAAATCCCGTGTGAATCTGCCAGGACCACCTGGTAAGGCTAAATACTCCCTAGTGACCGATAGCGGACTAGTACCGTGAGGGAAAGGTGAAAAGTACCCCGGGAGGGGAGTGAAATAGTACCTGAAACCGTGTGCCTACAAGCCGTTGGAGCCTTCTTTTGGGGGTGACAGCGTGCCTTTTGAAGAATGAGCCTGCGAGTTGCGAGCATGTGGCGAGGTTAACCCGTGTGGGGGAGCCGTAGCGAAAGCGAGTCCGAATAGGGCGTTTTAGTCGCGTGTTGCAGACCCGAAGCGGGGTGATCTACCCATGGGCAGGTTGAAGCGCCGGTAAGACGGCGTGGAGGACCGAACCCACCAATGTTGAAAAATTGGGGGATGACCTGTGGGTAGGGGTGAAAGGCCAATCAAACTCCGTGATAGCTGGTTCTCCCCGAAATGCATTTAGGTGCAGCGTCGTGTGTTTCGTGCCGGAGGTAGAGCTACTGGATGGCCTAGGGGCCCTACAAGGTTACCGAAGTCAGCCAAACTCCGAATGCCGGTACGTGAAGCGCGGCAGTGAGACTGCGGGGGATAAGCTTCGTAGTCGAGAGGGAAACAGCCCAGATCACCGGCTAAGGCCCCCAAGCGTGTGCTAAGTGGAAAAGGATGTGGAGTCGCACAGACAACCAGGAGGTTGGCTTAGAAGCAGCCATCCTTGAAAGAGTGCGTAATAGCTCACTGGTCAAGTGATTCCGCGCCGACAATGTAGCGGGGCTCAAGCATACCGCCGAAGCTGTGGCATTCACACTGATAGCCAGGCCCTCGTGGTCCAGGCGTGTGGATGGGTAGGGGAGCGTCGTGTCGCCAGCGAAGCAGCGGGGTAACCCAGTTGTGGAGGCGACACGAGTGAGAATGCAGGCATGAGTAGCGAATGAGGAGCGAGAAACTCCTCCGCCGAATGACCAAGGGTTCCAGGGTCAAGCTAATCTGCCCTGGGTAAGTCGGGACCTAAGGCGAGGCCGACAGGCGTAGTCGATGGACAACGGGTTGATATTCCCGTACCGGTTTTGTCGCGCCCATGCCGAACCTGGTGATGCTAAACCCTCAAAGGCAGAGGACGTCTTCGGACTGATCCTGCTAGAGACGGTGACCCGAACCAGTAGTAGGCAAGCGATGGGGTGACGCAGGAAGGTAGCTCAACCCGGGCGATGGTAGTCCCGGGGTAAGGATGTAGGGCGAGACGTAGGCAAATCCGCGTCTCATGAGCCTGAGATCTGATGCCGAGCCGATTAAGGCGAAGTGAGTGATCCTATGCTGCCAAGAAAAGCCTCTAGCGAGTGACATAGCCGCCCGTACCCCAAACCGACACAGGTGGTCAGGTAGAGAATACCAAGGCGATCGAGTGAACCATGGTTAAGGAACTCGGCAAAATGCCCCCGTAACTTCGGGAGAAGGGGGGCCAGGGCTGGTGACAGGTCTTGCACCTGAAGCTGGCTCCGGCCGCAGAGACCAGGCTGAAGCGACTGTTTACTAAAAACACAGGTCCATGCCAAGTCGCAAGACGATGTATATGGACTGACGCCTGCCCGGTGCTGGAACGTTAAGGGGACGGGTTAGCACGCAAGTGCGAAGCTCAGAACTTAAGCGCCAGTAAACGGCGGTGGTAACTATAACCATCCTAAGGTAGCGAAATTCCTTGTCGGGTAAGTTCCGACCTGCACGAATGGCGTAACGACTTCAGCGCTGTCTCAACCGTGGACTCGGCGAAATTGCACTACGAGTAAAGATGCTCGTTACGCGCGGCAGGACGGAAAGACCCCGGGACCTTTACTATAGCTT
>JBBQVZ010000009.1:0-47348 GCA_038211015.1 Actinomycetota bacterium | reverse complement strand
CCCTGCCTGGTCGTGTCCCCCCCGGTGGGTGTGGGGGGGGGGGTGGGGGGGGGCCGCCCCCCCCCCCCCCCCGTCTCCAGCCGAGGCGGTTACTGGTTCTGCGCCTCCCATGTGAAGCTGTGCGTGCCCGAAGTCAGACCTGCCGATGCCGGGTTGTTCTGCAGCGTCAGGGTGAACCGGTACACGACGACGTCGTTCTGGTTCCACGCGGTCTGCACGCCCGGGAACGCCGGGGAGCCGGTCGCGAAATCTGAGTTCGCCGCGGCGAATCCGCCGAGCGTCCCCGTGTAGACGTTGGGGCTCGCGTCGGCGACGAAGCCGGCGCAGTTCGGGAACACGGTCGTCCCGGTGCCCTTGTCGATCGTGAGATCCACGAACGGTCCGATCGCGCCGATCGCCGAGCTGTACAGGTGCACGTCCGCCGCGAGCGATCCGGTGTACGTGACCTCGATGCACCTCACGACGGGGTTGAGCGGTGTGGCGTTCGCGATCGTGTACATCGCGACGCCGGCGTCGTTGTCGGAGATCGACACGGTACCGGCGGCGAACACGTTGCCGGGGTTCACGGTCGTCGCCGAGAACGCGGAGAACGTGCCGATGCCGGCGACGGTTCCGATCGTGCCGACCAACAGCAGCGAAAGGAGCGTCTTCCGCCCCCGGCTCATGCGGTGGATCCTGTCCATGCCAGACCTCCTCGAAGTCCCTCGGCCCTCGGCCGTTGCCCGCTTTGGGCCTGGCATGATTTCGGTGGCTCGACGGGCGTTCTTGAATGCGCCGTAAGCCATCTCGGAGCACGCATCCTTCTCCGTACAGCAACAGCGGTAGAGAACGGGATGCTTCTAGGCGCAACTTCCGCAACGAGATGTTCGAACGAGATCGCGAAGAAGGTTCCTTCAAGGCGAGACGGTCCGGTTGCGTGGAAATCGCAACGAGCTCGGCCGAAGGACCTAGGAAAAAAAGTTCCGAGAGAACGGTCAGGCGGCCGCTAGACGACGATCGCGCCGTGCCGGACGGCGAACGCGACCGCCTCGAGCTTCGAGTGCACCCGGAGCTTGCCCAGGATGTTGCGGACGTGGGTCTGCACGGTCTGCGGGCTGATGTACAGCTGCGAGGCGATGTCGTCGTTCCGCATGCCTTGCGCGAGCAACGACAAGATCTCGCGCTCACGCTCGGTGAGGTCGTTGAGGAGCGTGAGCGCGTCGCGTTTCAGCTCGCGCTCCCGGGCTACCTGCGGCAGCAGGCGGGCGAGCGTCGCCGGATCGATCAGGACCTCGCCGTCCGCCGCCGCCTTCACCGCCGCGAGCACCTCCTGCGCGGCGTCGTCCTTGCTCAGGAACCCGGAGGCGCCGGCCTCGACCGCGTCGACGAGCAGCCGGTCGTCGTCGTGGGCGGTCATGATGATGACCTTCGTCGCGGGGGAGTTCTCCTTGATCACGCGCGTCGCGTCGATCCCCGACATCTCGGCCTTGAGATCGACGTCCATCAGGACGACGTCGGGCAGGTGCTGGGCGCACAGTTCGATCGCGGCCCGCGGATCCTGCACGGGCGGCGCCACCAGCTCGAGCCCGTCGTCCAGGCCAACCACGATCGCGAGGGCGTCGGTGAGGACCCGGTGGTCATCGCAGATGAGGAGCGTCACCGGGCGCGATCCGTCTGCCACCTAGTCCTCCATGGGGATCCGGGGGATCCGGACGCGGAGCATCGTACCCCCACCCGGGGCGTCGACGATGCCAACGTCTCCGCCGTGGCCGGCCACGATACCGCGGACGAGGAAGAGCCCCAGTCCCGAGCCTGCCGCCTGCTCGTAACCGTCGGGGCGCCAGTTCGGATACTTGTCGAAGACTTCGTCGCGGCGCTCGGGTGGGATGCCGGGTCCACGGTCGACGACCTCGATCGTCGCGCCGCCGCTCTCGATCCGAGTGACCACGTCGATCGGGGAATCCGGTGGCGAGAACTTCGCGGCGTTGTCCACCAGCTGACGCACGGCCTCGATGATCCATCGCAGGTCGAGGCCGACCTCGCCTTCGGCGAGGTTGGCGGTGACGGGATGGGTCCCGACGTCGGCGGCGGCGATCCCCTCCCGGACGGCCGCGCCCAGGTCGTGCGTCCTGATGTCGTAGCTCACGGTCGCCGCGTCGACCTTGAGCGCGGTGGACGCCTGGGTCACCGTGGCCAGGAGCCGGCGGGATTCCTGCTCGATCAGGTCCAGGAGCTCGCGCCGCTCGTCGTCGCTGAGCCGGTCGTAGTGCGACAGCGCCGTCCCCGCGAGGCCGCGGATCGTGCTCACGGGCCCTCTGACCTCGTGCGAGATCATGGCCGCGATCTCGGCTCGACCACCCATGACCTCCTGGGCCCGGTCGGTGGCGCGACGGGCCCGGGAGGCTTCGTCGCGTTGCGGTGCAAGGAATGCGAGGAGCGCAAGCGCGGCGGAAAGCGGGAGCAGGACGTCTGCGGGGATCAGCTGGGGCCGGTAGGGGATCGGCCGGGCGAGCAGAGCCATCTGCCCGGCGGCCGCGATCATCCAGGCGGCGGCGAGCCACGGGTGGGTCGAGTGGACGTCGCCCCCGGCCTTCCATTCGCGCCAAGCGGCGATGAGCAGGAGCGCGATGGATGCCCCTCCCACGATCCAGAGCAGCGGTGAGGTGAGGGAGAACGCTCCGTCGAGTCGGAGATCGACGTTCCTGGCGCGCGGCAGCGAATGCCGGAACACGATCAGGATCAGGTCGATGAGCAGGAGCAGGCCGAACCCGGTGCTCAGAACCAGCGGTGCCCGGAGCGGCTTGCGCCCCCGCCGGTCCCACCACGGCCGGGAGAGGACGAAGCCGGTGCCGGCGACGAGCCACGCCGCGAACCACCCGAGCGCGGGGAAGCTGAGCCCTTCCCACGGGGAGTTGAGGACCGACAGGAGCGTGTGGCGGTCGAACAGGATGGTCTGGACCGCCACGGCGAGCAGGCCCGCGCAGACGAACAACGGATGGGTGTCGCCGGTGCTCCGGTACCGGGTGAAGCAGACTCCGCCTGTCGCCAGGCAGAGGGCCGCAAGCATCCCGTCACTCGCAGCTCGACCGTCAGGAGACCAATGCGCATGGACACCGATCGTCGCGATTCCCCCCGCCGCGACGAGCAGGCCGGCGACGACGAGCAAGGTGGCGCGCGCATCGCGCTGAGGTGCCATGGGTATCGAGTCTAGGACCGAGAGTCGGTCGAACCGTGGATGACGTCTTACGAGTAGGTGTGGTCGGGGTCGGGGAACGTCCCGTCCTCGACATCGCGAACGAACGCTTCGACGGCCCCTGTCATCGCTCCCCGGACATCCGCGTAGGCCTTGGCGAGCTTCGGGGGCTTCTCGGTGATGCCGAGCAGGTCGTGGATGATCAGCACCTGCGCGTCGCAGCCTGCCCCGGCGCCGATGCCGATCGTCGGGATCTCCAGCGAACGCGTGATCTCGCCTCCGAGCTCGGCGGGCATCGCTTCGAGCACCATCGCGAACGCGCCGGCCTTCTCCATCTGCATCGCCTGTTCGAGGACCTTCGTCCCGGCCTCGCCGCGACCCTGCACCTTCATGCCGCCCAACCCGTACACGGACTGGGGCGTCAGCCCGACATGCGCCATCACCGGGATGCCGATCTCGACGAGCCGGCCGATCAGGTCGAACTGCGCTCCTTCGACCTTGACCGCGTGCGCGCCGCCCTCCTTGATCATGCGGCCGGCGTTCCGTACGCCGTCGTCCACGCTCGCCTGGAACGACATGAACGGCATGTCCCCGACGACCATCGCGTGCTCCGCGCCGCGGGCGACGGCCTTCACGTGATGGAGCATCTCGTCCATGGTGACCGGGAGCTCGTTCGGGTAACCCAGGACGTTGCGGCCCACCGAGTCACCCACCAGCAGCACGGGCACGCCTGCTCGGTCGAGGATCTGTGCAGTGGGGAAGTCGTACGCGGTCAGCATCACGAACCGCTTGCCTTCGGCCTTCCACGCATGCAGGTCGTGGATCGAAACTCGCATCGCTCGCGCCTCCTTCTCAGTCGAGTGCACGGCAGTCCCTCGAGTGTAATCGGTCGGTGCGGGTGCGGGCTCAGCCGGGCGTGTCACCACCCGGTGCTACGTTTCGCCATGTCCCGTACACTCTGGACGCCCTCGTAAGACCCCCTGCTCCCTCTCCGAGGGGGCCGTCCAGACCAGAGGAGGTGGAGTTGAGGGAGTACGAGATCATGCTCATCCTGCCCGCCGAGGCCGACGAAGCATTGGTCGGAACGGCGGTCGACCGGATCACCAAGGTGGTGTCTACCGCCGGTGGCGAGGTCGGGAAGATCGATCGGTGGGGACGCCGACGCTTCGCGTACGAGATCGCGCACCAGACGGAGGGGTACTACGTCGTCGCGCGGTTCACCGCGGAGCCGACGACCGCGGCCGAGCTCGAGCGCACGCTGAACCTGGCCGACGAGATCGTCCGGCACAAGGTGTTGGTGGTGCCCGAGATCAAAGTGAAGCCGCAGAAGCACAAGGCACCTTCCCCCACCTCGGCGTGAGCCATACGCGTCGCGGTGCGGAATCAACGATGAGGTGGTGAGTTGACATGGCGAACGACAACCAGGTGACCGTGATCGGCAACCTGACCGATGACCCCGAGCTGCGTTACACGCCGAATGGGGCCGCCGTGTGCAAGTTCCGGATCGCCGTGAACCGCCGGATGCCCGACGGCGCCGGTGGGTGGAAGGACGGAGAGGCCTCGTACTTCTCCGTGAACTGCTGGCGGAGTCTGGCCGAGAACGTGGCCGAGACGCTCACACGCGGCACGCGCGTGGTCGTGTCCGGCCGACTGCAATACCGAGCCTGGGAGAGCCAGGACGGCGAGAAGCGAAGCGCTGTCGAGATCGAGGCCGACGAGATCGGTCCGAGCCTCCGGTGGGCCACCGCTCGCATCGAGCGGAACCCTCGTTCCTCCTCCGGATCGAGTTCCGGGGACTGGGGCGAGAAGGTGGCCGCGCCGGTCGGCGGCTCGAGTCAAGAGGAGACACCACTGGATGCCGGGTAAAGGGAAACCACGCGAGGGGACCAGGCGCCCCAAGCGCGAGAAGGACGACAAGCCTTGGAAGAAGGTCAAGCGGAAGGCGTGCGTCTACTGCAAGGAGAAGATCGACTACGTGGACTACAAGGACGTGGTCTCGCTGCGGAAGTTCGTCTCTGAGCGCGGGAAGATCCGCGCTCGGCGTGTGACGGGCAACTGCGTGCAACATCAGCGAGACGTGGCCACCGCAGTCAAGAACGCTCGTCAGATGGCGCTCCTACCGTACGCCGCGAAATGAAGGTCATCCTCCAGAAGCCCGTCGAGAAGCTGGGTGACCCCGGCGACGTCGTCGAGGTGGCGGCCGGCTACGCGCGGAACTACCTGGTCCCTCGCGGCCTGGCCGTGCGTGCCGAGAAGGGCGCCCTGAAGCACGCGGAGAGCCTCAAGCGAGCCCACACCTCGCGCCAGTCGAAGGAGAAGATCGAGTTCGAGGCGCTCGCCGCCACGCTCATCGCGTCCAAGGTCTCGATCGCCGCGCGCGCGGGCGAGGAGGGCAAGCTCTTCGGCTCCGTGACGGCCGCCGACATCGCCGAGGCGATCGCGGCGCAGACGGACATCCATGTGGACCGCAAGGACGTGCGTTTGGACGAACCGATCCGCTCCCTTGGAACGCACGACGTGCGGATCCATCTATTCCCGGAGGTCGAGCCGGTGCTGACACTGGAGGTCGTCGCCGAGGAGTAGCGTCGCATCATGCAACGTCGGAGGCCGGGCCGCGTGCCCGGCCTCCGTGCGTCAGCGTTCGGAAGGCAGCATCCGGGCGGCCAGCCCGACCACTGCAAGGACGCCGACGCCCGCCGCCACGAAGACGAACCGTGGCGACGTCGCGTCGAGCAGCGGCCCACCGGCTGCGTAGGCGATGCCGCCGCCGACGAACGCCGCGGTGGACGTCACGCCGAAGACTCGGCCGAGCATCTCCCGCGGGACGTTCCGTTGGATGAGGGTGTCGGAGGCCACGTTGTCGGTCCCGTTCCCGATCCCGCCGATCGCCTGCGTGGCCACCGCGAGCCACAGCACTGGCGCGATCCCCGTGAGGAGCGTGCCCGCGGCCGTGAGGAGCCAACCGCCGATGAACAGCGTCCGAGGCGCGCGACTTCGGCCACTCGATAGGGCGACCGAGGCGGCGAGCATGCCGATTCCGAACGCGGCGGCTACCACACCGAACCCCAAGGGTCCTGCACCCAAGACGTCTCGCGACAAGAAGACCAGCGCGACGTTGTCGATCCCGGCGAACGCCACACCGAGGAAGAGGGTGACGACGACCGCGCGGGCGATCGCGTGACGACGGACGTACGCAAGACCCTCTCGGGTATCGGCCATGAAGCTCGAGCGTTCCGCTCGTGCGCGCATCGGGGGCAGCTTCGGCACGCCCAGGAGCAGCGCGGCCGATAGCAGGAACGAAGCGGCGTCCACGGCCAGCGCGCCGCGGATCCCGAGCGTCGCCACGAAGAGCCCGCCGAGCAGCGGACCGATCGCCACCTGCATGTTGAGCGCCGTGCCCAGCCACGCGTTCGCCGAAAGCAGCTCCTCCTCGTCCACCAACGCGGGGACCGCGCTCCTCCCCGCCGGTGGGAAGACGGTGTCGAGGATCGATGCGGTGGCGACGAGCACGATGAGTCCCGGCAGCGCAGGAAGGAGCCACGCCGCGACGCCGAAGACGGCGACGCGACCCAGGTCGCAACCGATCATGAGCCGGCGCTGATCCGTCCGGTCGGCGAAGACGCCGGCCATCGGGCCGATCAGATGGGGGAGCGCTTGGGCGAGGAGCAGCGCTCCCACCGCGGTCCCCGTACCGTTCGTGGATTCCAGATGGAGCACCAGTGCGGTGATCGCCACACCGTCGCCGATGAACGAGATGGCCCGCGCCGTCCACATCCGGCGGAACGCCCGATTGGCTCGAAGGACGTTGCGACGACCGACGGCGTCACTCATCGGAGTCCCGAGCCGTACGGAATAGGAAGAGGCCCAGCGTGATCGGTTCTGCGTCGGCTTCCTCGCGCGATGCGCTCAACGCGTGGATCCGCTTGAGCGCTTCCTCCGCGATGCGCTCCGCCTGGACGCGATCATCAGGTCTGAGCCGGATCTCGCGGAGCGCGACGATATCGACGGCCGAATCCTCCGCACGCCGGTCCCGCGCGGATCTCTGCAGGCGCCGGCCGAGCTCGCCGGCGAGCGCTCGGTGCAGGGCAGCGGTCGTTCCCGGTTCGTTGGGATCGATGTCGACCCAGACATCCGCCGGAGCGGAGAACAAGAGCTCGAGACCGCCGCGCACCCGCCGATCGCCCGCGGGGATCGCCAGGCCACCTCGGACCAACTGCTGAAGATGGAACCGTGCGCTGCCGAAACGGATCCCGAGACGCCTGGCGAGCTCCGACGCAGACAGGGGCTCCTGGCGGAGCAGATCCAACATGCGGAGCCGGGTCGGGTGGGCGACGGCCCGCATGGCCTCGACGCCGCTCAGGCGAAGCGCGGAAGGGTCGCTGTCCGAACGCGTGGGAGCCACGTCCAAAGATACAACAGTCCTTGTAGGGTTGCCGGAACCACGCGGACCCCGCCCGAATGTCAGACGTGTGATTCACACTTGTCCACATGCTTGTCCACATGGGGAAAGCGCAGGTCACGGACGGAGTGACAAGGAATCTTTCACCGCGACCTGCGGTGCAGCAATCCACACCACTTATCCAATGGAACTTCTCGGGGCGAAGCGTAGCCTCGGGTCGAGGGCCCGATGCACGGGTCTGATCCACGGGGCGATGGACGGGGAGGGGTGAGGGTCCTGGCGCGCACGGTTGAAGACGTGCGGCATATCGCCAGGAGTGACCCGCGTACCCCCCCGCAGAACCTGGAGGCCGAGGAGTCGGTCCTGGGCGCCATGATGCTCTCGTCCGAGGCCATCGCCGACGTCGTCGAGATCCTGCAGGCCGACGACTTCTACCGTTCCGCGAACGGCAAGATCTACGACGTGCTCCGCGGGCTCTACGCCAAGGGCGAGCCGGTCGACATCGTGACGGGGATCGAGGCGTTGAAGCGCGCCGGGACCCTCGACGACATCGGTGGCC
Organism: Actinomycetota bacterium; assembly: GCA_038211015.1. GTDB lineage: Bacteria > Actinomycetota > UBA4738 > UBA4738 > HRBIN12 > JBBQVZ01. The sequence goes on along the minus strand of JBBQVZ010000009.1, from coordinate 39,218 downwards.
CCCTGTACATGCGGGACCTCGTCGATCAGGTTCCGACCCCCGCGTCCGCCTCGCACTACGCGCGGATCGTCTCGCAGACCGCCCTGCTCCGCCGCCTGATCGGCGCGGCGGCCGACATCATGGACATGGCGTACGCGGCGCCCGCCGACCCCGAGGGGGTGGCCGACGACGCCGAGCAGCGGATCTACGACGTCGCCCGCCGCGAGGACGCCGACGAGGTCGCCATCCTCCGCGACCTGGTCGACCAGGCCATGGTCGACCTCGAGAACATCCAGAACCGAGACACGGCCTACACCGGGCTGGCGTCGGGGTTCCGCGACCTCGACGACCTGACGTCGGGGCTACAGCCCGGCAACCTGATCGTGATCGCCGCACGACCGGGCGTCGGCAAGTCGTCCCTCGCCACGAACATCGCCCGCAACGTCGCGATCGGCCGGCATCCGGTGGCCCTGTTCTCACTCGAGATGTCGCGCACCGAGATCGGCATGCGCTTGCTGTGCTCCGAGGCGCGCGTCGCGTGGGACCGCATCCGGAACAAGCGCGTCGGTCCCGACGACTGGTCCCGCGTGGTCCAGGCCGCCGAGGTATTGCACGACGTGCCGCTGCACATCGTCGACGCCGGCAACGTCAACATCGTCGACATCCGCGCGAAGGCTCGACGGATGCGGACCGGCCGTCAGGGCCTGGAGCTCATCATCGTCGACTACCTTCAGCTGATGACGAGTCCGCTCACCCGCCGGCCGGACAACCGTCAGCAAGAGGTGGCCGAGATCAGCCGCTCGCTCAAGCTGCTCGCGAAGGAGCTCCACGTGCCGGTCATCGCGCTCTCGCAGCTCAACCGCAACCCGGAGGCCCGGGCCGACAAGCGGCCGCAGCTGTCGGACCTTCGCGAGTCGGGCGCGATCGAGCAAGACAGCGACGTCGTGATGTTCATCCATCGCGACGACGCCGATCCCGAGAAGAAGCGCCAGACCGAGCTCATCATCGCGAAGCACCGCAACGGGCCCACCGGCAACATCCGCCTCGACTTCGAGCCGTCCCTGACGCAGTTCCGCAACGCCGCGCGCGACGCACCACAGTGACCGCTACGCCGGCCACGGCCACGCCCCGTCGGATCCGTGCCATCCTGAACCGGCTGCGCAAGCGGTTCGGCGAGTTGGAGCCCCCTCGTCGCGCCGACCCGCTCGACGAGCTGATCCTCACCGTGCTTTCCCAACACACCAGCGACCTGAACGCCGAGCGAGCGTTCGCGTCGCTCCGTGCTGCGTTCCCGACATGGGACGACGTCGTGCGGGCACCGGCCGTCGCCGTCGCCGACGCGATCCGTTCCGGCGGACTGGCCAACACGAAAGCGCCCCGGATCCAGGCGATCCTGCGAGCCGTGCGCGAATATGAGGGCCGCGATGACCTGTCGTGGCTCCGCGCAGCCTCCGACGAGGAGGCGCGTACCTACCTCACGTCGCTCCCGGGCGTCGGTCCGAAGACGGCAGCGGTGGTGCTGTCGTTCGCGCTGGGTCGAGACGCGATCCCCGTGGACACGCACGTGCACCGTGCCTCGAAGCGCCTCGGCCTGGTGCCACCCGATGTGTCGGCCGAACGGGCGGACCGACTGCTCCACGATCTCGTACCCGACGGGCTCCGGACCCAGCTGCACCTCGCTCTGATCAGGCTCGGCCGCGAGATCTGCAAGGCGCCCATCCCACGCTGTCGGCAGTGTCCGCTGAAGGATCTGTGTCCAACCGCCCCGCGCTATCTCTAGATTGTGATGAGCACGGATCGTCCTGAGGATGGAGGGTCATTGTCGAAGCCACCGAGTCTTCCGCTCGATCCCGACCTTCCCGAGCGGCTTGCTCGCGGGGTCGAGTTATCGGGTCTCAGGGACGCCGAGCTCGTGGCCAAGATGATCGAGGGCGTGGACTGGACCGGCACGAACGCCCAGGGGCTACAACTCTCAGAGAGCAAGCTGCGTGGAGCGGATCTCGTCGGAGCGTTCCTCACGCGAGGACTGCTGCGTGACGTCGTGGTTCTGGAAGGCGATTGGGCCAATGTCATGGCGGATGGAATTGTGTTGCGCCGAGTGCGATTCGATGGCGTGCGCTTGACGGGTGCCAACTTCTCTGGATCCACGATGGACAACGTGTCATTCTCCGAATGTCGTCTGGATCTCGGCTCGTTCCGGTTCGCGAACATGGAGTGTGTTCGATTCGAACGATGTCGTGTGGAAGGCTCTGATTTCTACGATGCGGTTGTCACATCCGCGGCCTTCATTGATTGCAACCTTGCCGAGGTAACTCTGGCCGGTGCGACGTTCACTCAGAGCGAGATGCGGGGGTGCGATCTATCGGGCGCCGGAAATCCTGAGCGGCTACGGGGCATCCGCATGCCCTGGGTGGACATCATTCGGAATGCGGCAGAGCTTGCTGCAGCTGTTGGGATCGAGAGAGTCGAGTAGGCGGGTCGCGACCCCACTCTGGGGTTGGCGTGGAGCGGGTGAGGGGAATCGAACCCCCGTCTCAAGCTTGGGAAGCTTACGTTCTGCCATTGAACCACACCCGCGTGGTCCCTCCGGACGAGCCGGAAGGACCACAAGTGTAGCGAGCGTCGGGCGTCCGGTGCGACCTGCTACGTTTCCGCTCCCATGGCTGAGCTGGACCCCGACTTCTGGCCGCGCACCCTCTCGAAGGTCATCGCTCACCAAGCGCTCACGACGGAGGAAGCGGCCGAAGCCATGCGCGTGATCATGAGCGGCGAGGCATCGCCGGGTCAGATCGGCGGCTTCCTGATGGCGCTTCGAACCAAGGGCGAGACCGTCGACGAGTTGGAGGGGCTTGCCCGAACGGCGCTCGGTTTCGCGAGCCCTGTCGAGGCTGACACGCCCGTCATCGACACGTGCGGCACCGGCGGGGATCGAAGCGGCACCTTCAACATCTCCACGGTCGCCGCGATCGTCGTGGCAGGCGCGGGCGTCCCGGTCGCGAAGCACGGGAACCGCGCCGCTTCATCGCACTGTGGTTCCGCCGATGTGCTCGAGGCCCTCGGCGTCAAGATCGACCTCGACGCCGGTGGGGTGCAGCGGTGCCTGGCCGAGGCGGGCATCGGCTTCATGTTCGCCCCGATGTTCCACCCCGCGGCCGGCCATGCCGCGCCGGTGAGGGGCGAGCTCCGCGTGCCCACCGTCTTCAACTTCCTCGGGCCGCTCATGAACCCCGCCCGCCCGTTCGCCCAGGTCGTCGGGGTCTCGGACGAACGCATGCTGCCGCTCATGGCCGAGGTGCTCGCGCGGCGAGGGATACGGGCGAAGGTCTTCCGCGGCGAGGACGGCCTGGACGAGCTCACCACGACCGGCATCTCCACGGTGTTCGATGTCCGCGACGGCGACGTCCGGGAAGGGCATCTCGATCCGTCCACCCTCGGGTTGGCGCACGCGACGCTCGACGACCTGCGGGGCGGGAACGCCTCGGAGGGGGCGGCCATCGCGCGATCGCTGCTCGCGGGCGAGGCCGGCCCTCGTCGAGACGTCGTCCTCCTGAACGCGGGTGCCGCGCTCGAGGTGGCCGGTCACTCCCCGAGCCTCGAGGACGGGATCCGGGCTGCCGCCGACGCGATCGACTCCGGCGCCGCGGCGAAGACCCTCGAGCGTTGGCTCGCGGTCTCCAATACATGACCACCTGCCGACCCGATAGCATCACCGGCCGATGATCCTGTCCGACCGCACGATCCGTGAGGAGCTGGCCGCCGGCCGCATCGTGATCGAGCCTCTCGACGAGACCTGTGTGCAGCCGTCGTCCGTCGATCTGCATGTCGATCGCCAGTTCCGCGTTTTCCGCAACAACCGGTACCCGTTCATCGACGTGATGAACGAGCAGCCGGATCTGACCGAACTGGTCGAGGTCACGGACGGCGAACCGTTCATCTTGCATCCGGGGGAATTCGTGTTGGGCTCGACGCTGGAACGCGTCGCTCTGCCCGACGACCTGGTCGCTCGCCTGGAGGGCAAGTCCTCGCTCGGTCGCCTCGGGCTGCTGATCCACTCGACCGCCGGATACGTCGACCCCGGCTGGGACGGTTTCCTCACGCTCGAGCTCTCGAACGTGGCGAACCTGCCGATCACGATCTATCCCGGCATGAAGATCGGGCAGATCTCGTTCTTCCGCCTCTCGACCCCGGCCGACGTGCCGTACGGCTCGACATCGGCGAAGAGCAAGTACCAAGGGCAGCGCGGACCCACGGCCAGTCGCTTCTTCGAAGAGTTCTCGGCGAAGCGCGAGTCCTGAGCTCCGGGCCCTAGTCCGTTCCCGTCGCTCCCGGCACAGGACCCACGCCCAACTGGACGGCCATCATCGCGGCCTGCGTGCGGTTCGTGACGCCGAGCTTGCGGAAGATCGCGGCCAGGTGCGCCTTCACGGTCTTCTCCGACAGGTAGAGGTTCTGTGCGATCGAGCGGTTGCTCCGCCCTTCGGACAGGAGCGCCAGGATGTCGTGCTCGCGCTGGGTCAGGTTGTACTCGGTACGCCGCGACTTCCCGAGGCCGTTCGTCTGGCCGCCCGAGGATTCCACATCCTCGAACAGGTTCTGGATCACTCGAGGCGACAGGACGTTCCCGCCTCCGGAGATCGCGACGTTGATCGCCTGTCCCAGGTCTTCGGGGGTCGCGTCCTTCAGCAGGTATCCAGCGGCGCCGTCGGACAAGGCGCGTTTCACGTACGGCGCGTTCTCGTAGGTGGAAAGCATGATCACCGGCACGCCGGGCCACTCGAGCTTCATCGCCCGCAGCAGCTCCAGCCCGTCCAGGTCCGGCATCCGGACGTCGACGAGCGCCAGGTCGGCGGCCTTGATCCGCATCACGTCCAGCGCCGCAGAGGCGCCCTCGGCCTCCACGACATCCGCGTCGGGGAACCCTTCCTTCACGACATAAGCCATGCCACGGCGCACGAGCGCGTGGTCGTCTACGATCAAGATCCTCATCGTTCCTCTCCTCGCCCTCCGACGGGAAGGAGCGCGACCACGCGGGTCCCGCCCCCGGGCGTCGATCCGATCTCCAGGGTTCCACCGATATCCTCGGCGCGGACCCGCATCATGCTGAGCCCGAAGTGCGGGTCGCCGTCGTCGGCGTCCCCGATCCCGCGGCCGTGGTCTTCGACCTCGATCCGCATCCGCGTCTCGCCGGTTTCGACGAGCACGGCAACATCCAACGTTCCGGCGTGCTTGGCTGCGTTCGCGAGCGATTCTGCGAGCACGGCGTGCGCGGTCTCGAGGACGGCCGGGGGTATGGCGTCCGCATCTCCGTCGATCGACACGCGAGCAGGGAGTCCCCACCGCGAGAGGAGCTCGTCGATGAACGTCGCGAGCGGTGGCTCCGGCGGACGCTGATCCTCGTACAGCTCGAACAACATCTGGCGGATCTCCCGAAGGTCCGCGCGGATCGCGGCCTCGACCGCCGACAACGACGCCACGGCGCCGGCCGGGTCGGCCAGGATGCGGGTTCGCAAGGTCTGCAGCTCGAGGATGGCGCTCGTCACCGTCTGGGTCAGGCCGTCGTGGATGCGCATCGCCCATCGGGCGCGCTCTTCCAACACACGGGCCTCCACCGTCTGATCGACGGCGTCGGGCGCGTGCGCGGAACGCACGGAGGCGCTTGACGCGCTCATGCCTGGCTACATCCCTTCGGTCGGGGCCGTTGGTTCTAGTCCATTCATCGGCCGGCGGGGCCCATTGCTTGACCCGTTGGCGGGACGAGAATGCGGTGTTTAGAGGGTTCTACGTGCGTGCGGGTGGTTCGTCCTGGAGCGACCGCCGGACCACTTGGGCGATATCGAGGACCTCGGTCGTGTCACCCCGGCCCTTCGCGCCGTCGTCCAGCATGATGAGGCAGTACGGACAGGCGACACCGACGGTGTCGGCTCCGGTCGACGCCGCCTCGTCCATCCGTTCGGCGTTGATCCGCTTGCCGATCCTCTCTTCCATCCACATCCGCGCCCCTCCTGCCCCGCAGCACATCCCGCGTTCCCTGTGCCGGGGCATCTCCACCGTCCGGACCCCCGGCACCCTCGCCAGGACGTCCCGCGGTGCGTCGTACACCTGGTTGTGACGCCCCAGGTAGCACGGATCGTGGTACGCGAGGAGGGTTTCAACCTGCCTCGTTGGGCGGAGCCGCCCCTCGGCCACCAGCCGTCCCAGCAGCTCTGTGTGGTGGATGACCTCGTAGTTCCCTCCGTACTGCGGGTACTCGTTGCGGAGCGTGTTGAAGCAGTGTGGGCAGTTCGCGATGACCTTCGTGACCCCCGCGGCATTCATCGTCTCGACGTTCTGCTCGGCGAGCGTCTGGAACAGGAACTCGTTGCCCATCCGGCGAGCGGGGTCGCCGGTGCAGAGTTCTCGTGGTCCGAGGATCGCGAACGACACCCCTGCCCGTTGCAGCAGCTCCGCGACGGCTCGTGAGATGTCTCGGGCGCGCTCGTCGAACGAACCCGCGCATCCGACCCAATAGAGGTATTCGGGCGCGGCGTCGTTCACGACCGCCACCCCCAACCCCTCGGCCCAGTCGGCGCGTTGCGACTGGGCCACGCCCCAGGGGTTGGACCGGCTCTCCAGGTTGCGCAACATGGCGCCGGCCTCCGCAGGGAACCTCGACTCGCCCATCACCAACGCTCGGCGGAGGTCCACGATCGTGTCGATGTGCTCGATGTCCACGGGACACTCCTGGACGCACGCGCCGCATGTCGTGCACGACCACACGACGTCGTCGTCCACGATGCCCGGCACCAGCGCGACCGCGTCCGGCGTCTCGCCCGCTGCGAGCAGCTGCAAGATGTTCGGTCCCTCCTCGAGCAGGTGATCGCGGAGGTCCATGATCAGGAGCTTCGGGGACAGAGGTTTGCCCGTGTTCCATGCAGGGCAGACGCTCTGGCAGCGGCCGCACTCGGTGCAGGCGTAGAGGTCGAGCAGCTCCTTGCGGGTCAGGCCCGACAACGTGTCGGCCCCGAGCGACTGATCGCCGGACTCCAGCTTCTCCATGTCGATCCGCAGCGGCTCCAACGCGCCCGGGGCCCTGGTGCTCGCGAACCACACGTTGATGGCGCTCGTGAGGATGTGCAGATGCTTCGAGTACGGCAGGTAGACCAGGAATCCCAGCACCAGGAGCAGGTGCGCCCAGAGGAAGGACCAGCTGAAGAAGCGCTGCCAGCCATCGCTCATCCACGTGAAGAGTCCGGAGAAGGCGCGTGAGACCGGGGTCCACTCGGCCGGGAACGACGCGATACCGAGCGCGATCCGTGCGCCTCGGAGCAGGAAGAGCGTGAGGATGATCCACGTGATCAGCTCGAGGATCCGGAACGCGTCGAGCTGGTGGGAGCCGACGAACCGGTCGGGCCGTTGCACCACGCGGATCCAGACGGCGATCCCGACACCCACCAGCACGAGCGCCGCGAACACGTCCTGCACCAGGCCGAGCCAGCCGGCGTGGCCGACCAACGGGAGCGCGAAGTCCGGATCGACGGCCTGACCGCCCGCTTCGACGATCGTGGTCAGGAGCACCAGGAAACCCCAGAAGATGGACGCGTGCATCAGGCCGGGGAGGGCACGCTGGAACAATTTCCGCTGGCCGAGCACCTGACCGGTCTCGCGCACGACCCGTCGGCCCACGTCCCGGCTTCGATCGATGGGCCTTCCCAGGCGGACCAGACGGGCGAGCAGGCCGGCTCGCCGGGTGAACAGGCCGGCCGCTATCGCCAGCGCGAGGACCAGGACGACCGTGCGAGCGACCATCGGGGCGGAGTCTACTCCCGAGACCCCGTCCGTTCGGGAATGCCGACCGGTGCTTCGAAGTTGCTAGTACTGTATATAGGTTCTATCCTGCGATAACACTTAGATATCTGCCCTGCCGGGCCGCAAGGCGCCGTTCGGGCCAAGGTGAAGGAGGAGCGACATGGCACGAGCAGTGGGGATCGACCTGGGAACGACCAACTCCGTCGTCGCGGTGCTCGAGGCGGGCGAACCGGTCGTGGTCCCGAATGCCGAAGGTGCACGCACGACGCCGTCGGTGGTCGGGTTCGCGAAGAACGGCGAGATCCTGGTCGGCGAGGTCGCCAAACGACAGGCCATCACGAACCCGGACCGGACGATCCGTTCGGTCAAGCGACACATGGGCGACAAGTCGTGGTCCGTCGACATCGACGCCAAGGCCTGGACGGCGCAGGAGATCAGCGCCCAGATCCTGGGCAAGCTGAAGCGCGACGCCGAGGCGTACCTGGGTGATTCCGTGTCCCAGGCCGTCATCACGGTTCCCGCGTACTTCGACGATGCCCAGCGGCAGGCGACGCAGGAAGCGGGGCAGATCGCCGGCCTCGAGGTCCTGCGGATCATCAACGAGCCGACAGCCGCGGCGCTCGCCTACGGACTGGACAAGCAGGCCACCGACCACACCATCCTGGTGTTCGACCTCGGGGGCGGCACGTTCGACGTCTCGCTGCTCGAGATCGGTGACGGTGTCTTCGAGGTGAAGGCGACCCACGGCGACACCAACCTGGGCGGCGACGACTGGGATCAGCGCGTCATGGACTGGCTCGTGAAGACGTTCAAGGACAACCACGGCGTCGACCTGTCGAACGATCGGATGGCCATGCAGCGGCTGAAAGAGGCCGCCGAGAAGGCCAAGATCGAGCTCTCCCAGGTGGCCGAGACGACCATCAACCTCCCGTTCATCACGGCGACGGCCGACGGCCCGCTCCACCTGGAGATGAAGCTCACCCGGGCCGAGTTCGAGCGGATGACCGAGGACCTGGTCGAGCGCTGCAAGACACCGTTCGAGCAGGCGGTGAAGGACTGGGGCAAGGACTCCAGCGCGATCGACAACGTGATCCTGGTCGGGGGATCCACACGGATGCCCATGATTCAGGAGTTGGTGAGATCGCTGACGGGCGGCAAGGACCCGCACAAGGGCGTGAATCCCGACGAGGTCGTCGCTGTCGGCGCCGCGGTCCAGGCCGGCGTGCTGAAGGGTGACGTGAAGGACATCCTGTTGCTGGACGTCACGCCGCTATCGCTCGGCGTCGAGACGAAGGGCGGCATCTTCACCAAGCTGATCGAGCGAAACACCACCATCCCCACGCGGAAGTCGGAGATCTTCACGACGGCCGACGACAATCAGAACACGGTGGAGATCAACGTGCTGCAGGGCGAGGCCGAGACGGTCATGTCGCCCGGCGTGAAGTCGCTCGGGCGCTTCCACCTGATGGGGATCGCGCCCGCTCCCCGGAACGTGCCGCAGATCGAGGTGGCGTTCGACATCGATGCGAACGGCATCGTGAACGTCAGCGCCAAGGACCTGGCGACCGGCAAGGAGCAGGCGATGACGATCACCGGCGGAACCGCTCTGTCGAAGGACGAGGTCGAGCGGATGGTCCAGGACGCGGAGAAGTTCGCGGCCGAGGATCACAAGCGCCGCGAGGTCGCGGAGGCACGCAACCAGGCGGACCAGCTCGCCTACCAGGTCGACAAGTTCGTCGAGGACAACGGCGAGAAGATCCAGGACGCCGACAAGACCGAGCTGGCGCAGAAGAACGACGCGCTGAAGGAAGCGCTGAAGGACGAGGGGGCCGAGGCGGCGACGCTGAACCAGGCCGCCGAGGCCACGATGCAGGTCTTCCAGCGCATCGGGCAGGCGATGAACCAGCAGGCTGCCCAGGCCGCGGATGGCGCCGAGACCGGAGCGTCCGGAGAGGGCGAAGGCTCTCAGGCGCAGGCCGAGTCCGAGGACGACGTCGTCGAGGGCGAGATCGTCGAAGAAGGGGGTGCCTCCTAAGTGGCTCCCGACTTCGACGACGCGGAGCGCCCGCCGATCAAGATCACGGACAAGCGCCGGTTCCGCGATGACGAAGTGGCGACCGCTCCGGCCGATCAGGCCGGGGCGGCTTCCGGCGAGGAGACGTCCGACCCTGAGGGTGCCGACGTCTCTCGCGACATCGATGCCGCACGCGCCGAGGCTTCCGAGTATCTCGATCACTTGCGGCGTCTGCAGGCGGAGTTCGACAACTACCGCAAGCGGGTGCTGAAAGAGCAGACCGATGCGGTAGAGCGCGCGGCCGCGCCCACGATCCAACGGTTGCTCGAGGTCCTCGACGACTTCGAGCTCGCGCTGATGTCGGCGAACGACAAGCCGGACTTCGACCGGTTCCTGCACGGTGTCGAGCTCGTGTACGCGAAGCTCGCCGACACGCTGAAGGCCGAAGGACTCGAGCGGATCGACGCACAGGGAAAGCCGTTCGATCCGGAGAAGCACGAAGCGCTGATGCAGAGCGGCGAAGGCGACCATCTGGTCGTGGCGGACGTGCTACGGCCCGGATACACGCTGCGTGGACGGGTGATCCGTCCCGCGGGCGTTCGAGTGAACAGGGAGTGAGGTAGGAGTGGCAGACGAGGTCCGCCGGGAGTGGTTCGACAAGGACTACTACCAGGTCCTCGGCGTGCCCAAGAACGCGAGCGCCGCGGAGATCAAGAAGGCGTACCGGAAGCTGGCGCAGCAGTTCCACCCGGATGCCAATCCCGGGAACACGGACGCGGAGGATCGCTTCAAGGAGATCTCGAGCGCCTACGACGTGGTGGGTGACGAGGAGAAGCGCAAGAGCTACGACCAGGTTCGTGAGATGGCCGCGTCCGGGTACGGTGCGGGCGGTCCCGGTGGGCCGGGTCCGGGCGGCTGGCCCGGAGGTCCGGGCGCCGTCCACTACGAGACCGCCGACTTCGACATCGGCGATCTCCTCCGGGGGTTCGGAGGCGCGGGGAGCCGCGGGCGCCAGCGCCAACAACGCCCGCAACGTGGCGCCGATCTCCAGACCGAGGTGGAGATCTCGTTCGACGACGCGATGTCAGGGACGACGGTGCCGGTCCGGATCTCGGGCCCCGCGGTGTGCCACACGTGTCACGGGAGCGGCGCACAGCCGGGTACCAGCCCGATCACGTGCCCCACGTGTGGCGGCTCCGGCTCCGTCAGCGTGAACCAGGGCTTCTTCTCGATGGAGCGGCCGTGCCCCGAGTGCCGAGGCAGCGGACGCATCATCGAACATCCGTGCTCGACGTGTCACGGGTCGGGGGCGGAGCGGCGCACACGGAAGTTCCAGGTGAAGATCCCGGCGGGTGTGAAGGACGCCGCCCGGATCAAGCTGGCGGGTCGCGGCGAGCCGGGGCCGGCGGGCGGGCAACCGGGCGATCTGTATGTGCGCGTTCGCGTCGGGCAGCACGACCTCTTCGGGCGCAGAGGAGACAACCTGACCGTAGATCTCCCGGTCTCGTACCCGGAGGCGGCGCTCGGCGCCAACGTCGAGGTGCCCACGCTGAACGGACCGGTGACGCTGAAGGTGCCCGCCGGCACGCCGAACGGCAAGACGTTCCGGGTGCGCGGCAAGGGCGCGCCGAAGCAGGGGGGCCACGGCGACCTGCTGGTCACCGTCAACGTCGACGTGCCCGACAAGCTCTCGCGCGAGGAGAAGCAGTTGCTCAAGCAGCTGCAGGATGCCCAGAAGGATTCCCCACGGAAGCGATTGGGGGTGGCGTGATGACGATGCGGTCACGACGCGATGAGGACGACGAGGAGCGCGCAGTCTACATGATCAGCGTGGCGGCGGAGCTCGCCGGCGTGCATCCGCAGACGCTCCGGATCTACGAGCGGAAGGGATTGCTCCGGCCGAAGAGAACCCAGGGCAACACGCGCCGGTATTCCGATGCCGACGTCGAGCTACTGCGGTCGATCCAGGCGCTCACGCAGGACGAAGGCATCAACCTGGCGGGCGTGAAGCGGATCATGGAGCTGCGCGCGCAGATGGACGAGTTGCGACGACGTGTCGCGGAGCTGGAGCAGCAGCTCACGCACCGGCGCGCGATCGCGATGTCGGGCAAGCGAACCGGTGCCGAGATGGTGCCCTTCCGGACGGTCATCCGGATGCCGTGGCACGAAGGAGAGACGCGTTGACCGACGTGCGACTGATCCGTCTCCACGCCAAGGATCTGGACGCGATGGCTCGCGCCCGTACGGAGGAGGCCGCCGCGATGGGCTACCCGGACGCGTTCGGCCCGGCCGAACGTGTCGAGCTCGGGGAGCGGATCGAGCGGTCCGGAGAGTTCGATGGAACCGAGTTGCTGCTGGGGATCGAGGTGGACGGGCGACTGGCGGGTGAGGTGCAGGCGCGCCAGCCGCGCATGGGTCTGCCACCCGGTGTGTTCGAGCTGGGGATCGATCTGTTCGACGAAGCCGACCGCAGACGCGGTCTCGGTCGGACGGCGATGACCCAGCTGTTGACCCGCCTGTTCGAGGGCGAAGGAGCGCACCGTGTGCAGCTCACGACGGACCTCGACAACGCGGCGATGCGGAGCCTCTCCGAGCGGCTCGGATTCCGGTTCGAGGGTGTGATGCGGAGCTTCATGCCTGCCGTCGACGGCCCGCGCGACTACGCGATGTATGCGATGACGAAGGGCGACTACGAGGATGTGAAGACCGGATGGACATGAACAAGCTGACGATCAAATCGCAAGCGGCGCTGGAGGGTGCTCACCAACAGGCCGCGGCGCGGAACCACCAGACCATCGAACCGGAGCACGTGCTGTTCGCGCTGCTCTCGGATCCGGAGGGTGTGGTCTATCCGTTGCTGCACCAGATCGGAGTCACGCCGAAGACGGTGCGGGACCAGGTCGACCAAGCGCTCGACCGGATCCCCAAGGTCTACGCGCAAGGTCAGGCGTCCGACGTGCAGATCTCGCCGACGACCGGCAGGGTGCTCGACAATGCCGGTCAGGAAGCCGAGGCGCTCACCGACGAGTACATCTCGACGGAGCACCTGTTGATGGCGCTCCTCGAGGTGGACTCGGGCGCGTCGCAGATCCTGAAGGGTGCCGCGCTCACGCGCGATGGAGTGCTCGCCGCGCTCGCGGAGGTGCGCGGACGCCAACGCGTCACCGACCAGAACCCGGAGGACAAGTACCAGGCTCTCGAACGCTACGGCCGTGATCTGACCGAGCAAGCGCGCAGAGGCAAGCTGGACCCGGTGATCGGCCGTGACGAGGAGATCCGCCGGACGATCCAGGTGCTGTCGCGACGCACGAAGAACAACCCCGTCCTGATCGGCGAGCCGGGCGTGGGCAAGACCGCGATCGTCGAGGGACTGGCGCAGCGGATCGTCGACGGGGACGTCCCCGAGTCGCTCAAGAACAAGTTGGTTGTCGGCCTCGACCTCGGCTCGATGATCGCCGGTTCGAAGTACCGCGGGGAGTTCGAGGACCGGCTCAAAGCGGTCCTGAAGGAGATCGCCGACTCCGACGGCGAGATCATCACGTTCATCGACGAGCTCCACACGATCGTCGGCGCGGGCGCCGCGGAGGGGGCCATGGACGCGGGCAACATGCTGAAGCCGATGCTCGCCCGGGGAGAGTTGCGCGCGATCGGCGCCACGACGCTCGACGAGTATCGCCAGCACATCGAGAAGGATCCCGCGCTCGAGCGACGGTTCCAGCCGGTCCTGGTCGAGGAGCCAAACGTCGAGGACACCATCGCGATCCTGCGCGGGCTGAAAGAGCGCTACGAGGTCCACCACGGCGTGCGCATCCAGGATCCCGCGCTCGTGGCAGCGGCGGTGCTCTCCGACCGATATGTCACCGGTCGGTTCCTGCCCGACAAAGCGATCGACCTGATCGACGAGAGCGCGTCGCGACTGCGGATCGAGATCGATTCGATGCCGGTGGAGATCGACGAGGTCGAGCGCCGGATCAAACAGCTCGAGATCGAACGTGCCGCGCTCAAGAAGGAGACCGACGCCGCGTCGAAGGAACGGCGGGAACGGCTCGAGCGGGAGCTCGCCGATCTGCGGGATCAGAGCGCCGGCATGATCGCGCACTGGCAGCAGGAGAAGGAGCGGATCGCCCGCATCCGCGAGCTCAAGGCCGCGCTCGAGGAGACGCGTAGCGAGTGCGAGCGGGCCGAGCGCGAGGGCAACCTGGAGCGAGCCGCCGAGCTCCGGTACGGGACGATCGTCGAGCTCGAGAAGGAGCTCGAGAGCGAGAACGCCGCGCTCGAGGAGCTCCAGTCCGAGGTCCAGATGCTGAAGGAAGAGGTGACCGAGGAGGACGTCGCCGAGGTCGTGAGCAAGTGGACCGGCATCCCGGTCGCGCGCCTGATGGAGGGCGAGATGCAGAAGCTCGTCCACCTGGAGGAGGCGCTGCACGCACGTGTCGTCGACCAGGTCGAGGCGGTCGAGGCGGTCGCGAACGCGATCCGACGGTCCCGGGCCGGCCTGTCCGACCCGAACCGCCCGATCGGATCGTTCCTGTTCCTCGGGCCGACCGGCGTGGGCAAGACCGAGCTGGCGCGAGCGCTCGCCGACTACCTGTTCGACGACGAGCGGGCGATGGTCCGCGTGGATATGAGCGAGTACCAGGAGCGGCACACCGTGTCGCGGCTGGTCGGCGCCCCGCCGGGCTACGTGGGATACGAAGAGGGCGGACAGCTCACGGAGTCGGTGCGGCGCAGGCCGTACAGCGTGGTCCTGCTCGACGAGCTGGAGAAGGCGCACACGGATGTGTTCAACGTGTTGCTGCAGTTGCTCGACGACGGACGCCTCACTGACGGCCAGGGCCGGACCGTGGACTTCCGGAACACGATCATCATCATGACGTCCAACCTGGGGTCGGCCGTGTTCGCCGACCCGTCGATCGGTCGCGAGAAGCAGAAGGCGGCCGTGCTGGAAGACGTGCGCCTCGCGTTCCGTCCCGAGTTCGTGAACCGCATCGACGAGATCGTCGTGTTCGAACCGCTCGGCCGAGAGGAGATCCGGCAGATCGTGGACATCCAGCTGCGCGGTCTCCAGCTTCGGCTCGCGGAGCGCAAGCTCACGGTCACGCTGACCGACGGGGCGCGCGACTATCTGGCGAACAAAGGCTACGACCCGGCGTTCGGCGCCAGGCCGCTCAAACGCCTGATCCAGCGCGAGATCCAGGACCCGCTCGCCATGAAGCTGCTCTCGGGCGACATCCACGACGGCGACACCGTCGAGATGGACGTGAGTGACGATGGGTTGGAGCTCCGCACCACGAGCTGACGATCCGACGGGATCCGATCGCGGGCATCCCTGTATCCCAGCGCGGTAGCGTCCGATACCTCTTCTGATGGATAACGCGCTCCCGCTGATCTTCGTGGCGTTCATCGGCCTGGCGATCGGGGCCGTCGTCCTGTCGTACCTGGCGAAGAAGCGGCGTCGCGAGGGTTTCGCGCTCGTCGCCACGCAACTGGGGATGGAGTACTGGCCCCAGGATCCGTTCGGCTTGCTGTCGGAGCCGTTCGCGCTGTTCCGCAAAGGCGACGGTCGCGGGATCGAGAACGTGCTCGCCGGTCCGTACCAGTCGATCGACGTGAAGGCGTTCGACTACTGGTACTACGACGAGTCGACGGACGGCAAGGGGAACACGACCAAGACGTACTACCGGTTCGATTGCGTGGTCGTGCCGATCGATGCCGCGTGTTCGCCGCTCACCATCGAGAACGAGAACGTGTTCACGCGCCTTGCCGATGCGCTCAGCTTCCACGACATCGAGTTCGAGTCCGAGGACTTCAACCGAACGTTCAACGTCAAGTCGCCGGACGAGAAGTTCGCGAACGACTTCGTGGACGCGCGGATGATGCAGTGGCTCCTGCAGAACGGCAAGGGAACCGCGTTCGAGATCATGGGCGACCGGCTGCTCACCTACCGGCGCAAGCTCTCTCCGATGGAGATCGTCACGCTGCTCGGGATCTCGAAGGCGTTCCTGGATCACGTGCCGCGCGTCGTCTACTCGCTCTACTCGCGGGCCACTCCGCTCCCGCCGGAGGCCCAGGCCGGCGTCGAAGTGACGAACGAAGCCAGGTGGATGGCCGGTCACTACACCCCGCCGGCCGGGGACGACGCCACGCCGCCGATGCCAGGCTAAGCTGACCCGACCTTCTTCGAAAGGAATGTGCTATGGCCGTCATCTGGATCGTGCTCGGCGTCGTTGTGCTCGTGGCGATCGCCGGCGTCATCTCCTACAACCGGTTCGTCACCCAGAAGAACCTCATCAAGGACGCCTGGGCGAACATCGATACCGAGCTGCGCCGTCGGTACGACCTCATCCCGAACCTGGTCGAGACCGTGAAGGGGTATGCGTCTCACGAAAGCGAGATCTTCGAAGAGGTCGCCCGCACCCGCTCGATGGCCTCCGGGGCTACCGGCACGCCCGCCGCACAGGCAGCGGCCGAGGGGCCGTTCATGGCCGCGCTCGGCAAGCTGTTCGCCGTCGCCGAGGCGTACCCCGACCTGAAGGCGAACCAGAACTTCCTGGCCTTGCAGACCGAGCTCTCCAACACGGAGGATCGCCTGCAGACGGCCCGGCGCTTCTACAACGCGAACGTCCGCGAGTTCAACACGCGACTCCAGGCGTTCCCCTCCTCGATCATGGCCGGCATGTTCCACTTCGAGCCCGCGGAGTTCTTCGAGATCCCGGATGCCATCCGCGAAGCCGGTCCGCCGCAGGTCGATTTCTCCACCCCCGCCGGGTCGGTCGCTCCGCCCGCACCTCCGGCTCCTGAGGCGCCGCCGACTCCGCCCACGCCTCCCAGCGGCTGACGCTCAGTCGGCGAGCGCGGGGGTGCCGGGGACCTCGTAGGCCTCGGAAGGCGGTCCGCCGCAGCCGTCCATGAGCGTGGCGCGACGGACATCGGTGGTGAGCCACAACCAGACGGCGGCCCAGACCAAGGCGACGCCGCCCATCACGATCGCGGTCACCTGCGCGTCGTTGAGCGCCTCTGCCAACCACCCGGTGAACAGGCTGGAGGCGCCGAACGTGAGCGTCACGAGCATCCCGTCGAACGCGAAGATCCGCCCCCGGATGTGGTCGGGGACGATCTTCTGGAGGCCGTAGGAGGACAGCATCCACTGCGCGCCTCCACCCGTGTGGGCGAGCGTGATCGCGGGCAGCGCCAGCAGCATCCCGGGGACCAGGCCAAGGAGCACGTAGCCCGTGCCGAAGACCCCGAGGGCGAGCCCGATCGTGAGGAACAAGCGCCGGTCCTTCGCGCCCAGCGATGCCCGGCCGACGAACGGACCGATCAAAGCGCCCACCCCTCGGGCGGCGAGGAGCAACCCGGTGCCCACCTCACCCGCATGGAACTTCTCTTCGGACAGGATCGGGACCAGCACGAGCACGCCACCGGCCAGGCCCCAGCCGAACTTCACCGCCAGGAGCGCCAGCACGCGGTGGTCGCGACGCGCGTACTGCACGGTCTGCGTCGCGGCCTCCCGCAATCGTGTGGGGACGTCCTGCACCCGGGCCTCCTGGAAGGAGCGCCCGATCCGGATGAGGAGCAGCGCCGAGCCCACGAACGAGACCGCGTCGATCGCGATCGCCGCGTCCCGACCGAGCACGGCGGTGACGACGCCGCCGAGCGCGGCTCCCACAGTCAGCATCGTTCCCCAGAGCGACCCGCTCAGTGCGTTGGCGGTGGCGAGGTCGTCGCCGTCGACCAGGTTGGGGAGCGCCGCCGCCGAGGCCGGCTCGAACGCCGCGCTGAAGCACGCCATCGCGGCGAGCAGCGGATACACGATCCACCACGTGCTCTCCGTCTGCGTGAACAGGAACCCGACGCAGAGGGCCGCCCTGCCGACGTCGGCCGTCACCATCAGCCTCTTGCGGTCCAACCGGTCCGCAAGGATCCCCATCACCGGCGACACGACGAAGTACGTCAGGTCCTGGGCCGCCAGCAGGAACGCCACCGCGAGCGCCGAGCCCGAGAAGTCGTACACCAGGCCGAACAGAGCGACCAAGAGGAACCAGTCCCCGCCGAGGGAGATCAGGCTGGAGAGATAGGCGCGGCGGAAGTCTCGATTGCGCCGCAGGAGCGAGATGCTCGCTCGGACGCCGCCCTCGGGGGATCCCTTTTCGGCCACGATTTGCCAGACTACCGTCGGGACGTCCAAGGAGGCCGCTGTGCTCGAAGGCATCACGTGGTACCGCCAGTCCGCGCTCCGGTTCACCGATGGGGTGCGGATCGTCTACATCGATCCATGGGGGACCGACGATGCCGCGCCGCCGGCCGACCTGATCCTGATCACGCACGCGCACGACGATCACTTCCAGCCGGATGAGATCGCGCGTCTCTCCGCAGCCGGGGCCAAGATCGTCGCGCCGCACGATGTCGCGGCGGAGCTCTCGGGCGACGTGACCCCGGTCGCCCCCGGGGAATCTCACCAGATCGCCGGCGTTCGCTTCACCACCGTTGCGGCCTACAACACGGCCGAGGAGCGGCTTGAGATGCATCCGAAGGCGAACCGGTGGGTCGGCTACGTGCTGGAGCTCACGGGTGGGACGTACTACCACGCCGGCGATACCGACCACGTCTCGGAGCTCGACGACGTGAAGGCGGACGTGGCGTTCCTGCCGATCGGGGGCACGTACACCATGGACGCCGAGGAGGCGGCCGGGCTGGCTCGATCGATCGATCCGCGGATCGCCGTGCCCATGCACTACGGTTTCGTCGTCGGGTCACCGAGCGACGCCGAGCGTTTCCGCGAGCTCGCGGCTCCCGTCGAAGTCCAGTTCCTGACCCCAGAGAACGTCTTCGAACGGGAGTGATCGCCACGACCCCCTCGACCCGAGGCTCCCGCTCGCTGCACCTGGGCTCGCTGTTCGCGGCGGCTACGATCGTCGGGGTGGGGGTCTGGCTCGCGGCTCGGGCCTTCGGCGCCGGGTCATGCCCCGAGCACGACCCGTTGCGGGTCGCGACGAGCTGTCGCGGGCTCGTGGGGAGCTTGTCGGTCCGCGTCGGTGCGCTCGCGGGAGCGGCGGTGATCCTGATGGACCTGATGTCCGAGGGCCTGCGGCGAACCGCCGAATCCATGGACGAGGATCGAAGGACCGCCTCCCGCGAGCGTTGGTCCCGGACCGACAGCGGCTAGCATCGGTCTGCGACGACTGAGGGGAGAAGACGGATGCTCGGACTCGGCTACGAGGGAGACCTGTTCATCCTGGCGTTCGACCACCGTGGATCCTTCGTGAAGAAGTTCTTCGGCATCGACGGCACGCCATCGCCGGAGGACGCGCTCCGTATCGCCGATGCGAAGGCGGTGATCTACGAGGGCTTCCAGGGAGCGCTCGAGGGCGGGGTGGATCGCGTCTCCTCGGGCATCCTGGTGGACGAGCAGTTCGGCGGCGAGATCGCGAAACGGGCGGCGCAGGAGCATCTGACGCTCGCGATGCCGGTCGAGAAGTCAGGACAGGACGAGTTCGACTTCGACTACGGCGACGCGTTCGCGGAGCACATCGAGCACTTCGCGCCCACCTTCAGCAAGGTCCTCGTCCGGTTCAACCCGGAGGGCGACGGCACGTTGAACGCTCGCCAGGCGGACCGGCTGAAGCAGCTCTCCGAATGGCTACACCATCACGATCGGAAGTTCCTGTTCGAGTTGCTGGTCCCCGCCGAACCACAGCAACTCGAGCACATGGGTGGCGACTCGGCACGGTTCGACACCGAGATCCGGCCGCACCTGATGCGTCTCGCCATCTCGCAGCTCCAGGAATCCGGCATCGAACCCGACGTCTGGAAGATCGAAGGGCTCGACCGGCGCGAAGATTGTGAGGCCATCGTCGAGCAGTGCCGGATGGCCGGACGCGATCATGTGGCGTGCGTCGTGCTCGGCCGGGGTGCCGACGCCGCCGCGGTCGATCATTGGCTGTACACCGCGAGCGGCGTCCCCGGCTACCAGGGGTTCGCGATCGGGCGCTCGATATGGTGGAACCCGCTGAAGGCGTTCGTGGACGGCACGCTGGCACGAGACGCGGCCGCTCGCGAGATCGGCGCGAATTACGCCCGGTTCATCCAGGTCTACAAGGCACAGTCGAGCTGAGGGAGGAACGGATGTCGGTCATCAAGACGATCGATCTGGTCGGGGTGTCGGAAACGTCGTGGCGCGACGCCGCACAGCAGGCGCTGGCCGAGGCCGCGAAGACGATCCGCGGGATCGAGAGCATGGACATCATCGAGACGAGCGCGAGGGTCGAGGACGGCCAGATCGTGGAGTATCAGACGCACGTGACCATCCGCTTCCGCATCGAGCGGTAGGCGGCCGCTTCACGCCTCGACGATCAGCCCCCGCCGTCGACGGATCCGGCGGTCGACGGTCCCGAAGACGAAGTACTCGACAGCGACGCCGATCACCACGATGACCGCGACGGTCGCGATCAGCATGGGCACGTCGGTCTGGGAGCGCTGCAGGAGCTGTCCCAGTCCGGTGGCGCGGAGGCCGGCGGTGATCAACTCACCGGCCATGAGGGCCTTCCACGCGAACCCCCACGCCTGTTGGAGACCTGCCACGAATCCGGGGAGCGCCGCCGGGAAGATCACCTCGCGGTAGAGCTGCCAGCCGTCCGCGCCGAGCGTGCGCCCGGCTCGCTTGAGGAGCGGCGGGACCTGCTGGAAGCTGGAGATCGTGGCGAGCGTCACCGACGGGAACGCCCCGACGATCGCGACGAACACCACCGCGCGCTCCGACAACCCGAACCACACCACGGCGAGCGGCAGCCACGCGATGTACGGCGTGATCTGCAGCGCGACCACGAGCGGCCGGATCGATCGCCGCGCGAACTCGTTCAGCGCGAGCCCGAAACCGAGCGCCGTGCCGATCAGGATCGACACGACGAACGAGAACGCCAGCCGCAGCAGCGTCTTGGCCGCCGCCTCGGGGATGGTGCCGTCGGAGACGCCGCGCGTGAACGCGCTCCATACCTCGCTCGGGGACGGCACGGTGCCCGAAGAGACGAACGACGCGACGATCGCCCACACCAGTAGGAGTCCAGCGACGCCCGCCAGCGGCGGTCCCAGCTCCTTCGCGAGCCGCCTCACGGAGAGCCGCCCTTGCTGACCTCGGTCATCAGGACCTCGTGGATCTCGGAGACGACCCGGGACACGAGCGCGTCGTCAAGGTTCCGGGGGCGAGGTGCGTGGATCCTGACCTCCTCGAGGAGCCGCCCGGGCGCGGCGGTCATCACCAGCACGCGATCGGCGAGCAGCGCCGCCTCCCGGACGTTGTGGGTAACGAACACGAACGTCTTGCGGCCCTCGCTCTCGACCCACACGCGCTGGACCTCGTTCTGCAAGAGCTCGCGCGCCTGCGCGTCCAGGGCGCCGAACGGCTCGTCGCCCAGCAGCACGTCCGGGTCGCACGCGAGGGCACGAGCGAGCGCCGCGCGTTGTCGCATGCCGGCGGAGAGCTCATGCGGCTGCGAGAGCGCGAACCCCGTCAGGTGGACGTTCTCCAGCCACGACATGGCGCGTCCTAAGCGTTCCTCTGGCGCGACGCCCACATGCTTCAAGGCGAACTCGACGTTGCCGACGACCGAGAGCCATGGGAACAGTGCGGGCTCCTGGAACAGCACCGCGCGATCGGGCCCGGGACCGGGGATCGGTTCGCCGTCGAGGAGCGCCCGCCCGGAGGTCGGTTCGTCCAATCCCGCCAGGATGTTCAAGATCGTGGTCTTGCCGCAACCGGACGGACCCAGGAGGCAGACGAACTCGCCGTGATGCACGTCGAACGTGACGTCGTCGACGGCGGTGACGGTTGTCCCCGACGTGGACCTCCGGGTCTTCACCAGGTGCTCGACGGACAGCTTGGGCGAGGGTCGCTCACGTTCGCCCACCAACGCCACGGCGCCTTCCGAGCGATCGGCCATCATCGCAACCGGAACTTCTCGGCCATCTCGATCTGCACGACCTTGCCGTCCTGGATCACCAGGACGACGGTCCCGTACTGGATCTTGCGGACGATGTCGGCGACCTTCGCCAGGACCAGTCGTTCGTCGTCGGTGAGGTCCGCGATGCGCTGCTGGATGCTCGGATCGGGAACGAGCTCGTCGGCCACGTTCGGATACTAGGCGCCCGGCGTGCCCACCAGGAGACCCGAGAGCAGGAAGGTGACCGGCAGGAGGAACAGCGTGCCGACGAAGAGCGCCAGCCGCCGGTTGGAGGCGACGAGCCAGTCGTCCAGCCCGAGCACCGACCGCTTCATCGGCGCGTAGAAGAACCCGAGGATCGCGAGGGAGACGATCGTCACGCCGATGGCCTCCGCGAGCACGATCTGCGACGCCGCGGGCGTGTTCTGGAGCATGGCGACGACCAGGGTGTCCGCGAGCGTCGTGATGTTCGCGCCCATGATGTAGGGGAGCGCCTCCTCGCGCTTCACGTAGCCCTTGGCGGCGAGCGGCACGAGCACCGTGAGCGCGACCGACACGGACAGCGTCAGCAGCGCGACCAGGCATCCCAAGCCGAACATCGTCCACGGATGCTTCAGCCATCGTTCGTGCTTCGAGACGGTCGACTCGCTGCTCACGTGCGGCAGCACGCGGTCGAGCAGGCTGAACGACACGAGGATCACCCCGAGACCCACCAGGAACAGCGCCCAGCCGGGAACACTCGCGGACACGAGATCGACGATCGGCCCCCAGAGCTTGCCGAGCGCCGCCTCCATCTTGGCCGACGCGTGCCAGTTCACGCCGTCGAGCACACCGCCGCGGATGATGGCGTAGCCGATCAACATCCCGGGCACGTAGACGATGGCGGTCATCGTGAGCGCCTGGATGCCGATCCCGATCGACTCACCGCGTGCGCGATCCTTGTTCCGCATGGCGTAGAGGAACCCCGTGAGCAGCACGATGAACGAGGCGCCGAGCCGGCTCCCCGAGAGCATCGTGAACGTCTGGAACTTCGTGAGCGTCCCCGCGCCGAACAGGCTGATCGCGGTGGCGGCGACCGGAGAGCCGGAGAGGACGAAGTACGCGCCGAGCCACCCGGTGCCCAGGGTGGAGACGCCGTTCGCGAACGGGAACTGGCCCTGGATCTGTGGTCCGACCGCTGAGGCGCCGGCTTTCATCAGCTGGATCGCGAGGATGAACAGGAAGATCGCCGGCAGGAACAACGCCAGCTTCTTGACGACGGTCCAGACGCCGTGCTCGACCGCCTCGACCGTGTGGGCGTCGACGAGATGGTGCTCGTGTGGAGCGGGGAGGACGACGACGTCCGTCTCCGGCTCGTCGAGCGCGCGGAACTCCTGCATGAGGTTTCTCCCTACGTGTGGACGAAGAAAAGGCCGCAACGCAAAGAACGCGTCGCGGCCTCCAGTCGTCTGGTCAGCTGCGGGATGACCGTACCAAGCGTGCTTCGGGAGGGTCAAGTATCCGAAGGTCCCGGATGGGTACGACTTTGGTCGGAACCAGCCGTCACACCGAGGCCCGCTCGGCGTCCTCTAGACTGAGGCACGCCATGCCTGCCTCGATCGTGCTCGGGACGCAGTGGGGAGACGAGGGCAAGGGCAAGGCGGTCGACTACCTGGCCGACCGGATGGACTTCGTCGTCCGCTATCAGGGCGGGAACAACGCGGGCCATACGGTGATCGCCGAGGGGCGCCTGCTGAAGCTCCAGCTCATCCCCTCGGGCATCCTGTACGACCACATCACGTCCGTGATCGCCGGCGGTGTGGTCGTCGATCCTCGCCACCTGATCAAGGAGATGACCGAGCTTCGCGCCCTCGGCATCGATGTGTCGCGGCTGGTCGTGTCCGGGAACGCGCACCTGATCATGCCGTACCACTTGGAGCTCGAGAAGGTGACCGAGCGGTTCTTGGGCAAGAACGCGCTGGGGACCACCAAGCGTGGCATCGGTCCGGCGTACGGCGACAAGGCCGCCCGGATCGGCCTCCGCATCCAGGACCTCTTCGACGCCAAGATCTTCCGGGAGAAGCTCGACGTGGTCCTGCGCGAGAAGAACCTGATCCTCACGAAGATCTACAACCGTCTGCCGCTCGACGCGGACCTGATCGTCGAGGAGTACATGGAGCTGGCGTCGAAGCTCCAACCGCACGTCGCCGACACCGCGGCGCTGCTGCACCGGGGCCTGCAGGACGGCAAGCACGTCATGCTCGAGGGTGCGCAGGGCACGCTGCTGGACCTCGATCACGGGACCTATCCGTTCGTCACGTCCTCGAACCCGGTCGCCGGGTACGCGCTCGCCTCCGCCGGCATCGGGCCCAAGGAGGTCGACAGGATCATCGGCATCGTGAAGGCCTACGTCACGCGCGTGGGCGCCGGTCCCTTCCCGACGGAGGACGTCGACGAGGCGGGTGACCGGCTGGGCGTGCGCGGCAACGAGTTCGGCACGGTCACGGGCCGCAAGCGCCGATGCGGCTGGTTCGACGCCGTTCTGGGGCGGTACGCCGCGCGCTTGAACGGCCTGAGCGAGCTGTTCGTGACCAAGCTCGACGTGCTCTCGGGGTTCGAGACGGTTCGGATCTGCACCGGATACCGCGCCGACGGAGAGCTGTACGACGACTTCCCTCCCCACCAGTCCCTCTTCCACAAGGCCGAGCCCGTCTACGAAGAGCTCGACGGGTGGATGGAGGAGATCGACGAGGCGACGTCGTTCGAGGACCTCCCCAAGGAAGCGCGAGCCTACGTGCATCGCCTCGAGGAGTTGGTGGGTGTGCCCGTCTCGGTCGTGTCCATCGGTCCAGCGCGCGAGCAGAGCCTGCCGGCCGGATGAGGGTCCTCGTCGTCGGCGGGGGCGGCCGCGAGCACGCCCTCGCGTGGCGGCTCGCGCAGAGCCCACTGGTCGAGGAGCTCCTGGTCGCGCCCGGGAACGCCGGTATCGGATCGCTCGGTCGCTGCGTTCCCGTCCCCGCGGACGATCTTCCGGGCATCGTCGCGCTCGTGGAGCGCGAGTACATCGACCTCACGGTCGTCGGACCCGAGGCGCCGCTCGTGGCCGGATTGGCCGACGAACTGAACGCGCGAAGCCGGCTCGTCTTCGGACCGGGGCGGGACGCCGCTCGGATCGAAGGCTCCAAGTCGTGGGCGAAGGACGTGATGGTCCGCCACGGCATCCCGACCGCTCGCGCGGGGACGTTCACCGAGGTCGGGCCGGCAGTGGACTTCGTCGACCAACTGGGCGGGCGCGCGGTTGTCAAGGCCGACGGGCTCGCCGGCGGCAAAGGCGTGACCGTGGCGACGAACCGGGCGGAAGCGGTCGCGGCGATCATGGGCGCGCTGCTGGAGGGCTCCTTCGGCGCGGCCGGCTCCACGGTGGTCGTCGAGGCGATGTTGGACGGGCCCGAGGTGTCGGCGTTCGCGCTGTGCGACGGCCGGACCGTCGCGCCACTCGCGCTCTCCCAGGACGCGAAGCGAATCGGGGACGGCGACACGGGACCGAACACCGGTGGTATGGGCGCTTACTCGCCTCTCCCGTGGATGGAAGCGCCCATGGAGGAGGCGATCTGGGACGTCGTCCGGCGATCGGTGGACGCGATGGCGCAGGAAGGGGTCGTCTATCACGGTCTTCTCTACGCGGGCCTCATGCTCACCCCGCTGGGGCCCCAGGTGATCGAGTTCAACTGCCGGTTCGGCGATCCGGAGACCGAGGCCGTGCTCCCGCGGTTGCGGACGGATCTGGCGGAGCTGCTCTTCGCGTGCGCCGACGGAAGGCTGTCCGACGTGAAGATCGATCTCCTCGACGACGCAGCCGTGACCGTCGTGCTCGCATCCGGTGGTTACCCGGGCACGTACGAGACCGGCTTCGACATCCTCGGACTGCCGGAAGCCGCTGCGGTGGAGTCCGTTTCCGTGTTCCACGCTGGTACAACGGAGCGGGGGGATAGAGTGGTCACCGCGGGAGGGCGTGTGCTGGCGGTGAGCGCGCTCGGACCAACGCTCAGCGACGCTCGCGCCCGCGCCTACCAGGCGTGCGGACGGCTCTCGTTCGACGGGATGCAGTACCGACGCGACATCGCCGAAGCAGCGGCAGAAGGGGAGTCGAGGTGAACGACGAGGCGCCGAAGGTCGGGGTGCTGGCCGCGTCTCCTTCCGAACTGCCGATCATGCGGCAGGCCGGACTGATCCTCGAGAAGTTCGGCGTGCCGCATGAGATCCGGATCATGTCCTCCTCGCGGAACCCCGACCTGGTAGACGAGTACGCCCGCACGGCTTCCGAGCGCGGCCTCAACGTGGTGATCTGCTCGACCGGCATGTCCGGCCACCTAGCGGCGGCCGTCGCCGCCCGAACGATCCTCCCGGTGATCGGCGTGCCCATCGCGTCGTCCCCGCAGATGGTGGGGAACGAGGCGCTCGCGATCACGGCGCAGATGCCGATGGGTGTCCCCGTGGCGACGGTCGGTGTCGACGCCGCCGTGAACGCGGCGGTCCTGGCCGCCGAGATCGTCGCGATCGGCGACCCGGAGGTGCAGGCCACGCTCTGGAAGTTCAAGGACGATCTGGGGGAGGGCCTCAAGCTTTGATCCCTCGATACAGCCTTCCCGAGATGGCCGCCGTCTGGTCGGACGAGTCCCGTCTCGCGAACTGGCTGGAGATCGAGGTCCTGGCGGTCGAGGCGTGGTCGGAGCTGGGCAAGATCTCGGCGGAGGACGCGCGGGTGATCCGCGAACGCGCAGCGTTCACCGTCGAGCGCGTGCTCGAGGTTGAAAGCGTCACCCGTCACGACATCGCCGCGTTCGTCCAGGTCGTGGCCGACTCCATCGGGCCGGAGGGGCGGTGGGTCCACTTCGGGATGACTTCGTCCGATGTGTTGGACACGGGGTTGGCGCTACAGCTACGCGCGTCGGCCGATCTGCTCCTCGAACGGCTCGAGGTCCTGCTCGGTGTCGTGAAGCGCATGGCGCTGCAGCATCGGGACACCGTGATGATCGGACGATCACACGGCATCCATGCCGAGCCGACCAGCTTCGGTCACAAGCTCGCGGTCATGGCGTTCGAGCTGGATCGTGACCGCGAGCGTCTGCGCCGAGCGCGTGAGACCGTGAGCGTGGGTGCGATCAGCGGCGTCGTCGGCACGTACGCGGCGGTGGACCCGCGAGTGGAGCAGCTAGTCTGTGCCAGATTAGGATTGCGTCCGGAGGAGGCCAGCACCCAGGTGATCCAGCGCGATCGTCACGCGGAGTTCGTCTCGGCGCTGGCCATCACCGCCTCGACGCTCGACCGGATCGCGACCGAGATCCGGCACCTGGCTCGGACCGAGGTCCGCGAGGTGCAGGAGCCGTTCGCCGAGGGGCAGAAGGGCTCGAGCGCCATGCCCCACAAGCGGAACCCGGTGGTTTCGGAACGGGTCAGCGGGCTCGCTCGCGTGCTCCGCGGGTACGCGCAGGTGGCGCTCGAGGACATGCCGCTCTGGCACGAGCGCGACATCTCACACTCGTCCGCCGAGCGAGTGATCCTGCCGGACGCCACAGGTTTGCTGCACTTCATGTTGAGCGACATGACGTGGGTGATGCAGGGTCTCCACGTCGATCCCGAGCGCATGCTCGCGAACCTTGAATCGTCGGGTGGGCTCTTCTTCAGCCAGAAGGTGCTGACGGCGCTGGTGGATCACGGGATGGCTCGCGATGACGCGTACGAGGTCGTCCAGCGTGCCGCCAACGACACGTGGGAACGCGGCCTCCACTTCAAGGAACGGATGTGGGAGGAGATCGTGAGCACCGGCGTCCTGTCCGAAGACGAGTTCGGCGAGTTGTTCCGCGTCGAGCCGTACCTGGCGAACCTGGGCGGCGTCTTCGAACGACTCGAGAAGCTCCCGGTGGAGGAGGGGTGAGCGCGGACGCGGTCCTGCACGCGCGCGGGAAGGTTCGCGATGTCTACGAGGCGGGCGAAGACCGGCTCCTGATCGTCGCGACCGACCGGATCAGCGCGTTCGACGCGGTCCTGCCCACGCCGATCCCCGACAAGGGCCGCGTGCTGACAGGGCTGTCCCTGTTCTGGTTCGAGCGGACGAGCGACCTCGTGGGGAACCACCTGGTGAGCGCGGATCCGCTCGACCTGCCCGCCGGCTCCGGCGACGACCTCGCAGGTCGCACGATGCTGGTGAAACGTGCCGACGTCGTCGCCATCGAGTGCGTCGCTCGCGGCTACCTCTCAGGATCCGGCTGGAAGCAGTACCTCGGCGAGGGCGCGGTCTGCGGGGTGGCGCTCCCCCCCGGGCTCATCGAGTCCGACCGGCTGCCCGAACCCATCTTCACGCCGACCACGAAAGCCGCCGCCGGTCACGACATGCCGCTCACGCTCACCGAGACTCGCGACCTGATCGGGGCGGGCCTCGCCGAGCGGTTGAAGGAGCTGACGCTCACGATCTACGAGCGGGCGGCCGGGATGGCGCTCGATCGCGGGATCATCCTGGCCGACACGAAGTTCGAGTTCGGCTTCGCGGAAGGGGCCCTGATCCTGGTCGACGAGGTCTGCACGCCGGACTCGTCGCGCTTCTGGCCTGTCGACGGGTACGCGCCGGGCGGACCCCAGCCGTCGTTCGACAAGCAGTACGTCCGTGATTGGCTGGACGCGACCGGTTGGGACCGGGAGCCGCCGGCCCCAGCCCTGCCGGCAGAGGTCGTCGAGCAGACGGCCCGCCGTTACCGTGAGGCGTACGAGCGGCTGACCGGCGAACCGTTCGAGCGCTACCGCGAGCGGATGGGCGTTCCATCCGCCGCCGACCCATAGGAGCGAGGGTGACGTTCGTCTTCGAGGTGCTGGTCACGTTGAAGCCCGGCCTGTCCGATCCGCAGGGCAAGGCCGTCGAGGGCGCCCTTCCGACGCTCGGGTGGTCCAACGTCCGCGACGTGCACGTCGGCAAGCACATCCGGCTGACGGTCGATGCCGACGACGAGGCGGCGGCGCTCGCGCAGGTCGACGAGATGGCCACGCGCTTGCTGTCCAACCCGGTGATCGAGGAGTACCGGATCCTGGAGACGGAGGAGGCGTGAGGCCGTGACGTCGGGCACCCCACGCATCGGCCCAAGGATCGGAGTCGTCACGTTCCCCGGATCGCTCGACGACCGCGACGCGCTCCGCGCCGTCGAGACGATGGGCGGCGAACCAGTCGCGCTCTGGCATGCCGACCCCGACCTGCACGGCGTCGACGCGGTGGTTCTGCCCGGCGGCTTCAGCTACGGCGACTACCTCCGCACGGGCGCGATCGCGAGGTTCGCCCGGGTGATGGACGGTGTCCGGGTGTTCGCGGAACGCGGTGGTCCAGTGCTGGGGATCTGCAACGGGTTCCAGGTGCTCTGCGAGAGCGGGCTGCTCCCCGGCGCGCTGATCCGCAACCGGTCGCTCCGCTTCGTCTGTCGCGAGGTCCATCTGCGGGTGGAGACCACGCAGACGCCGGTTACGACCGATCTGACGCCCGGCGAGGTGCTCGACATCCCCGTCAAGCATGGCGAGGGGCAGTACGTGGGCGGCGCCGAGGAGCTTGCTCGTCTGGAGGGCGAGGGCCAGGTCGTGTTCCGCTACTGCGCCCCGGACGGCACGATCGACGAGGCCTACAACCCGAACGGAAGCACGAACGGCATCGCCGGTGTCCGCAACGCCGCCGGCAACGTCGTGGGCCTCATGCCGCACCCGGAACATGCCGTGGATCCGGACGTCGGCCCGACCGGCGGCCAGCCGTTGTTCGCGTCGCTGCTGGCGCAGGCGCTTGCCAGGGTCTAGGGGAACGTGGCGGTCGTGGAGCAACCGCTGCACCGGGCCCTCGGCCTGACTGACGACGAGCTCGAGCGGATCGTCCAGACGCTCGGGCGTGAGCCCAACCGCAACGAGCTCGCGATGTACGGCGCCATGTGGTCCGAGCACTGCTCCTACAAGTCCTCCAAGATCCATCTGCGCACGCTCCCGACCGAAGGGCCGGCGGTGCTGGTCGGTCCCGGCCAGGACGCCGGCGCGGTCGACGTGGGAGACGGCGTCGCCGTGGTCTTCAAGATGGAGTCGCATTCGCACCCGAGCGCGATCGAGCCCTTCCAGGGCGCAGCGACGGGCGTCGGGGGCATCGTCCGCGACATCATCTCGATGGGCGCGCGACCGGTTGCCCTGCTCGACCCGCTGATGTTCGGGCCGCTCACCGACGAACGCAACCGTTGGTTGCTCGGGGGGGTCGTCGCCGGCATCGGCGGGTACGGCAACTGCATCGGCGTTCCCACCGTGGGCGGCGAGATCCATTTCGCGGAGCCGCATTCGGCGAACCCGAGCGTGAACGTCATGTGCGTCGGGATCGCACCGGCCGATGGGCTCATGACCTCGGCGTCGCACGAGGCGCACGTGGGATCGTCGATGGTCCTCTACGGTGCGTCGACCGGGCGCGATGGTATCGGCGGCGTGTCCGTGCTCGCGAGCGCCACGCTCGAGGAGGGTGCGCAGGGGTCGCGTCCGTCCGTCCAGATCGGCGACCCGTTCGCGGGGAAGCTCCTGATCGAGGCGTCGCTCGAGATGGTCGAGGGCGGGCTCCTCGAAGGGTTGCAGGACCTGGGTGGCGCCGGGATCACGTGCGCGGTCAGCGAGTCGGCCGCGCGAGCCGGGATGGGCGCCGACCTCGACCTCGACGCGGTTCCGCTGCGTGAACGCTCGATGGAGCCGTTCGAGATCCTCACGTCGGAGTCGCAGGAACGGATGCTCGCGATCGTGGCGCCCGAGCGGCTGGCCGACGTCCGCGCCGTCTGCGACAAGTGGGGGTTGGCGTCGGCAGTGATCGCGACGCTCGTGCCGGACGGCCTGCTCACCGTGCGTCATGGAGATGACATCGTGGCTCGAGTGCCGGCCGCTTCGCTCGCCGACGACGGCCCGGAGTACGACCGGCCGCTGGCGCCCGACGACGTCGCAGAGACCTCCGAGGATCCGGCGTTCATGCCGTTCGAGGGCGACCTGCACGGGGCGCTCGTCGCCGTGCTCTCTTCTCCGAACATCGCGAGCAAGCGCTGGGTGTTCGAGCAATACGACTCGCTCGTGCAAGGACAGACGGTGGCGTCCGCGGGTTCCGACGCCGCGGTCATCCGCGTCCCCGGGACGTTGAAGGGCCTCGCGTTGTCGAGCGACGGCAAGGGTCGGTTCGGCCACTTGGATCCGTACCTCGGCGCCGCGCATGCCGTTGCGGAGGCAGCGCGCAACGTCGCCGCCACGGGGGCGAGGCCGCTCGCGATCACGAACTGCATGAACTTCGGCAACCCCGAGCGGCCGGTCGTGATGTGGCAGTTCTCCGAGGCGATCCGGGGGATGCGCGACGCGTGCCTAGCGTTCGATACACCGGTGACGGGCGGGAACGTCAGCTTCTACAACGAGTCGGGCGACTCGGCGATCTGGCCCACGCCCGTGATCGGGATGCTCGGTCTCCTGGAGGACTACCGGCTGCTCGTGCCGACCGGGTTCATCCGGGCGGGGCTGTCGATCTGCATCCTGGGGGAGACGTTCGCGGAGCTCGGCGGTTCGGAGTTCGCCGACGTCGTGTTGGGAACGATCTCCGGGAGTCCGCCCGCCCTGGACATGGAGCGGGAGCGTACGCTCCACGATCTTCTGCACGAGGCCGCGAGCATCGACCTGCTGGTCAGCGCGCACGACTGTGGCGACGGCGGCCTGGCGGTGACGCTCGCGGAGCAGGCCGTCCTGGGGGGACACGGCTTCGTCGTCGCGGTGCCGGGCGACCTGCCGCCGCACGTCGCGCTCTTCTCCGAGTCCGCGTCGCGAGCGGTGGTCGCCGTGGCGCCGGAGCGTCTGGAGGGACTGGCCGAACTGGCCGCCGCGCGCGGCGTCCCGTTCGCGTCGGTCGGGGAGACGGGAGGACCGCGCGTCGTCTTCGACGGGCTGTTCGAGACGACCGTTCGCGAGCTCCGCGACGTCTACGAGGGCGCCATCCCGCGACTCTTGGGCGAGGACGTGTGATCCAGGCGGTGACGTTCGACTACTGGGAGACCCTCGTCTCCGAAGGCGCCGGCATCGACGCCGAGGAAGACGGCACCATGCGAGCGCGCCAGCTCCGCCGCTGGTCGGAGATCCTGCACGGCGCCGGCTTGCCCATCGACGACGTCGCGATCGAACAGGCCTTCACCTACAACTGGGAGGTGTTCCACGAGTGCTGGCGCGCGAACGTGCAGCACGGACCTCGTGAGGGAACGCCACTCATGTGCGAGTTCCTCGGGATCGACCCGTCCACGGACGTTCGCGATGCGCTCGTTGAGTCGTTCGCGGAGGTGGGACGCGAAGCACCACTGCGGCTGGCCCCCAACGCCGAGACGTGCCTGCGGGCGTTGAAGGGCGCGGGCGTGCGGATCGGGATCGTCTGCGATGTGGGCATGACGTATTCACCCACCTTGCGCGCGCGGCTGCAGGACTTCGGCGTGCTCGAGCTCTTCGATCACTGGTCGTTCTCGGACGAGGTGGGGTGTTTCAAGCCGTTCCCGGCGGTGTTCGAGCATGCGCTCGAGGGACTCGGTGTCGGCGATCCATCGCGCGTCGCGCACGTCGGTGACGGCCGCCGCACGGACATGGCGGGCGCGCTGGCGATGGGCATGACCGCCGTCCGCTACACCCACTTCAACGACCCGCCCGCCGACTCGGGACCCGAGGGCGACCACGTCCTGGATGACCACGCGAAGCTTCCGCCCACCCTCGGCCTGTCCTAGACCTCACGGAACGACCTCCTCCGGCGTTGTTCCGGGTGACGACGATGACCAAGGAGGCGACGATGATGCAGGAAGACCGATGGTGGCGGTGGCGCGTGGTGGAACCGGATGCGGAGTACGTGAGATCTTCCAGACGAGGTCGCGCCGGGCGGTCACCGCTCCGCTACGACGGCCGCGCCCCCGAGGATGACCTAGGCCCGCTCCAGCGCTGGCGGTGGTCGTGAGCTCCACGGTCCCTCCGTTCCAAGACTTCCTGGAAGCGAACCGCGCGACGGTCTACCGGTTCCTGACGGTGGCGGTCGGTCCGATCGACGCGGACGACTGTTTCCAGGAGACGTTCCTGTCGGCGTTGCGTGCGTTTCCGCGCCTGACGCGCGGCGAGCGTCTGGACCGATGGATCCTGCGGATCGCGTCGCGGAAGGCGATCGATCATCACCGGGCGGGAGCGCGGCGTGCGCTCCCGACCGCCGATCCGCCCGAGCGAGCGACGCCGGCGGTCGATCCGACCCCCGACGACGAGCTCTGGGAGGCGGTGCGCACGTTGCCCGCGCGCCAGCGGGTGGCGGTCGTGCACCGGTACGTGTTGGACCGGCCGTATCCAGAGATCGCGGACCTGATGGGTTCGACGGAAGAGGCCGCCCGGGCGAACGTGTCCCAGGGCATCAAGAAGCTGAGGGAGATGATCCGATGAACGCCAACGATCTGAAGCGCCTGGCGAACCGGGCCGAGGCGGATCTCCGCTCACGAGCGGCCGCGGATGCGCTGCCCGCCGCCGCCGAGGCCGAGGGTCTGCTCGACGTCGCCGTCGGGACACTGAGCTCGCCGATCGGCGACCTGTTCGTGGCCGTGACCGGACGCGGACTCGCGTGCATCGCGTTCGAGGGCGACGACTACCGGGACGAGGTGCTCGAGCGGATCGCCCGGCAGATCTCGCCGCGGATCCTGCCGTCGCCCAAGGGAACGGACGCCTGGCGCCGCGAGCTGGACGAGTACTTCGCGGCCGAGCGGACGGGGTTCGAGCTGCCGGTCGACCGCCGGCTGATCCACGGGATCGCGAGCGACGTGCTGAAGCAGACATCGAAGATCCCGTACGGCGAGGTGTCGACGTACGGCGCGATCGCGAAGAAGATCGGTCATCCGTCGGCCGCGCGCGCCGTCGGCCGGGCACTCGGCTCGAACCCGATCCCGATCGTGATCCCGTGCCACCGCGTGATCGGTGCGTCCGGGGCACTGACCGGCTACGCCGGCGGCATCGACCGCAAGGTGCGCCTCCTCGAGCTGGAGGGCGTACTCGCCCCGACGTGAGGTGGTGAGCTCATCGGCCTTTCGGGCCTGGCCCCCCTGATAACCTGAGGGCCTCGTGGGGGCGGAGTCACCGAAAGACGAATGTGGGCTCTTCGGCGTATGGGCTCCCGGCGAGGACGTCGCCCGGCTCACGTACTTCGGCCTCTTCGCGCAGCAGCACCGCGGACAGGAATCGGCAGGCATCGCGGTCGGCGACGGCACCAACATCCTCGTTTACAAGGACCTCGGGCTGGTCAGCCAGGTCTTCAATGAAGCCACGCTGACCACGCTCCACGGCGACCTCGCGATCGGCCACACGCGCTACTCCACGACCGGGTCCAGCACCTGGGACAACGCCCAGCCGGTCTTCAAGACCGACGGGGTACGTTCGATCGCGTTGGGCCACAACGGGAACCTGGTCAACACGCACGAGCTGGCTGAGCTCGCCGGACGCCGGGGCACGGCCACCACGGACACCGACGTCGTCACGGCCATGCTCGCGGAGCAGATGGCGTCGAACGGCCTCGAGGACGCCGCGCTGCAGCTCCTGCCGACCCTGGACGGGGCGTTCAGCTTCGTGTTCATGGACGAGCGGAGCGTCTACGCGGCTCGCGACCCGCTCGGCATCCGGCCGCTGTCGATCGGGCGCCTGCCCAACGGCTTCTGCTTCGCCTCGGAGACGTGCGCGCTCGACATCGTGGGCGCGACGCTCGTCCGCGACGTGGAACCGGGCGAGCTGGTGCGGATCGACGACCGGGGTCTGCACTCGGCCCGGTTCGCCGAGACGCCTCGCAAGGCGCTCTGCATCTTCGAGTTCGTCTACCTCGCCCGTCCCGACTCGCGCCTGCTGGGGACATCCGTCCACGAGGCTCGCCGCCAGATGGGCCGCTTGTTGGCGGAGGAGGCCCCGGTCGAGGCGGACATGATCATCGCCGTCCCGCAGACCGCGCACGCGGCCGCGCAGGGGTTCGCGGAGTACTCCGGGACGCCCTACGGCGATGGGTTGATCAAGAACAACTACGTTGGTCGCACGTTCATCCAGCCGTCCCAGTCCCTGCGGGACCGCGGCGTCAAGCTGAAGCTCAACCCGCTCCCCGACTCGATCCGTGGGAAGCGTCTGGTGGTCGTCGACGATTCGATCGTCCGCGGGACGACGACCCGTCAGATCGTCCTGGCCCTCCGCGAGGCCGGAGCGACGGAGGTGCACCTGCGTATCACGTCGCCGCCCATCAAGTGGCCCTGCTTCTACGGGATCGACATGTCCACGCGGCAGGAGCTCGTGGCGTCGGACCTCACGATCGACGAGATCAACGCGTTCCTGGGGGCCGACTCGCTCGGTTACCTGTCGCTCGACGGCTTGGTCCAAGCGGCGGGCTCACCGAAGGACGACTTCTGTCGCGCGTGCTTCGACGGGGAGTATCCGGTCGCGATCCCGGAGCGAGCCGGCAAGTTCGTGTTGGAAGAGCAGTTGCGGCTTCCGACCCCTTGAGCGTGCCGTGAGCGACGCGTACCGCCGGGCCGGGGTCGACACCGAGGCCGCCGCCAAAGCCGTCGCGCTGATCGCCGACCTGGCAGCTCGCGCGCGCCGCCCCGAGGTCGCCGACGAGGTCGGGGGATTCGCGGGCCTGTTCCGGATCGGGGAGGGACGGTTGCTCGCGGCCGCGACCGACGGCGTCGGGACGAAGCTCGAGATCGCGCGGATGACGGGTCGGCTGGACACGGTCGGCGTCGACCTGGTCGCGATGTGCGCCGACGATGTCGTGTGCACCGGAGCCGAGCCGCTGTTCTTCCTCGACTACCTGGCGGTGGGCCGCGTCGTGCCCGAACGCGTGGCGGCCATCGTCGAGGGAGTTGCGGAGGGGTGCAGGCGTGCGGGGTGCGCGCTCCTCGGCGGCGAGACCGCGGAGCATCCCGGCGTCATGCCCGAGGACCAGTTCGACCTGGCGGGCTTCTGCGTCGGGGTGGTCGATGAGACCGCGTTGCTCGGGCCGCACCGCGTACGGGAGGGCGATGCGTTGATCGGATCGGCGTCGAGCGGGCTGCACGCGAACGGCTACTCGCTGGTCCGCGGTGCGCTCCTGGACCGGTATCCGCTCGACGCCAATCCGCCGGAGCTCGACCGTCCGCTGGCCGACGAGTTGTTGGAGCCGTGCGTCATCTACACGCCGCAGATCCTGGAGCTGTCGAAGGACGGGCTGATCCACGCCGCGGCCCACATCACGGGTGGTGGGTTCGTCGAGAACCTGCCCCGAGCACTTCCTCCCGGACTCGGCGCGCGGATCCGGCCGGGCTCCTGGCCGGAGCCGGCGATCTTCGGGCTCCTGCGCCGGGCGTCGGGCGCCTCGGAGGACGAGATGTTCTCCACGTTCAACATGGGGGTGGGGATGGTGCTGGTCGCGGACCCGGAGGACGTCGAGGAGATCCTGCGCCGCAGCGGAGACCGGGCGTTCGTCATCGGCGAGGTCCGATCGGGGGCGGGCGTGGATCTCGTCGGGGCTGCTCCGCGGTGACTACCCCGTTCTGGTCACGTCTGCCTACGTCTATGTCACCCGTTCGCGGCGAACGCCACGAAGACCTAGGTCCTGCGCCTGGAACGAGAAAGGGCTGTCGGGCCTATACAGTCCGGCCTCCGAAACGCCGTACCTTCCTTCAGGTATGGAGACCACCACCGACACTCTCGATCACAGCGTTCTCGTCGTCGATGACGAGCCGCAGGTCGTCTGGGTGCTCCAGTACAGCCTGGAGGCCGAGGGCTACACGACGTTGTCGGCGCGCGACGGAGCTGCGGCACTCGAGGCGGTCGACCTGTTCCATCCCAGGCTCATGCTGCTGGACATCATGATGCCGACGCTCGATGGGTGGAGCGTGCTCGAGGAGATCGGCAAGCTCCCCGACGCCAAGCGTCCGCGGGTCGTCATCGTCTCGGCGCTTTCGAGCCTACGCGATCGCGCGCGGGCGGCGGAGCTCGGAGCCGACGCGTTCTGCCCGAAGCCCTTCAACGTCGAGGATCTGATCGGGGTCGTTCATGACCTCGAGGATCTCGACGACCTGGACGCGCTGACCGGCCACTCCGACTTCCCCCGCTAGCCGATCCGTTCGCGGGTCTGCCCAGGGCTGACTAGTTCGGGCTCCCCCGGACTGATGGACCCCCCGCCGATACGCATAGTTCCTGTGACCATGCGAGAAACCGCCCAGCCGACCGATTCCGCGGAAGCTTCCGCGACCGTACGCTCTGCGGGCCATGACAGACCAAGCGGCTCTCGGGACCCGGGTGCTCGTCGTCGACGACGAGCCACAGGTCGTGTGGGTGCTCCAGTTCAGCCTGGAGGCCGAGGGCTACACCACGTTCTCCGCCCGAGACGGCGTCCAGGCCATGAGCGCGATCGCCGAGCATCATCCCCAGCTCATGCTGCTGGACATCATGATGCCGACGATGGACGGGTGGAGTGTGCTAGAAGAGATGATGCGGTTGCCTCGCGAGGATCGTCCGCGTGTGGTCGTGGTCTCGGCCATGGCCAACCTCCGCGATCGCGCCAAGGCATCCGAGATGGGCGCCGACGCGTTCATGCCCAAGCCGTTCAACGTCGACGACCTGCTCGTGGTGCTGCAGGATCTGGCGAAGGCGTCCTGATCGTCCTCTAGCCCGGCCCGTGCGGGAACCGCTGGTGCTCGCTCGTCACGACGGTCGTGCCCACGGCCCGGCACGTGAGGATCGGCGCGTCGAGGAACTCCGCCGCCGACTCGCTGACGTCCCCGCGCGCTCCTCCGACCTTCCAGACCTCGAACTCACACGTCCGAGACGTCGTTCCGACGCGGACGATCCGTCCCTTCGCCTCGATCCAGTCGCCCGCGTAGAGCGGCGCGAGGAACTCGACCGACTCGTAGGCGCGGAACAACCCTTCGTCGCCGTCGTAGCGCATCGCCAGTTCGGTGATCAGGTCGCCGACGATCTCCAGCTGTTTCGAGCCTGCGACCAGATCGCCGCCGTAGTGCGCGTCCTCGCTGCCGAGGCGGCGACGGATCAACGCGGAAGGAAGCTCCTGGTCGTTCACGTCAGCGGTCCGCGCGGCTTCGCCGCCTCGACCAGCTTGCCGAAACGCACCCCGCGCGCCGGCACCCGGACGACCTCGCCCGTCTTGCGCCGCACGAAGTACGTCTCGGCTCCCTCGTCGTAGCGCTCCAAGATCCCGATCGCCTCGGACAGGAAGCCGTTCGGGAGCTCGAACTGGAACGTCACGCGCTTCCCGACGTCGGCGGGGGTGACCAGGTTCGCGCCCTTCATCCGCGGAGGATACCGAACGCGCGGACGGCGCTAGCCTGCCGGAAGCTCCAGGCACGCCTCGGCGGCCACGCGGAACAACAGCTCCCGCCCGGTCGCGTGCGAGTCCCACCCCCGGTTGTCCCAGGCGTTTCCCGAGAGATCGTCGCCCGCGTAGAGCACCTGTCCGAACGTGACCCCACGGAACGCGGCGACCGCGAAGAACGCCGCGGCCTCCATCTCGACCGTGAGACATCCCTCCGCGACGCGCCGTTCGATCTTCCCGCGCGTCTCCCGATACAGGCCGTCGGTCGTCCACGTCTTCCCGGTCACATGTGGGACGTGGTGCCGCTCGAGGGTCGCGACGATCGCGTCGACGGCGGTCCGCGTGGGCTCGACCTCGCGACCGGGTGGGAGGTAGTGGTAGGACGTGCCCTCGTCCCGGATGGCCGAGGTCGGCACGATCACGTGGCCCAGGGCGACATCCGGTACCAGAACGCCCGCCCCCCCGCAGGCGACGAACGTTCGGCATCCGCGGGCGATCAACTCCTCCAGGAAGCCTCCGGCGAGGGGCGCGCCCACGCCCGGGTGGACGAGCGCGATCCTGCGCCCGTCGATGGCCAGCTCGTAGATCGGGTTGCGGCCGATCTCGGAGACCACGTGATCGATGATCGTGCCACCGTGCTCCGCCACCACCTTCTCGATCACGTCCTGGAAGAAGCAGAGGACGGCGTGCGGTGGGATGTCCATCGGTTCGATGTGCTCGGACGGCTCGATCACCGCGGTCGGCGCGGGATCGAACTCCAGGATGGGCGCGTCGACGCGATCGTTCATGCGTCGCGCTCCTTCCTCGAGGCGAGGAGGGCGCCGGCGATCACCAACCCGATACCGACGACCGACAGGACATGGATCACCTCGTCGCGGAACACGACGCCCAGGATCAACGCGACGACGGGGATCAGGTAGGTCGCGAACGAGGCGCGGGCGCCAACGCGTGCGACCAATCGACCCATCAGCACGAATGCGACGCCCGTCCCCATGACCCCCAGCACGACGACGGCCACGAACGATGACCACGCGAACGAGGAGTCAGGCACGCTCACGATCCCGAACGGCAGCGTCAAGATCGCGGCGATCCCGATCACGCGGGCGAACACGGGAAGCGACCCGTACCGCTGCGTCAGCGGCGTGGTGAGGTTGATGGC
>JBBQVZ010000008.1:0-47429 GCA_038211015.1 Actinomycetota bacterium | reverse complement strand
CTGCAGCCGCACATCCGCTCCTTCGTGGAGCGGGCGGTGACGTTCGCCACCTGCCCTGAGTGCGATGGCACCCGGCTCAGCGAGGCGGCTCGGTCGTCGAAGATCAAGAAGATCAACATCGCCGACGCGTGCGCGATGCAGATCAGCGACCTCGCCGGGTGGGTGCGGGCTCTGAAGGAACCGTCGGTGGCGCCGCTGCTGGCGTCGTTGGGGGAGATCCTCGACTCGTTCGTGGAGATCGGGCTCGGCTACCTCAGCCTCGACCGGCCGACGGGCACGTTGTCGGGCGGCGAGGCGCAGCGCACCAAGATGGTCCGCCAGCTCGGCTCCTCGCTCACCGACGTCACCTACGTGTTCGACGAGCCCACCACGGGCCTGCACCCCCACGACATCCAGCGGATGAACGACCTGCTGCTGCAGCTGCGGGACAAGGGCAACACGGTGCTCGTCGTGGAGCACAAGCCGGAGACGATCGCGATCGCCGACCACGCCGTCGACCTCGGCCCCGGCGCTGGCACGGCCGGTGGCGAGGTGGTGTTCGAAGGCACCGTCGACGGGCTGCGGGCAAGCGGCACGGTGACCGGGCGGCACCTGGACGACCGGGCCTCCTTGAAGCCGTCGGTGCGGACACCGTCGGGAGTGCTGGAGGTGCGCGGTGCCACCGCCCACAACCTGCAGGACGTCGATGTCGACATCCCGCTCGGCGTGCTGGTGGTGGTGACCGGCGTGGCCGGGTCGGGCAAGAGCTCACTGATGCACGGCTCGGTGTCGGGGCGGGACGGCGTGGTGTCGGTCGACCAGGCCCCGATCCGCGGCTCGCGACGGAGCAACCCGGCGACGTACACCGGACTGCTCGACCCGATCCGCAAGGCGTTCGCGAAGGCCAACGGCGTGAAGCCGGCGCTGTTCAGCGCCAACTCCGACGGCGCCTGCCCCAGCTGCAACGGCGTCGGCGTCATCTACACCGACCTGGCGATGATGGCCGGCGTCGCCACCATCTGCGAGGAGTGCGAGGGGAAGCGGTTCGAGGCATCGGTGCTGAAGCACCACCTCGGCGGCCGCGACATCAGCGAGGTGCTCGCGATGTCGGTGACCGAGGCGGAGGAGTTCTTCGGCGCCGGCAAGGCGGCCACGCCGGCCGCGCACGCCATCCTCGAACGGCTCGCCGACGTCGGGCTCGGCTACCTCAGCATCGGCCAGCCGCTCACGACGCTGTCCGGCGGCGAGCGGCAGCGGCTGAAGCTGGCCATCCACATGGCCGAGAAGGGCACCGTCTACGTCCTCGACGAGCCGACCAGCGGCCTCCACCTCGCCGACGTCGAGCAGCTGCTCGGCCTGCTGGACCGGCTCGTCGACTCCGGCAAGTCGGTCATCGTCATCGCGCACCACCAGGCGGTCATGGCGCACGCCGACTGGATCATCGACCTCGGCCCCGGCGCCGGCCACGACGGCGGGCGGATCGTCTTCGAGGGCACACCCGCCGACCTGGTCGCCGCCCGCTCCACCCTCACCGGCGAGCACCTCGCGGCCTACGTCGGCACCTGACCGAGGCCCTCGCGGACACCGTGAGACGAGATCTCTCGCTTTCCAGGAACTGGGACCGAAAGGGGGATGCGGTTGGCCTGGGTTTGCGTGACGGTGGGTGCCCCGCAACGAGGAGGCGAGGCATGATGCGGAAGGCGGAGCACATGCGGCCAACAGGCATCGGGGACGCTCAGCGCGAGATGACGGACCCGCAGATCGCGGAGTGGTTCCTCGAACTGGTGGAAGGCAAGCGAACAGCCCCCACGACGATGGTCAGGGTCGACCAGGTGAGGAGCAACCCCTTCGCGCCGCTCCTGGGCGAGGCGACCGTGAAGGCCAGACTGGAAGCCGTGACGCGCGGGCAGTGGGAGCCAGAACTCTGGGTCGCCGCCCTCCCGAGCGGGGGGTTCGTCGACGTGGACACGCCGTACGACTGCGAGGTGGTGAAGCGAGCACGGTTCAAGTTCGTCATCGTCCACATCCTCGGCACGCTCACCGGATCCGACTGCGCTCGGATCGGCATCGAGGCTTAGGAGGCCTCCGGGTCGAATACGAGTTCGAGCGCCTGCGCGACGTTCACGAGGCGCTCCTGCATCGTCCGGACCTCATCGATCATCCGCCGACGGCGTTCGTCGGCGCCGGAGACCATCGCCTTTGCATCCTCCTCCACCTGATCGAGGAACGTTCGCGCTTCCCCTACCGCGCGCTTGGCCACCCTCTGCGCGTCACTCGTGGCGCGATCGGCTTCGGCCTTGGCTTCGGCGACGATCGTGGCTGCTTCCCCCTGCGCCTCCGCGAGCAACTGCTCGATCCCGCGCTCTCCAGCCTCGACGATCCTGGCGATGCGTCTCGTGGATCCCTCAGCTGCGGGCTGCGGACCCTGGGCCGGATCCTCAACGAAGTCCCGAGCCTCCTGCAACTCCGTCTCGAGGGCCTCGATGCTCGTGGCGATCGCGACCAAGAAGGCGTCAACCTGCGCGGGATCGTAGCCACGCCGGACCGACCCGAACCGCCGGCCTTCCGCCCTGTCGCTCACATGCGTTCGCGGAACCAGTCAACGGTGCGACGCAGACCATCGGCGATGTCGACCTTCGGGTCGAAACCGAGCAGGGAGCGCGCGAGCCTGACGTCGGCCTCGCTTCGGCGGATGTCTCCTTGTCGTTCGGGCTCGTGCACTGCTTCGGGTTCGACGCCACACGAAGCGGCGATCAGGTCGAGGAGCCGGTTCACGGACGTCGGCTCGGCTCCGCCGCCGATGTTGAACGCGCGACCGAACGCCTCCCCCGCCGCCCGGGCAGCGAGCAGGTTCGCCTCGACGACGTCGTCGATGAACACGAAGTCGCGCGACTGCTCGCCGTCGCCGTAGATCGTCGGCTTGGAGCCCGTGAGGCAGGCCGCGATGAAGCGGGTCACGACGGCCGCGTACTCGCTCGCCGGGTCCTGCCCCGGTCCGTACACGTTGTAGTAGCGGAGCGCGATCACGGGGACGCGGTAGCTCTCCCACCATGAACGGCAGTACCCCTCCCCCGCCAGTTTGCTGGCCGCATACGGCGACCGGGGACGGGGGGCCATCTCCTCGGTCTGCGGGAACCGATCCTGATCCCCGTACACCGACGATGACGATGCGAAGACCACGGTCGCCGGGCGCTCGCGGGCGGCCAAGAGCACGTTGAGCGTCCCCATCACGTTCACGTCGGTGTAGCGCGCGGGCTCCTCGATCGAGCGGGGCACCGACTTCATCGCCGCCTGGTGCGCGATCACGTCGCATCCCTTCGCGGCAGCCGCCACGGCCTCCCGGTCGCGGACATCGGCAACCTCGAGGCGCACCTCCGGTACGCCGGCGAGCTGCTCGGCGCTTCCAACCGAGAGATCGTCCAGGCCGACCACGTCGTGTCCCTCGGCGACCAGACGGCGGCAGATCGCCGAGCCGATGAATCCGGCGGCGCCGGTAACCAAGAACCTCATGCACGCAGCCTACCTGGGACCCATCTGCTGTAGGTCGCATTGCCGACAGTTGCGGGGCACGTGCTGACGCTATGGTCAGCACCTCACGACTCCGGGGGGTCGAGTGAAGCAGATCGCTGCCACCAAGCTATCCGTCACGACGTCATGAACGAGGGCATGCTGGCCGGCCTCATCGTCGGTCTGTTCGTCGGCGGTGTCATCGGAAGTCTCGTGATGGCCGTCGTCGCCGCCGGTAAGCGAGAAGCACCGGTCGCCGGGGGGAACGACGTCCATCAGGAGACGAGGGAGCTCATGCCGCGCTACGCCAAGCCGCCGGAGAGCTAGAGAGCTACTGCGCCAGCTCCCAGAGCGCCGCGTCGGCTTCTTCGACCTGGCTGAGCACCCGCTCGAGTGCGTCGATGGGAGCGCCGGCCGCCTCTGCGTTCAGTTGCCGGAGGATCTCGAGCCCGAGCTCGAGGGACCTCCTCGCTCCGTCCAGTTGCTTCCGGCTGTGGACGAGCTCCGTCAACGCACGGTTGTTGGTGAACGGGATCGGGCGTTCCGTCGACTCGACGACCATCAAGACCTCCTCCGCGCCTTCTCACCTTGCCTCGCGTGCCAGCGAGGCGCCAGCGACTTCGGACGTAGGAAAAGCACGCCGTTCGGCGGCTGCTCCAGTCGTCCGATGCTGACAACGTGGCAGGCTTACCCACACCAACGACTCCGGAGGATCGAGTGTCCGAACAACCCGATGGGCGCCAACTCGTCAGGGAGCGCAAACCACAGAACGCGTGAATGGACAAACTGGACCACCTCGGGTGGGTGGTCTCCGTTTCCTTCGCGATCGGCGACGTCCGGTTCGCCGTGCGCTCGACCTCGCCCGCGTTCGGCGCATGGCTCTCCGACGCACTCGGCAGCTTCGTCGTCGACGATGTCGAGGAGTACCTGTATTCGGTGGTCGTTCCCGAGCCGCCCCCGCGTGGAAGGGCGAAGGACTTCTGCGTCCTCTACAAGGGGTCCTCGGCGATCGTGCGGACGCTCGACCCGGTCGCGCTCGGGCGCGCATTGCTCGCCGAACTGGAAGGACTCGGATTCCATGAGCGTGCTGATGCGCTCTACGTCATGGGCTCGGTGATCGACGTTTCCGGCGTGCCCACCCTCGTGCCTTCGTCTGTCGTGCCGACATTGATGAAGCTCGGACGGCGCGCCGCGAAGCTCGGGATCGGGATACCAGGCGAGTTGGCGGTCGCGATCGATCTGGAGACGGCGTCCGTCGTTCCTGTCCGCCCGTCGCTCGACCTCCCCGATGACGTTCTCGAACGGCTGGCCGACACGCGGCCGCGAGCGGGGTCGAACTCGGTGCGGTTCGTGGAAACGTCAGAGGTCGTTGGCGCGATCCTGGTGCCCGCGCGAGACCCTCGTTCTCCCCTGCAGACAGCACGTAAGGGGTACGTGCTCGCGAACCTTGCCGGGTTGGCGCTCAACCTGCAGGAGGTCGGAGGCAGAGGTCTGGAGGCGCTCGGGCGATTCGTCGGAAGCGCGTCATGCTATGAATCGGCGTGGACGGACACGGGTGATGCACTCGCGCGGTTCGCCGATCTGATGAAGGGGACAGCGTGAACGAACGTGCGGGGGCGGAGGAGAAAGGAGCCGCCGAGATCGTGGGCGCCTTCGTCCCGCTCCAACGACCTGACGTGACCACCGTCGTACTGGATGGAGAGGCGGTCGCCCTCGCCGAGGGCGCGGCGAGCGCATTCTTCCTGGATGAGCTCGCCACGCTCGTGTGGAACACGTTCGATGGCTCGGCTTCGCTCGACGAGCTGGCTGAGGACTTCGCCAACGTCTTCGTGGCCGACCTCGAGGTCGTGCGCAACGACATCCTGACGCTCACACGAAACATCGGGCGCGCCGGGTTGCTCCAAGGTATCGCGTACGAACCGCCGGCCGAGCCGTCGTATGCGTGGCCGACCGGTGTGGGGTTGGGTGAACCGATCCCTCCGTTCAAGCTGCCGGACGCCGACGGCCACCTGGTCGAGGTCTCGGACCTGCGAGGTCGCCAAGTGCTCCTGGTCAACTGGAGCCCCC
The DNA here is from genome assembly GCA_038211015.1 of Actinomycetota bacterium. Lineage (GTDB taxonomy): Bacteria > Actinomycetota > UBA4738 > UBA4738 > HRBIN12 > JBBQVZ01. The sequence goes on along the minus strand of JBBQVZ010000008.1, from coordinate 41,876 downwards.
GCTGCGGGTTCTGCACCGCGATCGCGCCCGAGCTATCCGAGCTGCAACCCGAGCTCAGTGCGCGAGGCGTGGAGCTGGTGTTCATCACCCTCGGCGACGCGGACGAGAACCGGCCGTTGCTCGAAGAGCTCGACCTGAAGCCAAGGTTGTTGCTCGGGGACGGGGCCGAGACAGAGGTCTTCGCCGGGGTCGGAACGCCCGCCGCGTACCTGGTGGACGGCGAGGGTCGAGCCGCGTCCCAGCTCACGATCGGTGCGGACAAGGTTCCCTCGCTGGCACGTTCGGCCGCCGGTCGGTAGCGACCTCATGTTCGAAGAGGCGGAGGGCGGCGAGACGTGGGCCTACCGCAGCCCCTGCTATCGCGCGCTGAACCTCACGTTCGGCGTGCGCAGCACGGAGCCGGACGTTGGGGCGTTCCTGGGTCACGTCCTCTCGGGGCTGGAACGGGTCGAGGAGGATCCGGAGGTCTGGTACTCGATCGCCCTGTCGACCGCGGAGTCTGATCCCGTCTATCCGCTGCTCTTCGGTTCCGAGCTGATCGTGCGTGCCCACAGCAAGCCGTTCGCCATCGAGACGCTGCTGTGGCACCTCAACCGCGCCACCGTGGAACACGCCGATCCCTACATCGTTCTCCACGCGGGCGGGGTGGCCCTCAACGGCTCGGGCGCGATCATCAGCGGGCCGTCGGGCGCCGGGAAGACCACGCTCACGGCCGCTCTGGTGCGTGCCGGGTGCGGCTACCTCACCGACGAGGCGCTGGCCATCGACCCGCTGACGGGTCTCCTCCATCCGTACGCGAAGGCGCTCTCCATCAAGCGGGGTTCGTGGGAGCTCCTTGCCGATCTCCGCCCGCCTGCTACCGAGCTGTCACCACGCGTCTGGCATGTGGCTCCGACGGATCTCCGACCCGACGCTATCGCCGGTCCGACGCCGCCTTCGCTGATCCTCCTCCTGACCGGCATGGGGTCAGAGGAGCAGAGCGACGTGGCCGTCATGCAAGAGATAGGCCGCTCCGAGGCACTCGTCGAACTGTTCCGGCAGGCCTTCGGATCCGTGGATCCAGGCTCGACCTTGCAGGTCCTGGCCGGCATCCTCGAACGATGCGTGTGCTATCGCGTGTCCACCCTGGACCTCGGTCGCGCCGTGCGATGCGTCATCGAAGCGATGACGCCACCCGTGGTATGAGCGACCGGATACGGGAAGGTTGAACCGGTCTCAAACGGTGATGGTGACGTTCTCCGAGCCGTCATTCGTCGTGGCCGAGACCACGACTGGGCCGTTGTAGTCAGCGGGGATAAGACCCGCCGCTCGTAGATAGGCTTCCAGTTGGGCCGGATCGAAGCTCTTGTCAGGCATCGGCTCTCATCTCCTCGTGGGCTAGCAGGGTCCGGGTAGCACAGGGCCGAATGGTTGGCAAGCGCCCGTCACGAAGGCGCAGATAGCGACCGAGCCGATAGGTCCTGCAGCTGCGTTTGCCGCTATGCAGTCGCAACACGCTGTTGACGCATTGTAGACCTGGTGTGTCGTCACGGTTCCGCTCGTTGCTGCCAGGCAGGCATCACACAATCCTGAGCCCACCCCGGCGGCGTTCGCAGGGATCCTCAGGGACTGCACGACGGGAGTGACCCACACCAGACCCCCGACGATGGCCCCACGCTTGATCAGCGTTCTCCGGGAGACCCCGGATGCCGGCCGACCCTCTTCGTCCTGACTCATGGCTGCCTCCCCATCCCGTTCATCTCATCGGATCCGACCGACGGAACCTTCCAGCCCTTCACGGGCAGCTGCGGATGACGACGTTGTCCAGGAGAAGGCCGATGCAGTCATCGTTCACATGCTCGAAACGGAGCCTGGCCCCGCCGGCGCCCACCGTGGCGGCGAACGGTCCCTGTGTGGACAACGGGTCGCCGCTCGCAAGGGTGATCGACTGGCTCAAGCTCCCGAACGTCACCACGACCGTGTTCGGGGCGTCGCCTCGTTGTGACCCTCCGAGGTCGAACTCGACCTGGTACGAGCCCGCCGGGAACAGCGTGTTCGTCTCGATGACCGTGTTGACGTCCGGGCACGGGGTTCCGGCCAGATCCAGGACCTTCGAAGGTGTGGTCACGTACTGGGTCCCACAGGAGCCGCCGATGACATCCACGCTTCCGGCGACCGACGCCCAATTGTCGAGCCCGGGCTCAGGAACCCCGCAGCCCTCCTGCTCGAAGCCGTCGCGGAAGACCTCCGTTCCGCACGGGACGGACGTCGCGGCGAAGGCGGGCATCCGAACACTGGCGATGATCGGAGTCGTCCAGGCGATCGCGGCACCGGCACCGGTCAACTTCAGCACCGTTCGACGTGACATGCGGTTCCGTGACTGGTCCGGTCGCTTCTCGTCTGGCATCTTCTCACTCCTTCTAGGCTTCTCCAGCACATCGCACGATGCGGCACACGCACCAAGGCCGCACCGTCTGATGGCGGTATCTTTTGGGTGGCTCCCCGACGTAGGCGTTCTACGTTGGACGCTGGCCTTGGTGGACCCCACAATGGGGGTCGATGAGGCGACGCGAATTCCTCCGCCTCGGTGCCTCGGTGGTCGCGAGCGGATACGCGCTGGGCTTGACCCCTGCTCGCTCTGCCGCAGCCGCGTCCCACGGTCTCGGCAGCACGTCGACGATCGCTGGCCGCGTCAGGCTCCGGTCGCACACCGTTCCGACCGGCCAAACCCTCCGCTTCGATCCCGACGATGACGTGACCCTCGAGATGTCGGGCAACCTCGTCGTCAACGGGACGCTGGAGATGAAGCCGGCGCGGGGCCACTCGCACACCCTTCGCTTCGTCGACATCGACGAGGACGATTTCATCGGCGGCGGCATGGACGTCCTCGACACGGACGTCGGGCTCTGGGTCATGGGCGAAGGGAGACTCGATATCCAGGGTCAACCGCGAGCGGGGTGGAACCGTTCGGGAACCGACCCCACATGGAGGCGAAGAGATCAGATCCTGACGACGCCGTTCGACAGCGGCGACTTCGCGACGTTCGCGCGATACACGGGCGAGCTCGCCACGGCGACCTCCCCCGATGGTCGAGTCTTCACGCAGGAGGCCTTCAACCTCACGCGGAGCGTCCGCATCGAAGGAACCCGGCGAGGGCGGACGCATATCTTCATACGATCGACCGCGCCACAAACCATCCGTTATGCGGCTATCCGCTACGTGGGACCACGCAAGGGAGCGCTGCCCGACGACAATCACCTCGTGACTGGGCGATACGGACTGCACTTCCACATGTGCGGTTCGGGGTCGATCGGTTCCGATGTGCGAGGGACCGTGGTGCGTGATTGCGGCTCGCATGCCTTCGTGCCGCACATGTCAGACGGCGTCACCTTCACCGATTGCATCGCCTACAACATCAACGAGGATGCGTTCTGGTGGGACGGAGGGGAGACGACGAACGACACCGTCTGGAGGCATTGCATGGCGGCGAGGATGGTGCCCATCCCCTCGTTCCGCGGCTACCTCCTCGCCGGATTCAACCTCGGCGTGGGTGCCGGGAACGAGCTGATCGATTCCGTCGCGGTCGGGAACATGGGCAACGATCACGCTTCAGGATTCGCGTGGCCCGCGACAGGGTCGGGCCCGTGGCTGTTCCAGGATTGCGTTGCCCACAACAACGAGCGAACCGGTCTATTCATCTGGCGGAACGGCAACACATATTCCGACATCCATGGCGCTGTTGCATTCCGCAACGGGATCGGGATCGACCACGGAGCGTATCGGAACGTCTTCCAGTACGAACGATGCCTTACGTTCCAGAACGACACGGGGCTACGCATCCGCGCAACGTCGGCGCTCGCGGACTCGGGGCCGTTGCGCTGGAGCGATTCGGATTTCTCTGACGGGATCGCGATCTCCACCCACACACAGGTGAGCGAGGCACCAGCTTTGGTTACGGACTCTCGCTGTGGCCCGGTCTACCTCAACGAAGTGGGGGGGCAGTTCGGCGAGTACGACTTCTTGCGGACGGGCCTCGAACCGCCCGATTGGACCGTCGTTTCGATGCATCCCTCGAGCGTCTACCGCGTGCAACGTGAAGATGGGACCGCCTACCAGGTCCATCCCGACGGGACGACGTCGCCGATCGCATCGTTCACCTGATAGCAGGCTATCGGCTCATGTGAGATCGACGATCGCCTGGATGGCCTCGTCCAGGTCGCCGTGCGTGAGCCGGTAGCTCTTCGATCCCAGACAGATGTCGGCGAGAGTGTCGAGCGAGCGAGCGATGTCGCGCCGACCGTTCATCAGGTTGCTACCCATCTCCACCAATGCTTGGGCCGGCGTGAGCGACTCGATCAGCGTGTCGGCGCGCGGTTCGTAGCGATGCGGGATCACGAAGCCGACCCGGCACCGTGCAACCACCGCGCCGGGTCGGATCGCATCAGGATCCACGTGCCACGTGTCGTCGGAGTAGAGGCCGTCGGAGGATCCGGGCGCCGCGTTCGGGAAGCGATCCCGGCTCCCCGCCTTCAGGGAGAGGTGCACGGGGTAGGCCTGGAGGGTCGCCGTCGTCGGATCGATCACGGCGGTCTCGTCGGAAAGGTAGCCGAACCCCGCCCGGATCAGGCCGGCAACCAATGTGGACTTCCCCGAACCGGATGGGGCGGGGAGCAGGACTCCGACCCCACCCGGAGTGACGACGGCGCCCGAGTGCACCAACACGAGATCGCGGGTGGCCTCGACGGTGTTGATGTTCACGTGGCTGAACAGCTCGTTCAAGATGTGCGCGGGATGCCCGCTCGCAAGCGCCCACTGCTCGTCGATCAGCAAGCGGAACCGGCTGGGCTCCTCGGGTCCCAGGTCCCGAACCTCGTACGCGGTCCAACCTTCGCATCCTTCCGGCACGGCGAAGCGCTCGAGCACCCGCGCCACGTACGCGCCGATGCCGGGATCGTCGGACCGAACGGTGAAGCCGTGCGAGAGCCGACGGAAGCTCATCGGCACTCCCACCCTGTCAGGAACGGCTGCGCCGGATGGCATCCGTGACCTGCTCGATCTGGCTATCCGTCATCCCGACCCACAGCGGGAGGGTGAGCACCTGCTGGGCGGCCTGGTCCGTCACCGGCAGCGCTCCAGCGGTGCCACCGGCCGTCCTGTACGCCCGCATCGCGTGCACGGGCGGCGAGTAGTACCTGCGGGTCTCGATCCGCTCTCCGAGCAGGAACCGGGCGACCGCTCCGGCGTCCAGCCCGAACACGTCGGGATCGACCAACACCGTGTAGTCCTTATAGGTGCTGCGGTCTCCGGCGGGAACCTGCGGGATCGAGAGCCCGTCGACGCCGCGCAACGCCGACGTGTAGGCGGCCGCGAGCCGGTTCCGCTCCAACAAGCGCTCGTCTAGATCGGCGAGCGAAGCCAGAGCGGTCGCCGCGTGCAACTCGGACATCCGGGCGTTCAGCCCGACGAACCGACAGTCGTAGTCGCCCGGGTTCCCGTAGTCCCGGCCGATCCGGCACCGTTCCGCCAGCCGATCGTCGTTCGTCGCGATCAACCCGCCTTCGGCTGCTATCACCACCTTCGTCGGTGAGAGGCTGAAGACCTCCGCGTCGCCGAAGCCGCCCACCCTCGTCCCGTGGTGCTCGGACCCGAACGCGTGCGCTGCGTCGAAGAACAGCCGGATGCCATTCTGGTCCGCAACACGGCGGAGCCCCTCGACGTCACACGGCGTTCCGTAGATGTGGGTCGCCAGGATCGCCGAAGTGTGCATGCCGACCGCTCCCTCCACCGCTTCGGGTGACAGCGTGAGCGTCCGAGGGTCGATGTCTGCGAAGACCGGTCGGAGTCCGTTCCACTGCACGGCATGCGCGGTCGCCGCGAACGTGAACGACGGAACGATCACGTCGCCGGAGAGCTCGGCCGCGCGAAGCACCAGCATCAGCCCTGCCGTGCACGACGACACGGCAACGCAGTGACGCACCCGCAGGTAGTCGGCGGCTTCCTGCTCGAATCGGCGGACATATGGACCGTTGGTGAGCATGCCGCTTCGGAGGATCGCCTCCACGTCTGCGGCAACCTGCGCCGGGTCGGCGACGCCCGGACGTGCGAGTGGGATCGCGGGCGAGGCAGCCGGAACGCGTGGATCGAGGAGAGGATCGACGTTCATCGGTTTCCTTTCGGGCCGGGGATTCATGGATCGGAGAGATGCAGATGGCGGTTGGATGGACGGCGGTTCGATGTGCCGAGCAGTACTCGCGTGGCGCCCACGACCATCTGCGCGACGCGTCGTTCATCGAACCGTTCCTCGGCGCGCCTGCGAGCCGCAGCGCCCATCCGGCGACGCAGCGCCGGGTCCTGTAGCAAGCGCATGACGGTATCGGCCAGTCGAACGGGATCGCGCACCGGGACGAGGAACCCCTCCATGCCATCGCGTGCCACCTCACGACACCCGCGGATGTCGGTGAGCACGAGCGGAAGGCCGCTCGCCGCGGCCTCGATCGCCGACCGGGGCAAGCCCTCGCGCCACGACGGCAGGACGAACACGTCCATCAGCGCCATCAGGTCCGCGGTGTCCTCGCGCCACCCGGTGAAGATGAACTCGTCGCGGGCCTGCTCGATCTGGTCGGCCGTGACCGCGTCGGACTTGTCCGGATCGCTCTGCCCCACCGCGATGAACCGCACGTCACCTCGTCGTGAACACACGTCGCGGGCGGCCTCGAAAAGTTCCGCGTAGCCCTTCTCGAGCACCATCCTGCCGACGGTGCCGACCACCAACTCGTCCTCGCCGATCCCGAGCTCGGCGCGGAGCTTGCGGATCCGCTCCTCCCCACCACGGTCCGGTGTGAAGAGCGAGAGGTCGATCCCGTTGCCCAGCAGCACCGATCGCCCCCGGCGAGCGATGTGCCGTCGACGCGACCACGCCAGGTCCTCCGCGGACTGATAGAGTTCCATGTCGCTGAACCGGGCCGCGAACCACTCCGCGGCCAGCACCGGTCCGCGGCGACGCAGACGGTCCTCGGGCGTGGCGTACAACCCGTGCACCGTGTTCATCACGGAAGGGACCCCGGCCACCCGCGCCGCGACGCGTCCCAAGACCCCCGGCTTGGGGTTGTGCGTGTGCACCAGGTCGAACCGCTCGCGCCGGAAGATCGCCAGCAGCTCCCGGAACGCCCGCACGTCGGACCGGGGATCCCACGAACGCGTGGCGTGGGGCCACGCGATATGATGGATCCCCTCCGCCTCGACGTCGGCCACCCACGGTCCCGGCGCGCTGATCGTCGTGACCTCGAACCCGGCGTCGCGCAACGCGCGGAGCTGGGGCAGCAGCAGGAAACGCAAGCTCAGGTCCACGGTGGCGACGTGCGCGATCCGCGGCGCCCTCACATCTTCCCCCATGGACCGCGACCGAGCGCCCGATAGAGCCAGGCTTCGGAGTCCAGTCCGCCGCGAACCTTTCGGCGGAAGAAGAACCGACCGTCGCTACGGAGGATCGGGACGCGGCCCAGTCGGTACGGATCGATACGCCCCGCCCGGTTGGTCCGCCACGCGTCGAGAGCCGCCGAACGGAACAGTCGCCGCGCCGCGCGGTCCGCCGACACCGACCCTACCGACCACGGGTATGCGAAATGCGCGCACTCGGTGCCGAGATGCTCCTCGATCAGGTCCTTGCTCCGGCGCATCTCCTCTTCCGCTTCCGTCTCAGTCGTCTTGGACAGGTCGACGTGACCATGCGTGTGCGAGCCGACGGTGACCAGCCCCGTATCCACAGCCTCCCGCAGCTGTGTCCAGGTGAGCGCCTCCGGCATCTGCGTGCCCACTCCGTTCGAGACCAGCCCCGTCGCCAGGTACAGCAGCGCCGGCACGTGATGCTTCACCAGCATCGGGAGCACCGCGTCGTGGAAGTCCCGGTAGCCGTCGTCGAAGGTGACCACCACCCCGCCTCCGTCCTCGCCGGCGAGGACGTCGTCCAACGTCAAGACGCGCTCGCGAACGACCAGGTCCTGTAACTGTCGCTCGAAAGCGTCGGACCCCAGCTCGATCTCGGAGCCCGAGTCGCCAACCCGGTGGTAGAGCAGGACGACGACGTCACCCGGACGTCGTCGCGCCGGCCACCCCAGTGGGGTGACCGCCGCCTTCGATGCCTTCCTGGCGATGCTGGTCACGGTCATGTCGGAACAACCTCCTGGATGAGACGGCCTGGGCCGTCCCGATGAGCGCGGCGGCCGTGAGCGGCACCGCCGGGAAATGCAACACGTAGTCGACGCCGGCGTGGATCCCCAGTGCCGCGAGAGATGCGGCGCCGAGCGCCACCACCATGTCGGGCCTGGGGTGCACCCACAGGCGGACGAACCCCCAGACGAACACGAGCAGCGCCAAGGCGAGGCCGGCCCATCCGAGCTCCACACCCTGCTGCAGGAACTCGTCGTGTGCCCAGTGCGCGTCCGCATCCCGGATCGCCGTCGGGCTCACGTCCTTGAAGCGACCGGGGCCGACGCCGCCCGGATGATCGACAATGATCCGCAGGGACTCATGCCACAGCACCAACCGCCGCTCGGTCAGCGCGCGCGTCACCGCGCCATCGCCTCCGGGCCGGTAGCCGGCGCCCAGAACCACGACGGCAAGGAGCACGACGGCAAGGAGCGCCCCCGCGACGGCGATCGACACGCGCACCGCGCGCACCCCGGCGAGACCGATCGCCGCGATCGCGATCACCACGAGGCTCGCCCCCGCAGCAGCGGAGTCCATGCCGGCGGCGACCGCGAACGGCACCACCGCTGCGATCCCGAGGATGCGGAGTGGCCACCATCGCACGGCCGCCGCGAACATCAGCGCCGCGACGGCTCCCTGGACACAGAACGCGCCCGTCGCGTTCCGGTATCCGAACGGCCCGCTAAGCGGTCCGCCTCCGATGATGGGTCTCGTCGTCACGAGCACGATGGCCGCCGTCACGACGATGACCGCCGGCGTGACGGCTCGGTGCACGCTCCCGAGGAGCCTCCCGACGGTGAGCACGACGGCCGACGACAACAGCAGCATCACGAGCGGTCCCGCGGTCCCGCCGTGCCGCGTCGCCACGAAGGCAACGGCGACATATGACGCCAGGAACAACAACCCCAGGCCGTCGACGATCGCGGGAGTTCGATCGTTCCGCGCGTTCACGCGGCGACGGTCTCGCGCACCGCCCGCTCGCCCCCGGGTCGCCCGATGACCGCGGGCGGGATCGAGAACAGCACCAGGAACAGGGGGTACAGCTGAACGCGCTCGCGAGCCAGCAAACCGAAGTTCGCGAAGCTCGAGAAACCGACGATGAACAGGAGGGTGAAGACCAGGCAGAAGACCACATACGGCTGCTGCCGCAGCGAGCGCATCGCCGCCCATCCCCAGCGGGGGCGGATCAAGCAGAACGCCAGCAGCGCGGTCCCCTCGATCGCCGCCAGGATCGACTGGAAGTTGTGGGCTTCGAAGACGAAGGGACGGAACAACACCGTGATCGTCGCCAAGGGAGCCCGCACCGGCGAGTCCAGGATGGAGGGCGCGAACGAGGCGCCGCCCTCCGACGTGCGGTCCTGGACATCGGTCAGCGTCGAACTCACCCCCTGGTTGGTGTCGATCCCGGACTTCTGCAGGAAACGATCCGTGTGGACGACCAAGACGGCGGCCACGATCGCTACCGCAACGATCGACGCTCCCTTGATGACGGGAGTGAGCTCCCGCCACTCGATCCGACCCTTGCGCGTCACGATCGCCGCAGCGAGCGAGACCCCTACCAGGGCCGCGATGTGCGGGCGGACCATCCCTGCGAGCCAGAGCCCGCCGGCGCAGTAGATGAAACCCCGCCACACGCCCCGAGTGAGGATCCTGGCGACGCCGTATGCAGCGATCCCCAGGCTGAACATCATCCACGCTTCCTTGCCGATGCTCGATGGCCAGAAGACGAGGGATGGCAGGAAGAACAGCAGATAGGCGTAGGAGCGACGTCGCCCCATCGGGACGGCCAGCGTGAAGGCGCGGTAGAACAGGAACAACCCCCAGAACCCGAGCCACGAGAAGAAGACGAACCCGCCCATCTTCGAAGGACCGACCAGCGCGTAGACGATCCCCGTGACGGTTTCGATGAACGACGTCCCGGCCACCAGGTGGACGCCGGAGAAATCCAGGCGGCGGAAGAGCGGAGCGAAGCCGACGCCGGCCGAGTGATACCGGGTGGCATCGGCGGCCCCCCCGTACACGGAGAACGCGACGTAGTAGCGGGCGACCGCGCCCGCGAGTTTCACGACGAGCGCCAGGAGTAGAAGCCGGAACGTCCCCGGGTCGGCCTCGCGGATCGCCTGGCGCCAGAGCGCGGGCACTGTGAGGGCGACCAGGATCGGCATCAGCAACACCGCGCCCCACACGTCGAAGGACGTCCTATCGACCAGGATCAGCAACGCCGACACGTAGGCGCCGATCAGCGCGAGGCCGATCACGACGACGGCCGACGGCGAAGCGGGTGCCTCGTACGTTCGGCGCATCTGCATCAGAAGACCTCCAGGTCGCCGACGGTCAAGGCCCACGAGGCCAGGTCGAGCGGGTCTGGGTCGAGGTGGTGGCCCAACGGGTTCACCACCAGGGTCATGCCGCCGGGCACGCGCAGGAACCCGGCGCGTCGAGCGGCCCTGAGCGTCGTAGAACCCGGCGGGAAGCTACAGGCGAGATGGTCGGACCCCGCCGATCGACCGATCGCCCTGAAGATCTTTCCGGCCACGCGCGTGTCGCCGGCAGGCACGATCGTCTCGGTGACCGTGCTTTCGACGAGCCCCCCGCGCGGTCGGACCCGGAAGATCGACAACCCCGCAACTCGATCGCGGTCGCGCTCCACCACCGCCCGGTAGTCGAGCAACGGAGCGCCCCCGTAGCGCCACCCGAGGTAGGTCGCGTCCCGAGGAGTCGCGATGCCGACGGACCGTTCCTGAGCGGCGAGCAGCCCATCGACGGCGCCGTCAACCAGCACGTCCGATGCGATCTGAGCGCCCGACACCGGAACGGATCGGGCTTCCCCCGACGTCTTCCACGATCGCACTCGTGTCGCGAAGCGGAGCGGCCGCCGCACGCGCACCAAGATCGGAACCTTGCCAACGACGCGCCACCCCATCTTCAGGTACCCGGGCAGGCTCTTCTCATTCGGCGTGTTGAAGACGAAGTCGGCCTGGTCAGGCAGTTCGTCGAGCGATTCCAGCGTCAGCCGGGAGAAGATCCCCTGTCCCTGATAGGCGGGATGCGTCGCCGTGTCCACGGCGCGCACCGCACGGTAGCGGCGGTCACCGGCCGTGAACTCCCATCGCATGAACGCCCGCAGACCCACGAGCTGGCCGTCGGCCTCCGCGACCAACATGTAGGAGCGCCCGAACGGGTTCTCCAGATGCTTCCAGCGGAAGAACTCGGACGGACGGACGCCGGCCGGGCCGCCACCCAAGGCAGCCTCCAGCAACGAGAGCACGGCCGGCTCGTCCCGGTCTCGGTATGGGCGGATGTCGATCGTCGTGCGCGCCCGGCTCATGCGAGCAACTCCTCGTAGACCTCTTCCATCCTGTGCACGGCGTCGCGGATGTCGAACCGCCTCGCTCGCTCCCGCCCAGCCGCCCCCATCCGCAAGCGGAGAGGCTCGTCCTCAAGCAGCGTCACCAGCCGGTCGGCGAGCGTGGATGTGTCGCCGGCCGGCACCACGAAGCCTTGCTCCCCGTCGAAGATCACCTCAGGCATCCCGCCGACATCTGTAACGACCGCGGGCGTGCCCAATGCAAGAGCTTCGATCACAGCGATGGAGAGCCCTTCGAACTCCGAAGACATCGCGAAGACATCGAACGCGGCCGTCAGGCGCTGCGCGTCGTCTCGGAAACCCGTGAACACCACCGTCTGATCAAGATCGAGCTCGTGCGCTTGGCGACGAACCTCAGCGTCGAGCGGGCCAGTACCCACCATGACGAACCGCACGTCGGGAACCCGCCGGCGAACGATCGCCGCCGCCTCCAGCATCCGGTCGAGCCGCTTGTGCGCTTTGAAGTTCGCCACCGTTCCCACCACGGGGGCGTCGGGATCGATGCCCAGCTCTGCCCTGACACCGTCGACCTGGACCCACCGAGCGACATCGGAGGGATCGATGCCGTGGTAAAGCGTCTCCACCGGAGGTGGGCGCCGACCCTGCAGCGGTCGAGGATATCGGATCGAGTCCCGCACATGGTCGGAGACGGCGAAGACATGATCGTCGCGAGGGAACGTGAGTGCGTTCGCCCAGTAGGTCAACCGGTGGTAGCGCTGCCACAGGTTGTGCTCGGTATAGACACGGCGTACTCGAGCCGGAGCGACCGCTCTGGCGGCAACGGCAACGGTCGGCGAATGCGAGTGGATGAGGTCGATGCCGCGTTCGTCGATCAGCCGGCGGAGGCGCGCCACCCACGCCGGGCCCCTGGCGCCTTCGAGGCAGTGGACCGGCAACCTCGCTTCCCGCAGCTGTGGGACGAGTGCATCCTTCCAGGGGAGCCGGTAGGCAACCTCGTAGTCGAAGCGGTCGCGGTCGTAGTAGGGGACGGCGCTGGCCAGGAGCTGCTCGGCTCCTCCTCGTCCAAGCCCTTTTATGAGGATCAAGATGCGATGACTACTCATCGTGTCTCCAAGAGTTCGGTGGGTGTTGCCGACGGGATCGTCGAGTGCTCGTACCGATGCCGAACGGACGATGTGAACGCCTGATCAATACACGGGGTCGACGGTGCGTCCCATCCGCCCTCCGAAGGCATCAACGACCGCGCGGCGATCCAAGCTCAGATGCTCGGCGGCCAATCTCGGAGCGAGGATCAGATTGGCAGCTGGCTTTCCGATGCCACGGACCGCCGCCACCTTGATGGCAGTCGTCTGGTGCCCGTGCAACAACAAGATATGGAGAAGGTTGCGCAAGCTGTAGTACCTGCGCCACGTAACGGGCCCAACGCGAAATGTCGGACGTGAGCGTGATACAAGCTCTTGTCGGCGCCACACCGTTTGCCGTTCGGCCAGGGGTCGGTTCAGATGCAGCCGGTACCCGTTGGTCGTCAGCCTAAGTCCGTACTCAAGCTCCTCGAACCCGAAGAACAACGGGGCGGAGAACTGCCCAACACGCCGAACGGCACCAACTCGGTACATGGGATAGCCGCCGCCGTGGAGATGGTCGACGCGAACGGTTCCCGAGCACTTGGCTGCCGACGTGCTGCGTGTCCTTCCCGTCCGCCAATCGAACGTGGCTCCATGGAGCCCAACGCCCGCGGCAGCCGGATCCACTTCGGTGAGCTGGTCGAGGAAGACCAGTTGCGCGCCGAGGACGTCGAACGGCGGAAGTGGATCGTTGTCGTCCAGCAGGAGGATGACGTCCTCGTCAGATGCGCCTTCGAGAAGCCGTTGCATGCCGAGTGCGAAACCGCCGGCGGGCCCGATGTTGTCTCCAGGGTTGACGTACTCGACATCCGTCCCGCGCAGCGACAGTTGTTGCACGGTGCTTCGGGCTCCACCGTCCGGGTCGTTGTCGACGAGGATCAGCCGATCGGGTCGCCTCCCCTGCGCCGCGAGGCGTTCGAACGCAACTGGCAGGAGGTGAGGCCGCCGGTACGTGACCAAGACCGCGCCTATCTGGACCGTCATGCCGGTCGGTCCCCAACGTATCCGAGCGTGCTCGCCACCGGGCGGGTCACGTCATCGATCACCGCGATCTGACGATCATCGAGGTGACGTCGGTAGCCGGCGGTGCGGTCCACGATCACGAAGCTTTCGAAGACCTCTTCGAACGAAGGCGTCCAAGGCAACCCGGCGAACGCCAAGACACTCTTCACCTCTCCCCGCGGATCAACGATGAGGTCCTCGTAGCGAAGCTCCCAGTACGACGCAGGATCAAGGACATCCTTGTCGCGAAGTGCCGGCCCGACCTCGCGGGTCCAGAGCTCGGCTGCGAGCGTCTCGGGCGCGACCCCGTCTTCGGCAAGTCCTGACGCGGTGCGATCCTCTCTCCACCAGAAGCGAAGATCGGGCCAGAACGCGACCCGCAAGAGCGAGGCGACCGTCGCGCGCGGGTCGCGAACGACGTGAACGAAGAGGGCGTCTGGGAAGAGCTCGTGCAAGAAGCGGATCCGTCGCGTGTTGCGCGTGTTCTTATTGATGAAGCGCTGGCCACCGGCGAAGCGCTGGTGAGCCTCGATGATCCTCGCAAGGCACTGGCGCTCCGTGGCGGTCGCATCCAGCTCCGTCAGAGGCCTGTTGTTATCGGCCGCGCCGCGTGGGCTGCAATGGTCGAAGATGCGATATCCCTCGCTCGGGATAGGCGTGGGCACTCGAGGCAGAGAAAGGCCTCGCCGCCTCAACGCAGAGTAGGCGGGAGACAGGGCCGCGAGCTGAGGTACGCCCGGCCACCGGTCGGTGTAGTTGGAGAACCACGCCAACGAACGGTGGCCACAAAGGATGTCGTAGAGCAGCGTGGTACCCGATCTTCCGCACCCGATCACGAAGATGGGGCGCTCGACAGCACTGATGGACGACATCGCGGATCCGACTCCTCTGATCAGATGGTCAGGAGGGCTGAAATTCCCCCGGGACTGATCCCGCAGACAGCTGCGCGAGCTCAAGCAGACGGTAGAGCTCGGCACTGGTCCGTGACGCTGCCTGACCCGGATAGGAGACAACCTCCGCCGCGATCGCTCCGAGCTGAGGCGGCTGACCCTGTTCCAGCAACCCGTCGAGGAACTGCCCAAGCTCTGCAGGATCCGACAGCGTCGGCGAGACCTCGATCAAACGGGACATCGTGCTGCCCGACTGGAGGGCGGATGCATCCACATCGACGAACGCCAACGGCTTGCCAAGGAGCGCGAACGCGGTCGCCAGAGAGGTGTGATCGCTGATCGCCGCGTCCGCGGCGACGAGGGCGTGGGTCCAATCCTCTCCGGGTTCGATGATCGTGAGGCCGTACTGGCGCTGTCGTCGGAGGAACTCATCCCAAGGCTGTTCCGGGCGGCGTTGAGCTGCCCAGAGATTGGGATGAGTACAAACCACGAACCGATATCTGCCCTCCGCAGTGAGACGTCGCATCTCCCGGATCAGCGGTCGACCGACCGTTTCCATCAACGAGTGAGGGCCGAACGTCGACAGCGAGACGATGACGCGTTCCGAGGATCCGAACCCCATCTCCCGGCGGATCTGAGCGACCGCCCCTTGACGATCAAGCAGTTCGTCGGCCGCGAGGCTACCGGTCACGGCAAGGTGTCCCACCAGAGCAGGTACATGCCGCTCGACCTCACGAGCGCGACTCTCGCTCGACTCAAAGATGCGCGAGTACCTGGCGCGACCGTCTGCTCGCAGAACCCGCGATGGGCCATATGTGAACTCGTGTCCTTTGACGATCTTGCTTGAACTGCCGATGCCGTGAAGCACCCGGACCACGGGGATCATCGGATGGAACGGCTCTACGTGAGTCGCGACAATCACGAGATCCCAAGCCCACAGTCGGGCCCAACCGAGCCCAGGGGCGAATCGCATCCCGGCGTCCCGGGCAAGGTTCTTCCCGACAACGCGGAACCTCCAAGGCATGAATAACCAAGCTTGCAGCCGTCGGTCGTCGGCGACCGTTGACCATGCACGCACGACGGCCTCGGCCATCAGCATGTTGTGTCCAAGCAACGCGATGTGCCTCGGTCCGTCTCGACGCCGCTGCCTCTTGCGCGCCGCCATAACCGGGGTGAAGAGCGCTCGACCAGCACGCTCGAGCATGCGACGGGCGACTACGGCCGGGCGTCGATGGCTCTGTTCTCCTAGCCACCGCCGTAACGAGAGCCGGATGCTCACTTGCCCAGTTCCATTCGGTGTCCCCTATCGCGTCCAGGCTCGTTGTCTCGGATAATCCACATGTGCGCGAACGAGGATCAGGCACGTGCTGAAGCGAGCGATCGACAGCATCGGTGCGATCGTCGGACTGGTCTTGCTCTCACCGGTTCTCGCTGTTGTCGCGATACGCGTCCGCAGGGACTTAGGGTCCCCTGTGCTATTCCGCCAAGAGCGCCTCGGGCTTCAAGAGCAGTCGTTCAAGATCGTCAAGTTCAGGACCATGACCGATGAACGCGGCCCCGATGGAACGCTGCTACGGGACGCGGATCGCCTCACTCCGCTCGGACAGCGGTTGCGAGCGAGCAGCTTAGACGAGCTGCCCGAGCTGTGGAACGTGCTCCGAGGGGAGATGAGCCTCGTCGGCCCTCGCCCACTCCCGATCGACTACCGCGACCGATTCCGTGCAGACGAGCGCGCACGTCATCGGGTCCGACCCGGCATCACAGGCTGGGCTCAGGTGAAGGGTCGGAACAACGTGGCGTGGGACGCACGACTCGCGATGGACGTGTGGTACGCGGGGCACCATGACTGGTGGCTCGACCTCCGCATCCTCGCTCGCACTCCGGGCGCCGTCCTCTCGCGACGGGGCGTCAGCGCCGAGGGCCAGGCCACGATGCACGCCCTACGGCCCGAGACGGCCGATCAGGTCGACGACGACGACCGATAAGGCGCGGTCGGAACGCTTATAGGGTGTGCCGGCACACCCACTACGGTCGAGCCCTCACCCACATCTTTGAGTACTACGGCTCCGGCCCCGATACGCGCCCGATCACCGATGCGCAGGCCCTCCCGGACGACGGCCCCCGATCCCACGAGCACCCCATCACCCACCGCGACGTCACCGCCGACGGCAGCGCCGGGCATCACGCTGGCGAACGAGCCGAACGAGCAGTCGTGACCCACGGAAGCTACATAAGAGACGAGTGAGTGCGCGCCAAGTCGCACCATGGGAGACACGTGTGAGTTGCCGAGTACTACCGATCCTGGCCCTAGCTCCACTCCCACGCCCACGTCAGCTCCGGGATGGACGATAGGTGCCGCCGCTTGGGCTCGGTTCCCGATCCTTAGGGCGACAGCCTCACGAACCCAGGGCCAGCCGAGGCATAGTACGAAGCAGGCGTCGATGTGCGAGACGTCGTCGATTGCCCCAATCCGGCCTACGGCTCGGCCGGCAAATCGACGCGGATCAACCTCCGCGTCGTCAAGGATGCCCACCACCCGCCATGTCGGTGTGCGAGCGTTTGCCGCTTCGATCGCCTGAAGGACGTCGCTGGCGTGTCCCCCGCCGCCCACGAGCATCAGAGGGGCCAGGGCCCGACCGGGACTACTTACGCTCGTCATCCGCGGAAGAGTCAGGCCAGGAGACGCCCGTATCGTCGCCACCCATCAATGTGCCCCATCCGAGCACCCAGCGTCTGCATCCACTCGAGACGTCCCTGTCGACTCAGGAGCATCTTGAGATGAATCATGAGCCATCCCCATCCTTTGATGGTAGCCCAGCCCGTCCCCCCGCTGATCTGCACCAGGTCGCCGTGACGTTGCACCAGGAGCGCCTTCGATGCAGAGAGAACGCGATATCGCCGGAAGCGTTGGATCGGATCAACGGGTACGCGCACGTGTACAACCGCCTCGGGAATATGCAACGGAGCCTGCCCGACATGTCGGTATAGACGCATCCCGAACTCAGAGTCGACCGCCCCCTTCATGTCCTCATCAAAGCCGCCCACAGCGAGGTAGAGATCCCTCCAGATCCCGAAGGCCCCGCCAGCCACCACATCGACGCCCATCACGCGGCTACCACCCGCAGTCTGCCTGAACAGAGAGCGGGGGAGCTCCGGATTGAGCGTCCAGTACTCGCGTGTAAACGTCACCGCGTGAGCCTGCCGAAGACCTTCCTTGGCGGCCTCGAGCCAACCCGGGGCAACAACATCGTCCGCGTCGGCGAAAGCGACAAGGACGCCTCGGGCTTCCCGCACCCCGAGGTTCTTGGCGCCAGAACCACCGAGCGGCGACGCGGAAGCATCCACCAACCGCACTCGGCGATCCCCCAGGGCTGCATGTCGCACTACATCCCGCGTGCCATCGTTGCTGCCGTTATCAGCTACGACTATTTCGTATGAGGCAGAGCACTTCTGGCTCAGCAATGATCGCAGCTGTTCGCCGATGGTCGTCGAAGCGTTCAGGGCAGGTATCACCACCGAGATCTCGGGACTATCTGCCACAGATGCGATCCCGGGTCGCAGTTTGGGGGAGGTGCCGCCAGTTCCGTGAGCCCATCGGGGTTGGCCCAGCGTGGAGGACATTACGCGCCACAGATCCTCCGATGAACGCGTTTGGTCCGCCGTCCCATCTCGGCTCAGACAACAACTGACCTGACCTCCTCCAAAGAAGAGGTAGTCAGGTCTAGGTCGAAGAACGCGGTGTTCTCCTCTATCGGCCAGTCCCACCACCCGAGTTCGGGTAGGAGCTTCGAGATGTCGGGTCCGAAAGCTTGGCCGGAGGACGCGGGCGGAACGCCTGCAACGCGGAGAAGTTGGGAACGATTTCCCGGATGACGGCGCCCGCACCAACCACGCAGCCAACTCCAATCTTCTGATCCGGCGAGAACAGTGACTCAGTGCCAATCCAGCTTGCGTCGCCGGTCACCGTGGGCGCGGGAACGAGACGATGATCGCCGAGACTCAGCGACGCTGAAGAGGCACGTGCATGTTGGCGTAACGCGTATCGTGGTTCGAGGAGATCACCACCAACCCTCCGCCCACAGCGCACTATCGTCCAACCCGAACCGCCCCGCAACGCAGGAACTTCGCCGCTCCGTTGAACAGGAATGTCCACCGATCGAGACTTCCTAGCCATGAAAGACGGAACCGTTCGGGGGTACGACGTCGTTGCCGACTTCACGCGAGAGCCGCCAACGTCATCGGCCCCGCGAAGCGAACTCGCGATCCGGTGGCGCACGCGAGAAGGAACGTTCCTAGTCATCTTACCGCCTTGCTCATCGACCTCACCTAAATGGGCCTCCCCAAGGCCGCAAGATCAATAGCGTTGCGGTAGAAGTCGTTCGAGCCGTAGAGAAGCTCCGCGGGAGCAAACGCCTCCAGGAGGCCATCGCGGATGACCATCACTCGGTCGCACAATCTGATGGTCGTAAGACGGTGCGCGATGACAACTAGCGTTAGCTTGCCCCGGAGACCTTCGAGGGATTCCTGGATCAAGTGCTCGGACTGAGAATCGAGTGCGCTGGTCGGTTCATCGAGTATCAGAAACTCTGGATTGCCCGCCAGAGCCCGTGCTAGGCAGAGTCGTTGACGTTGACCCCCCGACACCGCGTCGGCGCGCTGCCCAATGACAGTGTGGTACCCATTAGCCCACGTCATGATATCTGAGTCGATATGTGCAAGCTTTGCGGAGCTCGCGATCAAATCATCGCCGACCCAATCCCGGTAGAAGCGTATGTTCTCGGCGACGGTCCCCGCCAGCAGATGAGGCTCCTGTGGGAGGTATGCGACCTTCCTCTGCCAGGTCGCATCATCGATGTCCTCCGCCGTGACCTGATTGACTAGGTAGCGGCCAGACGACGGCTCGCGGAGCCGGAGAAGAATCTGCACCAACGTCGACTTGCCTGCTCCCGAAGGTCCCACAACCCCGATGGCTTCACCGGTTCGTATGGAGAAGGTGATATCCCGAAGAACAGACAGCCCGGGCTTGTACGCGAAGGATACTGACTCGAATTCAACCGTACGAACGAAGTCAATGGGTCGATCGCCTCGGCGTTGCGCGTTTGCCAGATAGCGCTCGATGGTGCTTGTCAATCTATCGAGATACGGGAGAGCTTCCCCGAGACCCTGGTAAGACGTCTGCAGTTGTTGACCGTATGCGGAGGCGCGAACGAGCAACAGGACAACGGCACCAAGCGCCGCAAGACGGCTGGTCCCGACCGCGTATAGGATGGCAAGCCCTGCAACTATCAGCGCAATCACCGCGCCTTGATAGAGCACCGGCACGATTGCGATAAGCGTCTTCGTGCGAATGATGTGCATTTCCAGGGACTGAACGAGTGAGCTAATCCTCGATCTTTCAGTTTCCGTGGCCCCGAAGACCTGCACCTCCTCGGCCATCCGGACAGACTCCGCGACACCCGAGGCTTGGGCCACCAATGCAGCGGAGGTTGACGCTGAACTATTCCGCACCCGGCGGGATAGCGGACGTAAGCCACCAAAGAGCGCCACAGCTGTTCCCAGCACCGCCGCGGCCACGCCAGGGCTGAGGATGAATGCAGAGGCCGCGAGGGTGAGGAACATCAGAGCAGCAGAGAGACCGTTGGCAAGCTGAAGAACGGCGGCTCCAGACTGATACGTCTGACCGCCCATCAGTTCCTGGAGATGTCCTTCCTTCTCCTTCGCTTTCTCCGACCATGAGGCCTGTAGGAACGCAGAAATGAGATGTTCGCGCAGTTGACTCTGCACCTGCCCGCTCAGACGGGCGGGTAGGCGAGCGACTACGATTTGAAGAAGCAGCCGAACCGCCGCCAGAATGGCCGCGGCGGCCAAGAGTGCCGAGGTTCGCATCTGAACGTCGATCGGTCCAACCCTCGCAAAGGCTTCGGTGGATGTCGACATCCTGGTTGCGATGAGAGAGACGAGGGCCAGCAGACCTGCCTCAGCCAAGCCTGCGCCCACAGAGGCGCCGGCAATCGCAGCGACCGTCCCGTGTCGCCGGCCCACAAGTGGAGATACCCGTGCTATTGAGCGTCGAACGCGGCCTAACCGACCGCGTATGAAGCTGGAGGGAAGTGCTTCGGGTTTCATCGCTAGATCGGCTCCCTTTTCACGCCGAATGTCTCGAGCTGACACTCTTGTTCAACCGGGGTGGTTCAACCGAGGTCGGCGATTGCGCTTCGCCAGGGTCAAGCCACCAAGGATCAGTTGCCAAACTTACCTATCGACGGGATACCGTGGGGGATTCCAAGTCGTAGCCGAAGCGCAGAGCCAAACCCTCGAGCGCTAGTTTGTCGCATCCGGATGGCAAGTCCGCCCACTCGATTGCGCCGGGCTGGCACCCTCGCCTCGCCGAGCTGTTCACGTCGCCAGGCACCGACGCGAACGCGATTTCTGCCCTACTCGCGGTCTGGTCGACGCCAACAACACCAAGGAGATCCGACAATAGCGCTATGTCAAGCGCTTCGAGCTGATAGATCCTCGTCGCAAAGGGAACAGCCAATCTATTCCAATGGACCCACCAACGCATGGCGTCGATAACATCCTCGCCCCTGATTTCGAAATGGGCAGCCGCGAAGTTGCGTTGCCTATGGTGCGCCTCTACGTCTGAGAAGAACCTAGTCCCAACGAAACTGCGAATGACGAGCAGGGGGTGTCGCAATTGAAGGAATGACTTCCCTTGAAACCGCGGAAGGCGGGGCACCGCCATCCACGATGCGTCACCCCGCAGAGTCGAGTGACTACGCCTCATTTCCTCTTTGAGCCGGCCAGCTGGTGCCTTCACTATAGGAAGAAGACCGCGACGGGGCGCACCCCGATCGAGAAGGCCAAGCTTGTCGTTGAATACGCCTTCATGTCCGCAAGGCAGTCCAGCGGCTGTGAACAAGGCAGCCGCATATGCCGTGCCTGAGCGGCCGGTTCCAGTGACGACGAACTCGATACTCACAAGAAGAACGCTCCACTCCGCACGCCAATTGGAACTATCAATACAAGATGGAGAAACCCTTCGCGACATGGCCATGAAGTGGACGTCGGGCGGCCAGCAGTCGACCGAAAGGTGGATCCAGAGTCGCATGAGCGCAGTCCCCCAACCCGCGAGGCCAACCACGAAGCGAAGTCTCTCCGAGAAAATGTGTCAGCCGGGGTTTGACTTGCTCATCCGCGCCACCCATCTCTTGGTCCACCGTGCGGGCACACGCCACCGTCGCACGTATGAAGTGCCGTCGGGCCCTCCGCGTGCCGCCAGGAATTCCCGGCGCGGCGCTATCAGGGCGAAAACATATGACAACTTCGGACGGACCCCTTCGATCGCCCGGAGTGTAGCTACTGCGGTTCCGCCCTGGTCGCGCCCTCCTCCTGTATAGGCGGCGAGTGCACGAACCCCCCGCTTGGAAGCATCTGAAACCAGCCTCTGAGCCACGAACGGAACCGGCACGCCCAGCGTCGTCGACGCCGTCGCGAACGCATGCCGAAGCACGGCCGTGAGGTGCCATCCGCGACCCCATCGCGACAGGACATCCCAATCGACGTCGCCTTCCAGCGTGACTTGCATGATGTCCCGGAGCGGGACGAGCCTGGGTGGACTGGTGCCCAACGAAGCGTGCATGGCGACGTTCAGAAGCATCCCCGCGCCGTCGAGCCGCCCGATCCGTCGCCCACCGAGCGCGAACGTCTCGGCTCGGTCGAGGAGCTCGTCGGCGTGGATCCACTGCGCGAACGGTCCCCAGCCGGGCGTCCGATGCAGATCCACCTCGATGCGGTCGTCTGGATGGATGTGGACGCTGGCTCTGCCGAACCGTGCATCGAACCCGGGACGCGGCTCAGGTTGGCGTCGCACATGTCCGACCCGATCGAGGAGCGTGCACGCCCGCTCGTAGTCCCCGGAGCCGACGAACAGGTCGAGGTCGGCGAACGACCGCAAGCACGGATCCGGATACACCACGTGGGCCACCGATGCTCCCTTCAGAACGGCGAAGGGGATGTGCTGCGTGTCGAAGACCTGGGCCAGGGCGACGAGCTTCCGCTCGATCGACAGACACCACGCCATGGCGTCGCGGTGCGCATCGAGCAGCTCCGTACGGTGCTGATCCGACAGCGAGAGCAGCCCTGACGCCTCGCAGTCGACCGCGAGCCCCGTGATGCGCTCCGTCCGCACACGCGAAAGGAGTCGTGGCCACGCTTCGTCGCCCACCGCCACGGGCTTCGGCTCCGGCGCCCCTGGCAACCCGAACGCCGTGATCGTTCGCGTCAGGGCCTCGACTCGATCGTCATCCATCGACGTCTGGCACCTCCTCGACGACCCCGAGCCGCAGCAGGCTGTTCAGGCACTCCTCCACCTGCGCCGCGAACCCTGTCGAAGGTGCCGCGAATGCTGTCGCCAAGCGACCGACGAGGTCGAGCGCGGTCCTCGGCTCGCGCAGCTCCTCCCAGATCGCGGTCGCTCCCCCCGACAGCTCGTGAAGCTCACCGTCTGTCGGCATGGTCACGAGCACGTCGGCTCCGATACGGCGACTCAAGGCCTCCTCGGATCGTTGGAAGCAGACCGCGGTTGCCCGCTTCACAGCCGCACCACGTTCGATCGGCGGTTGGGCGCGAAGGCGTTCCTGGCGTCGAACACCAGCTTGGCGTGCTCCGCCACCCAGTCCAGGTCGTACGCGCTGTGGGGCGTCAGCACCGCGACCAGGTCGGCACGAGCGACCGCGTGGTTCGTGAGCTCCGTTCGATGCAGCGTCATGCCGTTCAGGGTGACGTCCGCGACGTAGGGGTCGTGGAACGCCACACTGGCACCGCGCTTGTGCAGCAGGTGCATGATCTTCACCGCCGGCGATTCGCGAACGTCGCCCACGTCCGGCTTGTACGCCGCGCCCAGCACCAGGATCCGCGCGTCCTTCACCGACAGGCTCTTGTCGTTCAGCACCTCGCCGATCCGTCCGGCGACCCATGCCGGCATCTGCGCGTTGATGTCCTCGGCCTCCTCCAGCACCCGGAACTGGTGCCCGACATCGCGCCGCATCTGCCACGACAGGTACGTGGGGTCGAGCGGGATGCAATGCCCTCCGACGCCGGGCCCGGGATAGAACGGCATGAAACCGAACGGCTTCGTCGCGGCCGCGTCGATGACCTCCCAGACGTCGATCTCGACCTCGTGGCAGAGCATGGCCATCTCGTTCGCGAGCGCGATGTTCACGTGTCGGAAGGTGTTCTCCAGCAGCTTCGCCAGTTCGGCCGCTCGACACGAGCTGACCGGCATCACCTTGTCCACGAGCTGCTCGTAGAACAGCACCGCGAGCCCCGTGGACTCCGGGTTCAGACCACCGACCACGCGCGGCACCTGACGGAACGTGTATTCCGCGTTCCCGGGGTCGATGCGCTCCGGAGAGTAGGCCAACAGGAAGTCCCGTCCGGCTGCGAGTCCCGATGTCTCGAGAAGGGGTTTGACCCGCTGGTCGGTGGTTCCCGGGTACGTCGTCGACTCCAGCACCACGAGTGACCCCGTCACGAGGTGCAGCGCCACACCGCCGCAAGCCTCCTCGATGAAGGACAGATCCGGGGTGCCGTCCCGCAGGGGCGTGGGAACGCAGATGAACACCAGTTGACTCTGGGCGATGACGTCGATCGCGTTGGAGAAGTCGAGCCGTCCGCCATCGAACGCGGCCCGGAAGACGTCCTCGTCGACGCCCGCGACGGCCATCGTTCCGTCTCGCAGGGCGACGACGCGCCGGGTGTCGACATCGATCCCGGTCACACAGAACCCTGCCTCGGCGGCGGCGCACGCGAGCGACAGCCCGACATACCCCTGACCGACGACAGCGACCCGTGCCGATCGATTGAGGATGCGACGACGAAGGTCGGCGGTAGCACGCATGAACAAGCCTTCCTGGGTTGCAGGCGAGACAGGGGTGAACAGGTCGCTCAGAACTGAGCGGCGTCGAACGACGGGTCGCCGAGTGCGACGATCCGCCTGATCACCGCGCCGCGACGACGGAAGCACTGTCGCCGACTGATCCGCAGCTCGCGAGCGATCTCGTGAGCCGGAAGCTGGCGCAGATACCAGAGATACAGGAGTCGTCGGTCGCGCTCAGGCACCAACTGCATCCGCCGGCACAGTTCGTCGCGCTCCGGCAGCGTGTCGAGCAGGCCGGTGCGGATCCCGTCGGAGGCGAACGTCTCGCGGCGGCTCCCGACGCGATAGACCGATGACGTGTTCGGTTGCCACCAGTCCGTGTAGGTGATCAGCGCCCACACCACCTGGTTAGCCGAGGAGAGCACAGGAGTCTCCTGAAGATAGAAGGTAGTGGGTCGTGGAGTGCCGCACCAGACGGGGAATACCCTTAGTCAAGGTCCTGCCACCTCGCCCGGTAGTTCGACTCGGAGCCCTTCCAACTGCGTGCGCATCTCCCGCAACTCCTGTTGGAGATTGCCGAGCGACGAGCTCGCCTGGACCCGGGTCGTCCGATCGACCTCCGGCTCCTCGGTGGACGGGTCACTCTCTTGATCCGGCTCAGCTTCGGGCAGCCGGACAGGGCTCTGTTCCTTGATGGTCTCCCTAGCTGCGGGAGGTCCGGGGCTCCACGGTTCATCGACCGGCGGCTGGGGCTTCTGCTGTGCGGCCTTCCGCATCTTCCGGGTCGGTCGGTAGGTGCCCCGCTTCGCCAACGGGATAGAGAACTCTCTCGCGCTGTTCAGCACGACCCCGACCTGTTTCGCGCCCATCCGCTCGACGAGCGATGCGGCGCTCGCGGCGATCTCGCGACGGGTCTTGCCGGCTCGCGCGACCAACACGACGCCGTCCGCCTCGGGGACCAATGGCACGACATCGGTCGCCACCACGAGCGGCGCACTATCCAGGATCACGACATCAGTGATCTTCTTCAACCGTTCGATGAGGAGCGTCATCTTCTCGGACCCCAGCAGCTCCGCGGGATGTTCAGGGACCACGCCGCTCGGAAGGACGGCGACGCGCACGACGGCGCAGGGCTCGAGATACGGACCCAGATCGAGGTCGGCCACGGAGCCCGTGCCGTTCATGGCCCGGAAGGCATCCGTGAGCCCGGGTTCCAGTGAGACGCCGAACGCGGAGTGGATGGCCGGGCGTCGAAGATCGCATGAGACCACCAGGACCCTGCTGCCTCCCTGCGCGTACGCGACGGCGAGATTGGCGGCCACGGTCGTCTTTCCGTCACGGGCCTCGGGGCTGGTGACGAGGATCGTCGTGGCACCCTCGGAGCCTTTCGCGGAGGTCCAGCGAGCGAGTCCGACCTGCAGCAGACGGAACGCACCGGCCGCTCGAGACAATGGGTAGCCCTCGGTTACCACGTCACCACGACGGCGACGGCGGCGGATGGTTGGTATCTCGGCGAGGACCGGAAGACCGAAGGCCTCCTCCGCCGACCGGCTGGAGCGGATCCTGGTGTCGAACCGCTCGAGGACGAGCGCGAGCGCGATCCCCGCGAGCAGCCCGAAGAGCGAGGCCAGCAGCACACGCGTCGTTCGACCCTTCGGTGCTTGGAACCCTCCTGCGGACGGGGCGGAGACCTCCACAGCGCTCGGCGCCTGGATCACCGTGAGGGGGATGGGAGCGGTTCGGGCGATCTCGAGCTGTGCGAGTGCCGCGCGAAGCGGATCGATCACGATCGGATCCGTGTGCCGCTTCTGGAGCGCCTTGATCTGCTCCCGCGCCAGCTGCTCGCGTTGATCGATCTGGGTGGTCTGAAGCGTGCCCAAGTAGGTGATCAATCCTTGGGAAAACGCATCGGCGATGGCCTCAGCCTCTTTCGGATTTCTCGAAGTCCCGGTGACGTTGAGGAAGCCGGTCGTGGGATCGGCGAACGCCGACACGTGCGTGCTCAGTTCGATAGGACCGTCCCGCGACTGGAGTTGCTTCGCGGCGATCACGGCGACGTTCGGGAAACGAACCAACTGCGCGAGCGTATCCATGCTCGGGATCACGAACCCCGTTCCCACGACCGGAGCGCCGGGGTTCCACAGGACCGTCGTGGCCTTGTATCCCAAGTCGGCCGAAGACACAGCTGCCGCGGAGGTGCCGGAGGCGGGATCGTCGGCGGTCGTGAGGAACGCAGCGCCCCCCGCGACGAGAACACTGAGGGCGATCACCCACCAACGCCGCCGGAAGGCCCTCAGGTAATGGATGGGCTCCACGCCCGGTCCCCCTCCGTCAGCACGGCGATCGCCGCGGCCTGATTCGTCACGTGCAACCGCTTGAACGCACGCGTCTTGTGTTGTTCGACCGTCTTCGGGCTGATCCCGAGGACACGGGCGATCTGCTTCCCGGCCATCCCCTTCGCAGCCAGGCGAAGCACCTGCCCCTCACGCGGGGACACGGTCATGCCCCATGAAGCGCGAGGCGGAGCGCCCGGTGCGAGCGCGGACGCCAGGTGTGCCACCGTGGCGCCCACCGCGACGATGACCCCGCCCTCGCCTTCGTCGGGTGAGGCGCCATCGATCACGACGACCCGCAGACCACGCCGTCGCATGCGCACCACGGCGCCCTCCGCTCCGGGGATCCGGGCATCGATCGCGACAGCGTCAGCTCCCTCCGCCCGCCGCTCGGTTTCCGCGGCGCTCGTCGCGATCCCGACGATCGCGATCGCCGGATAGCGAGTCAGTGCAGCGGCGATGCCCTCGGCCGCCATCGTCTCCCGGTGCGCCACCACTACCGCACGCACGCTCATGAGGCTTCCTCCGCCCCAACGGAGACTGGAACTCCATCGGGCCTCGCACGCCGGATGCAGTCGGCCAGCTCTCGCCGACGGTCCTCCGCAGCGAGCGCCTCCATCTCGCGCAAGCGCCGATGCAGGGCCGCAGGATCGGGACGTGGAGGTTTCGCCACGACGATGCCCTGGCGGCCGCTCGGCTGGGGCGCCTCGTCATCGTTCACGAGCTCCTCATGTTGTTTCTCGCCTGGACGCGCTCCGATGATCTGCACCGCCACGTCGCGGCCCGGCACCCTCCCGGCGAGCCGGATCAGTTTGTGGGCGAGATCGAGGATGTTCACCGGTTCGCCCATCTCGAGCGTGAACACTTCGCCACCCTCCGCGAGGGCGCCCGCCTGCAAGACCAGCTGCACCGCTTCCTCGACGCTCATGAAGTAGCGGGTCATCTCCGGGTCCGTCACCGTGACCGGTCCGCCCGCCGCGATCTGCGCGAGGAACGTCGGGACTACCGAGCCGCGGCTGCCGAGGACGTTCCCGAACCTGACGGCGCAACGGATCGTGTCCGGCCTGGCGAGGCCCCGAACGATGTCTTCCGCCATCCGCTTCGATCCGCCCATCACGCTCGTGGGGCGCACTGCCTTGTCGGTCGAGATCAGGACGAAGCGTGCGGTATCGAAGATGCTGGCCGCCTCCACCACGTTCGCGGTTCCCAGGATGTTCGTGAGCAGAGCTTCCTGCGGGTATTCCTCCAGGATCGGCACATGCTTGTGCGCGGCCGCATGGAACACGACCTCGGGCCGGTGTTCCCTGAAGACCTCCAGCATCCGGTCGCGATCACGCACATCTGCCAGCACGGAGATGGTTCGCGCCGCATCGAGCGTCACCAGCAGGTCGTGCAGATGTGTCTCGTCGTTGTCCAGAAGCGACAAGCACGCCGGCTCGAAGTTCCGGACCTGTCGCGCGATCTCCGACCCGATGGATCCTCCCGCGCCGGTGATCAGCACACGCTTGCCGCGCAGGAGTTGCCGCACGGAGGCCAGGTCGGTTTCGACCTGTTGTCGTCCCAAGAGGTCCTCGATCCGAAGGTCGCGCAGATCGCGAGCGGACACGCGGCCACCGACGATCTCTCGGACCGAGGGGAGCACCCGCAGCGAGGCCCCGGCCTCCTCGCATCGCATCGAGACGTCGCGGATCAGCTCGCTCGAAGCGCTGGGGATCGCCAGGAGCACCTGCTCCGCATGGAGCTTGCGCACCAGATCGGGGATCGCCGCGCGTCCTCCCAGCACCGACACACCGTGGAGCGTGTGCGCGATGTGTCGACGGTCGTCGTCCACCATCCCCACGACGTCGAGACCGACCTCAGGATGACGCAGGAGGTCATTCAACACCTGCGCCCCGGCCTCCCCCGCGCCCATCAACAGGACGCGGGTCCGTTCGACGTCGACGACGCTGCGCCGCCGGAACGCGAACAGACGACTCTGGAATCGGATCGCGCCCGAGAACATGACCGTCGTCGCGCATCCCAGCACGATCACCGAGAGCGGGATGGGCCGGCGCCCGTGGCCGATGAGCACGTCCATGCCCACCACGGCAACCAAGCTCGCGAGCCCCGCCAGGAGCACGCTCCGCGCCTCCTGCACGCTGGCGTGGCGCCACATCTGTCCGTAGAGCCCGAAGAGGTAGTTGCAGGACAGGTGAACGAGCACGATCGGCAGAAGGAGGAACAGGAAGTAGCGCCAGTTCACCCACGGCACCGATCCGTGGAAGCGCAGGACCAGCGGGATGAGGTATGCGGGCCCGACCACGAGACCATCGAGCAGCACGAGCGGCACGTCGCGTCGCATGCGAGCGACGATGCGACCCGGCAATCCGGGTGGACCGGTCGGCGAGATATCGGGGCCGAGGTCTGTCACGAGACACCTCTCATAGAGGGGCGAGCCTAGGGAAGGAACCTGCAGACCTCACGGTGCCTTGGGCGTACCTTGCGTACGGTCTGAGACGTAGGCCACGAGCTTGGCTTGACGGAACCGCCGGACGAGTGTCCGAACTTCCGGCTCCACCTGCTCGATCGGCACGTCGAAGGCTTCGGCGATCTCCGTCGATATCTCCCTCATGGTGAACCTGCCGTCACAGAGGCCGAACACGATCGTGGCCGTCGGGTTCAGGTGATGGAGATCCGTCGAGTCCTCGTCGTAGATCACCGCCTCGCCGTCGAGCTCGACCTTGACCAGATCCGTGCGGGCCATCGGTTTGACGAGCGGCATCGCTACGCGTTCCAGACCAAGATGCCGGCTTCTTCGAACCCCCGGAGGATGCCGCCGACATCCTCCTCGACCACTTCAGGCGGCAGGCCTGACAGTTCGCATATCGCATCGACCATCTCAGCGGGAGCCGTGTCACCGTCGCACAGCACCCAGATCGCCATCG
The DNA here is from genome assembly GCA_038211015.1 of Actinomycetota bacterium. Lineage (GTDB taxonomy): Bacteria > Actinomycetota > UBA4738 > UBA4738 > HRBIN12 > JBBQVZ01. The sequence goes on along the minus strand of JBBQVZ010000008.1, from coordinate 12,211 downwards.
CGGTGGTGTTCAGCATGTGGACCGAACTCGTCTCGGGGTCGAAGACGACGTTCTCCCTGTCGGATTGACGGATCCAAACGTCGCTCTTGCGAACCGGCTTGCCGTTCCGGAGGACGAGACTCATCGTGCCGCCACCGCGAGGTCGTCGAGGATGCCGTTCTGCGTCACGAACGCAGCGGCCTCCAGGCGCGAGTGCACATCCAGCTTGCCAAGCACGTTCTGGATGTGTGTTCGCGCCGTCTCGGGGCTGATCACCAGGGATTGGGCGATGCCGTCGTTATCCCCGCCCTGGGCGAGGAGGACCAGGACCTCTCGCTCGCGTCGCGTGAGCCTGGCCATCCGTTTGAGTGCTTCGTCTCGTTCCCTCCTTCGATGGATGAGCCGCTGAAGCAGGGCACCGAGCATCCGGGGCGGCACCAATGCATCCCCGCGATGCACGGCACGCGTAGCGTCGATCAGATCCACCAGCGGAGAACCCTTCGAGAGGTACCCGCTCGCACCTGCCTCCAACGCCTGGACCAGTATCTGCTCGTCCTCCTGGGCGCTGAACACGATCACCCGACACTCGGGGACCCGCAGGCTGATCTGCTGCGTCGCACGGATGCCGTCGCAGTTGGGCAAAGCGGCATCGAGCAAGGCGACATCGGGCCTCACCCGCTCGACCTCGGCGATCGCCTGAAGACCGTCAGCGGCCTCGCCGACGACGATGAGGTCGTCTTCGCTCGAGAGCACGACCTTGACCGCCTGCCGGAACAGCGCTTGCTCATCGGCGAGCAGGACCCGGATCGTTCCGTCTCTCTCGGCCACACCTTCCCCTCGATCGCGGAGCCTTGACCGTACCGGCACGATGAACGCGGGACACGCGCTCCATGACGTAGACCGCATACGTCAGACGGACGATGTTCGTCGCGAGGCAACGGTCCGGGGATCGGATGATCCTAGGTGCGGGGACTCACCAAGCCGTGACGCACTGCGAACGCGGCGGCCTCGAGCCGTGAATGGACCTGGAGCTTCGACAGGATCCCCTGCACATGCGTGCGGACCGTGTTCGGTGAGACGCGGAGCTGCTCGGCCATCCCGTTGCTGGTTGCCCCTTCCGCGAGGAGTTGCAGCACCTCGACCTCGCGGGAGGTCAGTTGTTCGGCCAGCAATTCGTCACCCGTCCGCTCTTTCTTGGCTCTGCTCGCCCGCCGTTGCGGGAACACCGTTTGACCGTCCTCAACACTCCTCAGCGCGCGCCTGAATCGATCCGCGTCCGTCTGTTTCGTCAGATAGCCGTTGAACCCTGCCCTGTGGGCGGCCTGCATCGATTGCTCATCTTCGAGCGCCGTCAAGACGACGACCTTCGTCTCGGGCAACTCCTCGATGATCTCCATGCCCAGCTCGAGACCGGGTCTGTCCGGCAGACCGAGATCCAGCAGGACCAGGTCGGGCCGGTGCTCGCGCGCGCCGGCCAACCCCGCTTCGGCGGTGGTGTAGACACCGAGGACCGACATGCCCATGTCGGAGACGGTCACGCGGATGGCGTCGGCGAAGAGCCGATGGTCGTCGATGATCAGGACGCGGATAGGCGTCTCCCCCCATCCGACGATGGGAGCTCGATGCAGAACTCGGCCCCGGGACGGCCCGACCGCAGACCGATGGATCCTCCGTGCGCTTCGACGATCCGCCGAGCGATGAACAAGCCCAGACCCCTCCCGTCCCGCGCGCCGTTGCCCGCTCGACCCCGGGCGAACGGGTCGAAGATGAGATGGCGTTCACCCGGTGGCACCCCGCGGCCTCGGTCTCGCACGCGCACGCGCACGACGGCGTCGCGCTCTTCCACGATGACCGTGACCGGCTCCGACGACGGCGAGTAGGCCAGCGCGTTGCGCACCACGTTGCCGATGGCGCCTCGGAGCTGTGGCCCGTCCGCCCAGACCATCAGTTGGTCCGGAGCGTCGATGACCACCTCGGCGACCTCGGGCTCCAACGAGCAGGACGCCGCCGCCTCGCGGACGAGACGAACCAGGTCCACCTGGCTCTTGTCGAGCGAGCTGGGGCCGGCCGACCACCGAAGCAAAGGATCGACCAGCTCGGCGAGCTGCTCGAGCTCGTCTTTGGTCTGGCGCAGCAGCTCACGACTCTGCGGACCCGGATCGTCGATCTCGACGTGGTCGAGTGCGGCGCGGGCTCCCGCGAGCGGACCTCGGAGCTCGTGGGCCGTGCACGCGAGCGCCAGGTCGAGATGGTCATTGCGGACCCGAGCCCACCCGACGGAGCCGATGTGATCGAGCGACTCCGAAAGGAGCGAGCCGGCCGTCTGAAGGATCGATCGTTGCCCGGGCTGCATGTCGACGGCCAACAGCACGGCGCTGCCGGCCTCGACCGCCTCCGCGTGATCGCGACCGACGATGGCGGCGAATCGTGCGGCGAGCCGATCGTGCGAAGAGCGGCTCCGATCGAGGGCGCTGATCTCCTCGATAGACCGGCGGAGCGTCACGCGTCGATCCGCACCGACGCCCGCCGCCGTCACGAACCAACCCGTCCCCGAGCGATCCGGGAGCAGACCCACGATGGGGGTGCCGAATCGCTCGAAGCACCGTTGAACAGCGCACCGGACGGCCGACGATGGCGTCTCGGCCCGCAGCAGATCGGCCGCGAGCCGAAGCATGATGCCCATGGAACGCACGGCGCTCGCCCGATCCTGCCCATCGACGACGCTCCGGAAGACGTTCGCCGACTGACCGACCACGGCGTCGATAGCCTCGCGTCGCTCCTCGAGGTTGTGGGAGGGAGCGACGACCTCCATCACGCCGATCGCCTCGTCGTCGGCGACCAGCGGATATATCCCGATCGACCACCCCTGCGGTTCGCCCAGAGCGATGCGCTGCGGTCGGAGCGATCCGAACACCTGACGGCGGCGATCGGAGCGGAGCCTGCCACGCGCGATGGGGTCGCCGGCCACCGCGAACACGCGTAGCCGACCGGCGTGATCCGGCATGAGCACCTGGACCGTCGCGGTCTCACACGCCACGGCTTTGCGCACCCACCCCAGGGTGGACATGATCAAGCGAGGCGTACCCACGGACGAACCCGTGGGGACGGGGATCATCTCGTGGAGGTCAGCCGGGTCCTCGACCAGTGTCCGGGCGGTTCCCATTGGAGTCCTCCGAAGGTCTACGGCCGAAGGTCGGATATGGCAGTCTCGAACGCGCAGCGCGGTCTTGTCAAACGAATATCTCCCGTCGGCGTTGAGAACGCGTAGGAAACGTACGGTGGGAGCAGGTTCCAGCGGACCTGCTGTGTCCGTAGATTGCGCTCGACGGAGATCCCTGCCGCATACCCCCCCCTCGCGCAGGGCTCCCGAAACGGAGTCGATCGGTGGGTCAGTCGTTCGCGGAGGGGGCGGGCCGCGCCCTGCGGCAGGCTCGTGTCGCACGCGGCCTCACCCTGCGCGATGTGGGATCCCTCTCCGAGGGTGCGTTCAGCCCCTCGGCGGTAGCGGGGTACGAGCGAGCCGAGCGCAGCATCTCCCTGGAGCGCTTCTGTGCGCTGTGCGCGTTCTACGGCCTCGCTCCGGAACGCCTGCTCGACGAGATCATGGACGCCATCGAGAGAGCCGGGGACGTCGTTGTCGATCTCACGACGATCGAGGATCGCGACCCGATCGGCACCTGATCGCCGTCTTGGTCCGATTCAGACCAGACCCACTCGCGCGGTGTAGATGTCGAATGTCTTGAGCGCCCCACCGGGGTTGTCACCCGTGCTGCTCGAGTTGTCCGACCACGCGGGCATCGCGATGCCGCCGTAGAACGCCAGGCCGCTGTAGTCACCGAAGTCGATGCCGTTCTGGGCGGCCTTGGCATTCGACACGCCGGCACTCGCCGCCACCGCCGGGACGAACGTCGCTCCCCCGTCCGTACTGAACGTGACGTAGTACATCGCGTCGGTGTTCACCTTGCCGTCGGTGTCTCCCGTGCCGCCGTCCCCCAGATCGTTGCGGGCGTCGTGCCAGCCGATCGCCAGGTTCCCGGTCGTGGGATCGAGCGCGATCCGCGGCATGAACTGCGCGTTCAACGTCACGTCGTTCACGCGGACGGGTGCGCTCCACGTCACGCCGGCGTCATCCGAAGAGCGCAGCCACACGTCCGTGTCGTCGCTCTCGTTCGGTTTCTCGTCCGTCCACACCAGGTACAGGCGGCCGAGGTGCGCGCTGGTCTCGTTCGTGTCCCACGCCAGCCCCGTCTCGGCGTCGACCGTGCGGGACCGCTGCGGCGGGATCGCGTCGAACTGCTGCACGTTCGTCGTCCCGATCGCCTTCGCGACGGTGAAACCGAGCGGTCCCAGGCCGTCGGGGTCGGTCGCGGCGCGGATGGTCGCCACCTTCGGGTTCGTCCCCTTCTTGTCCTTGGTGCACACCTCGAACACCTGGCCGAGGGGTCCGATGGCGATATCACCGAAGCTGCAGTTCCGGCTCTTGGCGATGTCCTGCCGCTTGGAGAACTTCCCGACCTGGCCCAGGCCTGTCACGGGCGCCCCGGCCGCCTGCATGATCCCGTCGTTGTTCCAGGTCAGCCAGACCGCGCCTTCACCGGCGACGATCGTCGGCTGATCGACGGAGGAGCCCTTCGGACTCGGCTCCCGCTCCTTCTCGCCGCCCCCTGGCTTCTCCCCCTCGTCCTCCTCATCGTCGTGACGTCCGTCCATGATGTCGACCTCTTCGCGCCCCTTGGGAGGACCGGGACGCAGCACTTTGAGCGGCTCGAACGTCTGCCCACCGTCGGTGCTGATCGCCACCGGGATGGCGCCGGCGTCCTCGAGGTCGAGCCACGCCATGAAGAGGTTGCCGTACGCGTCCCACGACAGCGTGGGGTCGCAGCACGCCCGTCCGAACCGATCGTCGCGGGCGAAGAACGATGTCTCCCACGTCACGCCGCCGTCCACGCTGTTCGCCAGGACCATCCCCACACCGTGCTCACGGTTGGAGAACTCCACGACGTGGTTGGGATCGGTCGGGTCGATCGCGATCGCCGCTTCCGACTGGTTCCCGCCGAGCCGCGTGATGTTGACGTTGAGCGTGACGGTCGCCAAGCGGCCGGGTGAGGCATCAACGGCCTGCGATCCCAGCAACGCGAGACCGATCCCGAAGACGAGGGCGCGTTTCAACATGCGTGCGAGTGTACCCACGCGATCTCCGGTCCTTCTGGCAGGATGAACCGCGTGGACATGGTGCTGCGGATCGTCGCGGTCGCGTTCGGCGCATCGCTCGTCGTCGTCGCGCTCGCTTCGGCGATCAAGACGGTCGTGCTCCCGCGCGCCACGGTGTCGATCGTCACCCGCTGGGTCTTCCTGAACGTGCAGCACCTGTTCCGGGTGCTCGCCCGTCCGTCGTTGCCTCTCTCGAAGCGAGACCGGCGGCTGGCGTGGTACTCCCCGCTCGGCCTGGTCGCCACGCTCGTCACCTGGCTGACCCTGACGCTCGCGGGCTTCACCCTCATGTTCTGGGGCGTCGAGGACCTGTCGATGCGGACCGCGTTCGTCGAGAGCGGATCCGCGCTGCTCACCCTCGGCCTCACCCGCCCCGGTTCCCTGCCGGGTGTCTCGCTCGCGTTCATCGAGGCCGGCATCGGATTGTTCCTGTTGGCGCTCCTGATCACGTACCTCCCGAGCATCTACGCGGCGTTCTCGCGACGCGAGCTGGGCGTGACCGCGCTCGAGATCCGGGCGGGCTCACCGCCGTCGGGCCCAACGCTGATCTGGCGATTCTGGGCGCTGCAACGCATGGAGCACCTGAACGGGGTATGGCTGGAGTGGGAGCGCTGGTTCGTCGACGTCGAGGAGACCCACACGTCGCTGCCCGCCGTCGCCTTCTTCCGATCCCCGCAGCCGGACCACCACTGGGTCACGGCCGCGGGCGCCGTGCTCGACGGCGCGGCGCTCGCCGTCTCGACCGTCGACGTCGAACGCGACGTCCAGGCGGAGTTCTGCCTGCGCGCCGGATATCTCTGCCTGCGACGGATCGCGGACTTCTACAACTTCGCGCACAACCCCGACCCGCAGCCGAACGACCCGATCTCCGTCACGCGGTCGGAGTGGGACGAGGCGGTCGCCTCCTTGGAAGAGGCGGGCGTGCCGCTCAAGGCGGACAGGGACCAGGCGTGGCGCGATTTCGCCGGGTGGCGTGTCAACTACGACATGGTGCTGCTCGCTCTGGCGAACCTCACGAGCGCGCCTCCCGCCCCATGGTCCTCCGATCGTTCGGGCGCCCGCCCGATGCGCCCACGCCTCTTCGGCGGCACGGTGGAGCTGCCGCGGGACGCTCGATGAGCACGGCATCTCTGGCGTACGGTGTCCGGATGAAGAACGGCTCGCCGACCATCGAGTGGATCTCGCCCGAGCAGGCGAAGTTCTACGAGTCTGTCGTTCAGTTCGCAAAGACGCTCCCCGATGACGTTCGCGACCGCGACCGTGACGAGATCTTCTCTCGTCAGAGCTGGGATCGCTGTGGAACATTCGGCATCCCGGGATTGCCGGCACCCGAGTCCTACGGAGGTGGCGAGGCGGACGTTGTGACCACGATGCTCGCTCTCGAGGCTCTCGGCTATGGGTGCACGGATGCCGGGCTCGTCTTCTCGATCAACGCGCATATGTGGACAAGTGTCGTGCCATTGTCGCTCTTCGGGAACGAGAAGCAGAAGCAGCGGTGGCTGCCGGGGCTTTGTAGCGGACAGCTGATCGGATGTCATGCGATCACCGAGCCCGACGCGGGCTCCGACGTGTTCTCGCTCACCACGTCGGGGAAGCCGGTGGACGGAGGCTTCGTGCTGGACGGTCGGAAGATGTTCATCACGAACGCCCCGATCGCCGACCTCGTGTTGCTGTTCGCCCGCACCACCCAGGGCATCGGCCCCTACGGTATCTCGGCGTTCCTCCTCGAGGCCGGCATGAGAGGCCTCACACTCGGCGAACCGCTCGACAAGATGGGCCTGCGAACCTCACCCATGTCTGAAGTCATCGTCGACGACTGTTTCGTCCCCGACGCCGCGATGCTTGGGAAGCCTGGACAAGGAGGCGAGATCTTCACTGCCTCCATGCGATGGGAACGCGCATGCATCATGGCCAGCCAGGTCGGTCTGATGCGTCGGACGATGGAACGATGCATCGACTACGCGCGCCAACGAAGGCAGTTCGGTAAGCCGATCGCCAAGTACGAATCGGTGGCCGACAAGATCGCCGACATGAAGATCGCGGTGGACGCCTCGCGCGCCCTCGTCCTTCGGGTTGGCTGGTTGATGGACCAGGGGAATGACGCACTCCCAGAGGCCGCGGTCGCGAAGGCGTTCGTGGGTGAAGCAAGCGTTAGGACACATCTCGACGCCGTCCAGATCCACGGCGGATACGGATACATGACCGAGCAAGAGATCGAGCGAAGTCTCCGCGATTCGATCGGCGGAAAGATCTACTCGGGGACCACGGAGATCCAGAAGCGCATCATCGCCCGGAGCCTCGGACTGTAGGAGGAGCGATGGCGTACCTTCTGCACGAGTTGATGCAGCGGTCCGCTGGGCGGGACCCTAGCCACGAAGCCGTTCGCTGTGCCGGGCGCACACTTAACTACGGTGAACTGAACGCTGCCTCGAACGCCATCGCCCAGGCGCTGATCGCCGCCGGCGTCGAGCGCGGTGACCGCGTGGCGGTGTACATGACCAAACGCGTCGAGGCGATCGCCGGCATCTACGGCGTCCTCAAGGCCGGCGCTGCGTATGTCCCGCTCGACCCGAAAGCACCCGTCTCGCGCGTCGCGCTCGTGGCCAACGACTGCGCGATCGCGGCCATGCTCACCACGCCGGACCTCGCCGCGAAGGTCGTTCCTGAATTGGAGACGTCACCGAAGCTCCTCGTACTAGTGGGAGATGAGGAGGCGGCTGGCCATCTCGGGTGTGACCCGACGCGATACGTTGACGTGGTCACTGATTCACGAGCGACCGACCCGGAGGTGCCCGTCCTCGACATCGACCTGGCGTACATCCTCTACACCTCGGGTTCGACGGGCACCCCGAAGGGCGTGATGCTGACTCATCGGAACGCCCTTACGTTCGTTGAGTGGTGCGCTGAGACCATCGGCGTTACGTCCGATGATCGCTTCGCGAACCACGCACCGATTCACTTCGATCTGTCGGTGTTCGACCTATACCTGGCGGCGTTCGGCGGCTCAACGGTCGTTCTCATCCCTGAACGAGAGGCCTTCTTCGGTGCGGCGCTCGCGGATATCATCGATCAGGAGCAGGTCACGGTCTGGTACTCGGTCCCGTCGGCGCTTCGACTGCTCACCAAGGCCGCGAAGCCGGGATCCCTTGCCTCGCTTCGCACGGTGGTCTTTGCCGGCGAGGTGTATCCCACCCCGGCGCTTCGACAGCTTCGTGAGCGGATCCCACACGCGGAACTGTGGAACCTCTACGGCCCCACCGAGACCAACGTGTGCACCAACTACAAGGTTGAACAACTACCGCCGGACGACCAGAGCATCCCCATCGGCCGAGCGTGCTCCAACACCGAGGTCTTCGCGGTGGCTGCCGATGGACAAGCAGCTGGGGTCGGGCAAGAGGGAGAGCTATACGTACGGGGAGCCACGGTGATGAAGGGGTATTGGGGACAGCCAGCCAAGTCCGCGGAGGTTCTCGTTCCCGATCCCCTGTCGTATCCCCCCGACCTCGTGTTCCGCACCGGAGATCTCGTGAAGCTGCAACCCGACGGCAACTTCCATTTCCTCGGCCGGCGCGATCACCAGGTCAAGAGCCGCGGGTATCGGATCGAGCTCGGGGAAGTCGAATCGGCTCTCTCCACGCACCCCGGACTGGATGAGTCAGTCGTCGTCTCCGTGCCGCACGACGAATGGGGGTGCGTGCTCGTGGCGTGGGTGACGGCTCGAGATGGTGTCGATGTGACCGAGCGCGACGTAAGACGCCACGTCGCCGGCCGCCTTCCCGGCTACATGGTGCCGACGTCGATCCGGATCGTGGGGCAGCTACCCAAGACGTCAACGGGGAAGATCGATCGCCCCCTGCTGATAGAAAGCACGAAGAAGTTACGGCTCGCCGGTGACTAGTCGCTTCCCGAGCATGGCAAACACACGGTAGGGTTGCTCGCCCGTCGAAATCGAGTTCGGGAGAGGACATGGCGGACACGATCGCGGTCGTTCGGGACTTCCTCATCAACCACTCAAACCAGCCCATCGATCCGGATGAGCTGGACGGCTCGAGGGACCTTCTCGAGGAGGGCGTCCTCGATTCTCTGAGTCTCATGGTTCTCGTCGAGTTCCTGAGTGAGCGCTACTCCATCGAGTTCGACGCGGATGAAGTCATCCCTAGAAATTTCAAGTCGCTAGAAGCGATCGCGACACTCGTGGACGGAAAGGTCGAAGGAAGAGGCTAACCACATGGGGGGAACGCTTCGAATCGCGTTCGTTGGATCACCCGACCTGCGCGAACTTCTCGTCGGCGAAGAGAACGGCGCGGATCCAGATCGAGGCCTCGCCGCCAGCCTATCGACTGATACGCACGTTGAGCTCTTTCAGCTTCCACAACAAGGTTGGACGAATACCCTGGGAAGCCTCCGTTCGAATGGCGCCACTGACCCCTTCGATGTCCTCCTTACATCGGCGACCGCGGAGCTGGCGGATCCGAGCCGAGAGTCTCGAGAGGCGTTGATCCAACTGACCCGCACCGTCAGGGAGCAGCACCAAGCTTCTGTCGTGGTGCTCAACGCCTCCACACTCTTGTCCGGACCAGACACCGGGGGGTTGGGCCGCGAGAGTGAGCCACTCGACCTCCGGATCAGGCGGCTGGATCTTGCAATCATGGAGGCCTCGAACGCGACAGGCCTGGGTGTTCTCGACGCCGATCGTCTCGTGGCGGAATCACGGCTTCCCGTCAAGGTAGCGGGCGCCTTTGGATACGTACCCCAGATCAATGACGTACTGCGGGCCGCCCTCTCATCGATCCTCGGCGAACTCGGCTATGCGGGGCGCCCTCTCATGGGTGTCCGCGTTCCGTTCATGGGACCGGTCGCGGACATGTCTGTCGAACGGTGGCTGAAATCCGAAGGGGACGTTGTCGTCGACGGCGACGTACTTTGTGAGGTGCGTTTGAATGGCCTTCGGGTCAGACGGCAACTGACCAACGCCGTGGTCCTTGCGTCGATCAAGCAGCGCGGGTCGTTGGTTGGACCGATCATCGACCGAGTTCAGATCGGATGGCGGAAGTTTGATCAAGTCCGCTTGCTCGTCGCTAGCGATGGTGCCGTACTCAGGAAGGTGCTCCGATCGGACGGCCAGAGAGTGCAGCCTGGTGAGGTCATCGCGATCCTTAGCGGCGATTCAGCGACACCGATAGATGGACTCGAACTCGAACTGGGTCCCTTCCGCGTTGCAGTGCCAACAACTGACCCGGTAGTCGAGAAAGGGCCAGCTCCAAGCAGCCGACGTCGCAAGCTCGCGCCGCGCGAGTTCGCGCGGCGCGAGCTCCGGCGGCTCTACAGAAACATCACTCCCAAGGTCGTCACCGAGAAGGGAAGGGGCTGGGTCTCGTTTCGAGGAACGCATACCGTCTTGCTACGTAGAGGGGCGGAAGCTCCGATCCGTGGGATCTATCTACGAGGTGCGTGCGACGTCCCCTCCCTGTTCACGCTGGCCCCGATGGTGATCGACCAACTTGAGGGATCCCTGTGCATCCATTTCAGCGGGCACGGCGTATCAGGAGCTCGATCCGACATACTGCTGCAGACATACGCCGGGGTGCCCGAGGCCTTCGCAGAGGAGGTCAGCACGAAGCTCGGGCTACCCCGAAGCCACTTCCAACCCACGCTCTTCGAACCCAGCTTTACGGTGGAAGATCTCCCCGGAGGTCGAACAACATTCCCCAAGACGGTGGTGGTCCTTAGCGTCTTGCCGGACCTCACCCGAACGGCCTATCGTCATCGCGAAGCTGGATATCTGGTGGACCCCGGCATCGCGTGGCTCAACAGAGTCGAGGCTGCTCTGCAGGATCTGTCTTTCGTGGGATGGTTCACTGAGCACTTCGAGCGCGTTGGCCGGATCTCAGTGGAAGAGTTCACTCAGAACTACCGACGCTTGATCCCCCTGATACAGCAAGACTCGCAGACATCCGTCCTGGTACTCAACTCGCTCGAGATCGCGCCGTTCGACAACACGTATGACTACTCCGATCGAAATATCGAGGTCGCAACTCGTCGAAGGCGCTTCAATATCGCCTTGGATGAGTTGTCCCGCGAACTCGGCTTTCACATCGTCGATGTCGACAAGATCCTCAAGACACACGGAGTAGACCGTCAGGTCGACTTCTCGCACTTTCCCGTCGATCGGATGAGAGCCGTTGCAGAGGACGCGCTCCGCATCCTCCGCGAAATCAACGTCGTCTGAATGCCCGAACCTACGCGCCAGGCTTGAACACCATGTCGGCGACAACCAGCAGGAGGACCACCTGATCGACGCGTGAGATCGTGAAGATCCGGGCGATGAGGGCCTGGGGTCAATCGGCGAGCTCGGGCCTTTCCTTCAGGCCGTCGGATCCCGCGCGTCGTAATGGGCGAACGCCGGCACGAGCAGCCGGAGCACTCCCACGCCGACGATGGTGAGGAGACCGCCCGACACCACGCTCACCGGCACGCTCCAGATCGAGGCGACCACACCCGATTCCAGTTCGCCGAGCGACGGCCCGGTCGCCCACACGGCCATCCCGATCCCGTCGAGTCGCCCGCGCATCGAGTCGTCGACCGCCGTCTGCAGGATCGTCATCCGGTAGATGCCGCTCACCATGTCTCCGGCTCCCGCGATCGTGAGCATCGCGAGCGAGAGCCAGAGCGTGTTCGAGAGCCCGAACGCCACGATGGCCGCGCCCCAGACGACCACGGCGATCATGATCGCGCGACCCTGCCGCCGGACGTGCTTGGCCCGGCCGGAGAACGTGGTCGCCAGGAACGACCCGAGCGCCGGCGCCGCGTACAGGAGGCCGAGGACGCCGGCACCCGACCCGGCCCCGAGCTTCTCCGCGATGGCCGGGAACAGCGCCATGGGGAACCCGAAGGTCATCGCGATGAGATCGGCCGCGAACACCGACTGGATCGTCCGCTTGCCCTTCAGGAACCGGAACCCGTCGACGATCGCGGACCAGCTGACCGAAGCATCCTCGTGCGTCGGCGGGGACGGCTTCAT
>JBBQVZ010000007.1:0-47944 GCA_038211015.1 Actinomycetota bacterium | reverse complement strand
GCGATACGTGATGATCGCGAGGTAGTAGCTCAACACGATGGTGATCGGTGTGGCGATCAGGCCCGCCAGGAGCGTGGCGGCGGCGACACGACCCGGCGAGGCCGGCGCCTGGCCGGTGAGCGCCGCCAGCCCGACCGCGATAGCGCCGATCAGCGCGAACACCAGCACGCCCAAAGCGAGGACGATGGTGCCGTCGACGAGGGCGGGGGCCTCGGGCCACCCACGCGGAGTGATGACACCGATCTGCAGCTTGGAGGAGATCCGGGAAGAGAAGATCCCTCCCAACGCCCCGGCCTGTGAGACGAACGGCGGGATCACGATCAACAAGATGGGCACCGCCGCCAACTCCGAGAGGCGGTGCTCCTGCAGGACGCCGGACAAGATGTCGAGGATCGGCGTCAGCAGGATCACTCCCGTCATCTCCAGGATCACACGACGCACGACGGACTCGCTCACCGTGTATGCGCGCACCGCTGCATAGATCGCCGCCGCCACACAGATGGCGGACACGATCGCGTCGACCGTCTGGTTCCGCACGATGAACGTCGCAAGGTACAGGGTCGGGAGCGTCGCCATGTCGCCCAGCGCGGTGACCATGGGCGTCGACACCGAGTCCAGGTCCCATCCGCGCCGGTAGGAGAGGATCGACAGGCCCACCGTCACCACCAGGATGAAGACGGAGCCGAGCGCGCCACCGACCACCGAGATGGTGACCAGGCTCCAGAGGGAGATCGACGGCTGGCCGAACGCGGAGGCCGCGACCTTCGCCAGCACCGCCAGCCAGAGCGAAGAGCCGAACGTCGTGACGACCGCGACGTAGACGTTCTGGTAGAGCACCCCCTGCTTGCGGAAGCTCACCTCGAACGTTCCCGCGGCGTTCGTGGTTCCCAAGCGCGCACCGATCGCGCCGAAGATCGTGCCGCGCATGCCGACGGCTGCCGGGATCAAGATGAACAGGCCGGGCAATGCCTTGAGGGTGTCGCCGATACCCGAGAGCGTCAGGCCGGCGACGAAGCCCGCGACCGTGCTGAGAACGAGCGCAACCAAGCCCTGCCGGAGCGTTCGACGCTCGGCTCGCAGGGAGCGGAACACGCGCGTAGCACGACGTGGGATGGCCATAACGGCACGCTCATGGGGCTCGTCCTCATCGATTCTCGGGGGGATCTGGTCGCGGTGTGGGACCCGGCGGGTCCCGAGGCAGTATGGCCCGCGAGGAAGGCCCGGACAACCCTGGTCAGGCGACCCAATCGCGGGTGACGAACAGCCAGAACGCGAGACCCGCGTGCTCCCCATAGCGGGCGAATCGCCGCCGGATCTGCGCATCGCTCACGGACTTCTTGCCGATCACCCTCGCGAACTTGGGACGGGTCCACGAATCGAGGATCAACCGCGAGTTCCTGCCGATCGTCATCATGATGTGGGCGGCCGCATACGGTCCCACACCCGGGAGCGCGAGGAGCCGTTGCTCGAGATCCCCATCCGTGAGCTCGCCCCGTGTGGTGGAGGCCAATGCCTCGAGGTCGAGGTCGCCGTCGGCGATCGAACGCGCGAGCGATCGCAGATACGCGCCTCGATAGCCGGCGCGCACGACGTCTCGATAGAACGCCTCGGGTGTGTCGGCCATCCTCTCGGGCGTCGGGAAGGCGTTCGAGAGCGGTCCTGTGCCGCCGGTCGCTTCCTCACCAAGGTGCTCGACGAGCGCGTTCACCATGCGCACCGTGGCGCTCCACGCGCAATTCGTGGTGCAGATCGTCTTCACCACGTCTTCGAAGACGGACGGCCCCTGAAGCATCCGGCCCGCTCCTGTCGCGGCCCATGCAAGGTCGGGATCGTGTTCGGCGATCGCGTAGAACCCCGACAGGTCATGGTCGAGTCGAAGCACGTGGCGAACACCCGCGAGGACATCACGTTGGACGAGGACCCCCGCCCCCGGCCCGAGGATCTCGACGTCCGCGTTCCCGGGTCGCCCTTCACGGACGCACACGCGCCGGGGCTTCCCCCGCCGCGTTCGAAGCGTCAGCTCGAGGGATCGGGCGTCCTCGTCGAGTCGCGTCGGCGCGAGCTCCGCGAACCCGTGCGAGTTCATCGTTCGCCACAGGTCGACCGGCTCTCCAGCGGGACCGGCGAGCGGGAGCTTGAGACGGGTCGTCACGACGTTGGCGCGTGCCGTTCACGGAACGCCCGCACCTTGTTCCGGTTGCCGCACGTCTGCATCGAGCACCATCTCGCGGAGTGGTTCTTGGAACGGTCGTAGAAGACGGTCGAGCACGTCGGGTCGGCGCAGAGCCGGAATCGATGCCAGGACCCATCGAGCTTGGCCATGAACGCGACGCCGACGAGCCGACCGATCGCGCCTTGGACCCCCTCGGCGGTGGGGACCAGGCGGGGGTCGTCGAACCGAGGTCGCAAGCCCGTCTCCGCCGCGGCCGCGTTCAACCGCCGGTCGGCGTCCTCGTCGGCAGGAGCGCCCATGTTCTCGCGGACCTTCACGACGAGCGCGTCGCGGACCGCCAGCGCCCAGGCGAAGTCCTCCTCCGACACGCCGCTCCCCGCCGGGATCAACTCCGCTTCTCGCAACCACCAGGCGAGCGCGCCAGGTCCCGGTTGCAGGGTCGAGCCGTCGACCGCGGAGTGATCGTGCAGGGAGAGGAAGCTTCGAACGAGCTCCAGCTCGCCGGGGGCGGGCGCCGAGTCCTCTCGATCCCCGTGAACGGGCTGTGGGATCCGGTCGTCCATGTTCCTCATGGTATCTCCTGAAACTTCCTATTTCCACTTGACTGGTTACGACCAAACCGCGACGGGGCCGACTGGTAAGAGACCGCACGCCCCCGTCCGTAGACTCGCACCGTGATCGACGTGAGCGGACGAGCGGCGGATCTGCTCGCCAAGGCCGACAGCGCGGCGCGCCGGTTCAACCCCGACGCGTGCATCCGGGTCGTACCCGATCGCGTCGGGGTCCGGTTCGTCCTGTCCGACGGGGCGGAGGCGGGCGATGTCGCCGTCGAACGGAACGGCGTCACGTTCTTCGTCGATGCCACGCTCGACGGCCTCGTCGACGTCGAGGAGCCGCACGATCGCCTGGTGCTGCGGCCGAACGCTCCCACCGACTGACCGTCGAGGACCGAACGCGAAGGGCCCCGCAGCTCACGAGGGCGCCCGTGGTCGGCGACTAGACTGACCGCGTGGGACGTGGGAAGAAGGGTGCGCTAACGTCCGTCGCCGGTCTCGGCACCGCCGGGCCGGTGATGGTGATCGGCGGCGCCGAGGACAAGTTCCGCGACAAGGCCATCCTCTCGCGCTTCGTGAAGTTCGCGAGTGGTCCGGAAGGCAACGTCGTCGTGATCTCGACCGCCTCGTCGCTCGGCGACCAGGCCACGGAGATGTACCGGGAGCTGTTCCTCGGCCTGGGGGTCGGCACGGTGACCGGCCTTCGCCCCGAGGAGCGAGAAGAGGCGGACGACCCGTCGTCGGTCGCGAGTCTCCAAGGCGCCACGGGGGTGTATCTGACCGGCGGGAACCAGTCTCGCCTGGCTTCGGTGGTGGCGGGGACACGGCTCGGAGACGCGCTATTCCTCGCGCACGATCGCGGCGCCGTGCTCGCGGGAACGTCCGCGGGCGCGAGCGCGATGGCCTCGCACATGGTCGCGTTCGGCCGGTCGGGCTCCACTCCCAAGAACCGCATGGCGCAGCTCTCCGCGGGCCTCGGCATCCTCCAGGGGCTCGTGATCGACCAGCATTTCGAGCAGCGCGGTCGCATCGGCCGACTATTGGCGATCGTCGCGGGATCGCCATCCCTGCTCGGCGTGGGACTGGACGAGGACACGTGCGCGATCGTCCACGCCGACCAGACGATCCAGGTGATCGGGCGCGGGGCGGTGACGATCGTGGACGGCTCCAGCGTGAAGACCGACGCCTACCGTGGGAAGGGCTACCGTCCGCTCATGATCTCGGGCGCGGTCCTGCACTCGCTGCCGTCCGGCTACTGGTTCGACCTGCGGACGCGGAAGCTCCTTGCCGCCGATCACGCCCTCTCCGCGGAGCGGGAGGCCTCGGAGTGACGGCGGGCGGCGCCAAGACCCCAACCGCCAAGACCCGGAGCGACAGACAGCGCGCCAAGCGCGAACCCGCATCGCAGAAGAAAGGTCGTCCGAAGCCCGACCTCAAGATCTTGCAGACACAGGTCTTCCGCGGCCCGAACTACTGGTCCTACGAGCCGTGCATCCGGATGCTCGTCGACCTCGGCTCGCTCGAGGAATGGCCGTCGAACACCATCCCCGGGTTCAACGAGCACCTTCTGGAGCTGCTGCCTGGTGTGGGGGAGCACTCGTGCTCGCTCGGCAAGCGCGGCGGGTTCCGCGAGCGGCTGACGGACGGCACATGGCTCGGGCACGTGGGCGAGCACGTGGCGCTGGAGCTCCAGCGGGAATCGGGCGCGCACATCTCGCGCGGCAAGACGAGGAGCGCCGGCTCGAGCGGCCAGTACAACGTGATCTACGGATACGCCGAGGAGTACGTGGGCGCGGAGGCGGGTCGGCTGGCGGTCCGGTTGGTGAACCACCTGGTCAAGGTAGAGGCGGGGTTCGACTTCCCGGCGGAGCTGGAGCGATTGATCCTGCTCGCGGAACGGCGCCAGTTCGGGCCCTCGACCCAGGCGATCCTGGACGAAGCCGCGAGCCGCGACATCCCGTTCATCCGTCTGAACGAGCAGTCCCTCGTGCAGCTCGGGCAGGGGAAATATCAGCAGCGGATCCGCGCAACGGTGACCTCCCAGACGAGCGCCCTCGCCGTGGACATCGCGGGCGACAAGAAGATGACGAACCGGCTGCTCGGATCGGCCGGCTTGCCGGTTCCCAAGAGCGAGGTCGTCCGGAACGAGGACGATGCCGTCGCGGCCGCGAAGCGGATCGGGTATCCGGTCGTCACGAAACCGCTCGACGGCAACCACGGGCGCGGCGTCGGGTTGGGCATCGGCACGGAACGCGCGGTCCGCAGCGGTTTCAAGCGAGCGGTGAAGGAGTCTCGCAACGGCCGGGTGGTGGTGGAGAGCTTCGTCACCGGCAGCGACTACCGGGTGCTGGTCATCGGCGGGCGCATGGTCGCCATCGCGCAGCGGGTGCCGGCGCACGTCATCGGCGACGGGAAGCACACGGTTCGGGAGCTGGTCGAGATCACGAACCTGGACCCCAGGCGAGGGATCGGACACGAGAAGGTGCTCACGCGCATCAGGATCGACGATGCGGCCGTGGAGCTGGTGAAGAAGCAGGGTCATGGCATCGACGACGTTCCCCCCAAGGGCGAGATGGTGAAGCTCGCGGACACCGGCAACATGTCCACGGGCGGGATATCGATCGATCGGACGTGGGACGCCCACGAGGACAACGTCGAGATCGCCGAGGAGGCGGCACGCGTCGTCGGGTTGGACGTCGCCGGCATCGACTTCCTGGCGCCCGACATCTCGCAACCCGTCCGTGAGACCGGCGGCGCGATCGTGGAGGTGAACGCCGCACCCGGGTTCCGCATGCACACGAACCCGACCGAGGGCGAACCGCAGTACGTTGCCAAGCACGTCGTGGACCTGCTCTTTCCACCCGGGACGCCTGCCCGGATCCCGATCGTCGCGGTCACGGGTTCCAACGGCAAGACGACGACGACGCGCATGATCGCGCACATCTTCCGCGGCATGGGACGGCAGGTCGGCGTCACGTCGACCGACGGGATCTACATCGACGAGCGACTGGTGAAGCGCGTCGACGCGTCTGGCCCCAAATCCGCGTTGATGGTGCTGCAGAACCCCCGCGTCGACATGGCGGTCTTCGAGATCGCGCGCGGCGGGATCCTCCGCGAAGGGCTGGGCTATGAACGCAACGATGTCGGCGTCGTATTGAACGTCACAGGCGACCATCTGGGCCTCAAGGAGATCGACACCCTCGAGCAGCTCGCGGCGGTGAAACAGGTCGTCGTGGAAGCCGTGCCGCGCAGTGGGTTCGCCGTGCTGAACGCCGACGATCCGCTCGTGCTCGAGATGCGCCGCCATTGCGCCGGCAACGTGATCCTGTTCACGATGGCGGAGAAGCACGACCTGGTCGAACGGTGGGTTCGCCGCGGTCGCAAGGCGGTCGTGCTCGAGCGGAGCGCCCGCGGCGAGATGATGGTGATCAAGGAAGGCCGCCGGACGATGCCGATCGCGTGGGTCCACACGCTCCCGGCGACGTTCGAGGGCAAGGCGCGCATGATGGTCCAGAACACCATGGCGGCCGCGGCCGCGGCGCACGCGGCGGGAGCGCATCTGCACGACATCCGCCAGGGCCTGCGGTCGTTCACGACGTCCGTGTATCAGGCCCCCGGTCGTCTGAACCTGTTCGACCTGGACGGGGTGCGGGTGCTCATCGACTACGCCCACAACGCCGCGGGTCTCGAGGCGGTGGGGGATTTCGTCGAACGCATGACGTCGGACGTCACGGGCGGAGAACATCCGGGAGAGGCGTCGTGGTCCGCGAACATCCGGGTCGCCGTGGTGGCGACGGCGGGGGACCGGCGTGACGAGGACATGCACGAGCTCGGCAGGGTCGCCGCCCGCTACTTCGACGACGTCATCATCCGGGAGGACCGCAACCCTCGCGGGCGGCCGCCCGGGCAGACGGCCGAGCTGATCCTCGAGGGCGTCCGTCAGGCACAGGCGTCGGGCGGCGCGCGCGCCGGCAACGTCGAGATCGTCCCGAACGAGATGGACGCGGCCAAACGGGCGCTCGACCGTTCGCGACCCGGCGACCTCGTGGTGCTCTGCGTGGACTACGCGACCGAGGTGTTCAAAGAGATCGAATCCCGCCGCGGGACCGCGACACCCCAGGTGTTGCTCGCATCGGAAGGCGACGGGATCGTCGAGGCGGTCGGCGGCGATCCCGACCTGCTCGGCGTCTGATGACGCCGGAGCGCGAAGCGGTCGCCCGCGCGCTCGAGCAGCGAAGAGGCGAGCTGCAGAGCGAGTTGGCGTCGCTCACCGCGGTACCCCGCGATCCCATGGCGGCGGTCTCGTTCGGCAAGCGGATCGGCGATGGCACGACGGAGGCGGTCGAACGTCTCAACAAGGTGGGAGCGGCGAACTCGATCGCGGCCACTCTCGCCGACGTCGAGCGGGCGCTGGAGAAGGTCGCGGACGGGAGCTACGGGATCTGCGACGACCGCGGTGAGGAGATCAGCGAGGAGCGCCTCGAGGCGATCCCGTGGGCCACGCTCTGCATCTCGTGTGCGCGGACGCGACGATCCGGATAGCGCCCTCAGCTCGGTTCGGCCGATGTCAGCTCGGAGCCGAAGGCGGCACGCCCGTCTCGGCTGCCAGCGCCCGTTCGGCCCGGATCACGTGCATCGTCGCGTTGATCAACGCCAGATGAGTGAACGCCTGCGGGAAGTTCCCGAGGTGACGGCCGGTCCGCGGGTCGATCTCCTCCGCGTAGAGCCCCAGCGGGCTCGCGAGCGACAGCAGCCTCTCGAGCAGCGCGCGTGCCTCGTCGAGCTCGCCGATCTCCACCAGCGCGGAGACGAGCCAGAACGAGCAGATCGCGAATGTCCCCTCCTCACCGGTGAGCCCGTCGTCGATCTCGTCCACGCGATAGCGCAGGACCAGCCCGTTGACCGTCAGTTCCTCGGCGATCGCGAGGACCGTCGCTCGCATCCGTGGATCGTCCGGCGGCAGGAAGCCCAACAGGACCCCGAGGAGCACCGACGCGTCGAGCGCCGACGACCCGTAGGACTCCGTGAAGACGCCCCGCTCGTCGACACCGTGCTCGAGCACGTCCGATCTGATCTCGTCGGCGATGGAGCGCCAGCGTTCGACGAGGTCGGGGTCGCCCATCGTCTCGGCCAAGAGGGCCCCGCGATCGAGCGCCACCCAACACATGATCTTGGACGACGTGAAGTGACGGAGCTCTCCGCGGTTCTCCCAGATCCCGCGATCGGGTTCGCGCCAGCCTTCGATCGCGCAGGCGACCTGTCGCTCGAGGTTCTCCCAGGTCACGCCGGAAAGGAACTCCCCCGAGTGCGTGTAGAGGTGCACCGAATGCAGGAGCGCACCCCAGATGTCGTGTTGCTGCTGGTCGTTCGCGTCGTTGCCGATCCGCACGGGACGAGCGTTCTCGTAGCCCGTGAGATGGTCGAGCGTGGACTCCTTGAGCTCGATCCCGTCGTCGACCCCGTACAGCACCTTCAGCGGCGACCCGTCGCCGATCTGATCGGCGATGAAGTAGAAGAAGCTGTTGGCTTCGTAGTCGAACCCGAGCGTGTACAGACCCCACAGCGCGAACGTGGCGTCCCTCACCCAGCTGTAGCGATAGTCCCAGTTCCGCTCGCCGCCGGGCGTCTCGGGAAGTGACGTCGTGGCCGCTGCGAGCAACGCACCGGTGGGCGCGTACGTCAGTCCCTTCAGCGTCAGCGCGCTCCGTTGGAGCATGCCGCGCCAAGGATGATCGGGGAACACTCCCTGATTCAGCCATCCCCGCCAGAAGTTCGCGGTGCAGCGCATGCGGTCGGCCGCGTCCTCGTAGGTGAGCGGCGGGTCGTCCTCGCTCCATGAGAGCGCGACGAAATCACGATCTCCCTCTTCCATCTGGTGGGCCGCGAGGGCGGAACGTCCCTCGAGGCCCAGACGCATGCTGGTCGTCAAGCGCAACGCGGGATCGTCCTCGCCGCCGCGAGCCACGGCCTCGCCGTAGCCCGCGCTCGTGTACTCCCAGACGGCGTCGTGGCGGCCGTAGTCGAACACCGGCTCGCAGTTCATCTGGATGTCCACGCGGCCGTTGACGCACCGGAGCTCGCGCACCAGGACGTGCTCGGAGACGTTGTCGGGCGGAGGACGACGGTAGGTCCGGGTGCGACGGTCGTCGCTCCACGGCCCGACGATCAGCGCGTCGCGCACGACCAGCCAGCCGGTGCTGGTATGCCAGGTGGTTTCGAGGACGTTCGTGCCGGGGATGTACCGGCGTCCCGCCGGAGCGAAGAGCTCCGTCGGGCCTAAGCGGAACGTGCCCGCGCTCCGATCCAGGATCGCGCCGAACACGCTGGGAGCGTCCGGCCGGGGCAGGCAGAGCCACTCGACGTTGCCACTCGGGGCGATGAGCGCGGTGACCTCGAGGTCGGCGATGAACGCGTAGTCGGCGATGGGCGGGAAGGCGGTGGTGGCGCCCGGAGCTGCCGTCGCCACCGGGATCGGCGCCAGTGGCATCGTGGGGAAGGTGTCCACGTAGCGAGTGTATCGACAGCGCCGGCGCTAGCATCCGAACCGTGGTGGAACAGCATCGCCCTTCGGTCCGGCCGATCCTCGCGCGATGACGGTGTTCCACGAGCTCTCGGGAGCGTCGGCGTCGGCCGGGATCTTCCTCGACGTCGACGGCACGCTCAGCCCGATCGTCGAGCGGCCCGAGTTGGCAGAGCTCACGTCGGGTGCTGAGCCCGTCCTGTCCCGCCTCGTGGATCGATTCCGGGTCGTCGCGGCCATCTCCGGTCGCACGCGGGACGAGCTCGAACGGCTCGTCGACGTCGCCGGGGTCCGGTTGATCGGATCGTACGGACTCGCGGCGGGGTCGGTTCCCGGTGACGTGATCGCGGCGGTGCTCGCGGTGGCCGACGACGTCGAGGGCGCCTGGATGGAGACCAAGGGCGCCACGATCGCGGTGCACTACCGGGCGACCCCGGACGCGAACGCGGCGGGTCGGCTGCTGCAGGAGCGCCTGGGCACGCTCGCCATCCCCGCGCGGATGGCGCTCGTCCCGGGCAAGCACGTCGTCGAGCTCGTTCCGGCAGGTCTCCCTCTCAAGGAGGGGGCCGTCGAACGGATGATCGACGATGAGCGGCTGCGCGCGGCGCTGTACGCCGGAGACGACCTCGCCGATCTCCTGGCGTTCGAGGCGCTCGATCGCGCGCGCGAGGATGGACGGCTCCAACTCGCGGTGAAGGTCGCGGTCGTCGGAGCTGAGACCCCGGACGCGCTCGTGGCGGCCGCGGACGAGGTCGTGCACGGTCCGGCAGAGATGGTCAAGCTCTTAGCGACGCTCTAGACCACCCTCACACCGTCGGTGGCCGGATCGAGTCGAGCGCTTCGAGTTGCGACGCGAGCCACTGTGCCGGCGTGTGCGCCTGCACGGTCCGAGACAGGCCTCGCGCCCGGCGCGTGCGCTCTTCGTCCGGCATCTCCAGCGCGTCCCGGATCGCGTCGGCCGTCTCGCGGATGTCGAACGGATTCACCGTGAGCGCGTGTTTGCCCAGCCTGCCGAACGCACCGGCGTTGCGGGACAGGATCAGGACGCCGTGTCGGTTCACGAGCGGGCCCTCCATGGCGACGAGGTTCATGCCGTCGTACACCGGGTTGACGAGCAGCGCGTCGTACAGGCCGTACGCCCCTACCGCATAGCCGTAGTCCTCCTGCACCCGTACGTCGATCGGCTGCCAGTCCTCGGTCGACAATTCCTTGTTGATCCGCTCGACCTCGGCTATGCAGTCGTCGCCGTACGCCTGGTACTCGGGCAGGGCCTCGCGCGAGGGACTCAACAACGCGAGGAACCGCACGCGTCCGTGCCACGAGGGGTTGCTGCGCAGGAACAGCTCGTACGCGAGGAAACCACGGAGGATGTTCTTGGACGGTTCGAGCCGGTCGACCCGAAGGAGGAGCCGGGCCGTCCCCTTCCACCGCTTGAGATCGTGGCGGACCTGTTTGATCTCCGGCCTGGCCGCTGTCTCACGGATCGGGTGCGCGCTCACCGCGACGGGGAATCGGCGGGCGGTGGCCGCGCGATCGCCCACGGCGAAGCGTCCGCCACGCAGGACGCGGAACCCGGGTAGACCTCGTATCGCCAAGAGGAAGTTCTCGACCCACGGTGTCGCTTGGAAGCCGACGACGTCGGCGCCCGCCATCCCGCGCAGGATCGCATCGCGCATGTGCACGGGCAGGATGCGGAGGTAGGTCACGCCCGCGAACGGCGTGTGGGTGAAATGGATGATCCGCGCGTCCGGGCGCAGCTCGCGCAACATCGCCGGGACCAGCGCCAGGTGGTAGTCCTGGATCAGATAGACCGGATCGCGGTCGCCTTCCTCCGCGAGCGTGATCGCGAAGGCGCGGTTCGCTTCCACGAACGCCTGCCACGTGATCTCGGTCTCTTCGTCGAACGTCGGAGTCCTCGCCGTGTCCCAGAGGTAGTGGTGGACGAACCAGAGGATGCGGTTGGCCATCTGGTTGTAGTAGGCGTCGTACCGTTCGGGCGGGATGATCACGAACCGGACGCGTTGGTGGGAATCCGGGTCGATCTCGTAGCCCTCCAGCGCGACCTCGCGGTCGCCGTCCGTCATCGCGGCGGCCACCCATGTCGTGTCGTCGCGGAAGAACACCCCCGAGAGCGCGGTCACGAGTCCTCCGGCGCCCCGTTGGGAACTGAGCTCGCCGGACGCGTCGCGTTCGAAGCTCACGGGACCGCGGTTCGAGGCCACCACGATCGTCGACTCCATCGCGCTGGGGAAGACGCGTGTTGCCTCGGGCTGCATCCGGTCGAGTCTAGAGCGCCGCGTGGAAACTGGGGGACGTCGGTCGGGGACCTACGGGCGGGCGGCGCTATCTCGCCTTGGACGTTCGGGCCTGCTTCACGATCCGTCGGACGTCGGCGGGCCGCAACCGCTCGCCGCCGTTGCCGTCGAGCCACGCGAAGATCTCCGGACGCATCCCGAGCGCGGTGACCCCGATCACGTCGCCGGCCCTCGCGCCGCCGATCATCGTCCGGAGCGCGACCAGCTCGTCAGCGTACGCGGGCACGCCGTCGACCCCGGCCTCGCGCGCACCCTCGCGGAGCCGTTCGATGATGTCCTCGCGAGAGCGTCCGCGCAGGTAGTGCATGAGCTCCGCGATCGCCAGGTGGTCCGAACCGACGGCGGCGCGGAACGCGAACGCGTGCAGGATGCGATCGGTGCGGTCGCCGGCGGTGCAGATCGCCAGCCACACGTCGCGACCGTCACGCCTGAGGCCGTTCAGCACCTCCGTCAGGCCGACCATTCCAGCCTCGTTGTGCGCGTAGTCGATCACGACGAAGCGCCCGTCGATCCGGAACAGGTTCGCGCGTCCGGGGTTCCGCTCGGGATCCAGGACGAACGTCTTCAGGCCTCGGACGATCGCCCGCTCCGGGAGTCCGATCGCGAGGCCTGCGGCCGCGGCCGCCATGGCGTTCTGAAGGTTCGGCCGAGAGATGCCGGCGAGCGTGACGGGGATGTCGGTGATGGACGCGAGCGGGTGGGTCTCGTGCCGCTCGACCCACGCAAGATGGCCGTCGATCACGGTCATGCCACGGCCGCCATCGCCGAGCGCCTCGCGGATCGCCGGGTGGTTGGGGTCGAGCGAGAAGAGCCAGGGGCGGCCGGTCGCGTGTCGCCGCATCGCCAGCACGCGCGGGTCGTCGGCGTTGAGCACGTCCCACCCGTCCGGCCTGGTGATGCGTGTGACCACGCTCTTCACCTCGGCGAGTTGGTCGACCGTGTCGACGCCTTGGAGACCCAGGTGGTCCTCGCTCACGTTCGTCACGACCGCGACATCGTTGTGTCGCACACCGACGCCCCGAAGCAGCATCCCCCCGCGTGCCGTTTCGAGCACGGCCACGTCCGGCTCCTCTGCGAGCGCGCGCGCCGCCCCCCCGAATCCGGAGTAGTCGCCGGCTTCGATCAACGCGCCGTCGTCGCGGAACACGCCGTCGGTCGACGAGTACGCGACGGTCTTGCCCGCGCTGCGGACCAGGTGCGCCAGCAGTCGAACGGTGGTCGTCTTGCCGTTCGTTCCGGTCACCTGGACGACCGGGATACGGGGATCGGGGACGGCGGGTTCGTCGCCGGGCTCGACCGCGGCCAGGCGCCGACCCGCCTCTGCGATGAGGCGATCGGGCGAGCGACGGAGCAGGGCCGTCATCCCCGCGGCGACCTCGTGCCCGAGAGCCTCGGCGGCCGCGCGGCGGCGCCACGGGAATGCCACGACGATCTGATCGCGCTCCGGTCCCGGGCGCGCCCGGACGCCGAGTCGTCTGGCTCCGCCGGCTATCGCGATCCTGCGAGTGAGGAACGCGGCGAACCGCGCCACCACCCGGCGCCGTTGCTCGCTCTCGGGCGGCCCGGTCTTCGCGCCGCTGGGAACACCCAGCCTGCCGGCGATCGCGAGGATCCGTTCGTCCGATACGGTGAGCCATCCGGGCACCGCGAGCGTGAGCTTGATCGCCGGTCGCGTGAAGTAGAGGTTCGGGCCCTCCAACACGCGGAGCTCGATCAACCTGACCGCGTCGGGCACGTCAGGCCTCGGGCGGCTCGACGACGGACTCGATCGCTCGCGCGAGCGCGATGTCGTGCTCCGTCACGCCTCCTTCGTCGTGTGTCGAGAGCGAGACCAGCACGCGGTTGTAGTGGTTCTCGAGGTCGGGGTGATGGCGCGCCTCGTGGGCCTTCGTCGCGAGCCTGCCGATGAACGCGATCGCGGCCATGAACCCTTTGAACACGAACTCCCGATGGATCGCGTCGCCGTCGAACTCCCAGCCGGGAAGGTCCGCGGCCACCGCGGCCCGGATGTCCTCGTCGGAGAGCTTGGGCATGTCCGGAATGCTATGTCAGGGAACGTGGTCGGCGCGATAGTGCCGCAGCTCCGGGTAGGCGAGCGCCACGAAACCGGCTCCGACGATGCAGGCGAGCCCGCCGGACACGACCGAGATCGTCGGGGTGAACCATGCCGCGACGACGCCCGCTTCGAAATCCCCCAGGCGGGGCCCGCCGGTCACGACGAGGATGAAGATCTGGGACATCCTGCCGCGCAGCCGATCCGGGGTGGTGACCTGGGTGATCGTGCTACGGAAGATCGCCGAGATGACGTCCGCGGCGCCCGCGAGGGCCAACATGAGCAGCGCGAGCGGAAGGTTCGTGCCCACGAGCCCGAAGGCCGCGATGGCGCACCCCCATGCGGCCACCGCCCAGATGACCGCCGATCCCTGACGCCGAACGTTCTTGACCCAGCCGGCTGTGAGCGCCTGCGTGAGAGCGCCCACGGCCGGTGCGGCGAACAACAGGCCGACGATCTCGGGTCCACGGTGGAACTGCGAGATCGCGAGGAACGTGAACAGCGCCTGGGGCATCCCGAAGATCATGGCGATCAGGTCGACGACGAACGTGGCCTGGATGAGGCGGTGCCGGCGCACATAGCCGAACCCCTCCTTGACCGCCGCCCATCCCGAGGCACGCTCAGGGTCGTGCTCGGGTGGCATCGGCCGCATCATGAGCGCCGCCAGGAAGAGTGCTCCGTAGGTCATGAGGTCGATCGCGTAGGCGGCTCCGAAGCCATACCGAACGATCAGGACTCCCGCGAGGGCAGGCCCGACGATCGCGACGGTCTGCCAGAGCACCTGGCTGAGCGCGAGCGCGGAGGGGAGGAGATCCTTGCCCACGAGCCGTGGCGTCATGGCGGAGCGCGTCGGGCCGTCGATCGAGCTCACGAGCGCGTGAAGCCCACCGGCCAGGTAGATCAGCCAGACCGACGGGTGCCCGTGGATGGCGCCGCCTAACAGGATCACGGCGCCGACCGTGTGCGCGACCTGCGCCCACATGAGGGTCCGGCGACGATCGTGCGCGTCGATGAACGAACCGCCGATGAGCGTTCCGGCGAACACGCCCGCCAGGCCGGTGAGCCCGACCAGTCCGACGGCCGCGGCCGAATCGGTGAGCTCTGTGACCTGCACGTAGATCGCGATCCGAGCGAACTGGTAGCCCAGCTCGGAGATGAAGCCCCCGCCCCACAGCAGGCGGTAGTCGCGGGAGACCTTGAGTGGCGTGAGGTCGATCGCGATCCGGCGCAGCCGCGAACCGCGGGTGGGCGGCGTGTCGGGAGTTCCGGCGGGCGGCGTCATTCCCGGACGTTAGCAACCGGGTTCAGCCGGCGGCCGCGCCGATCGCCTCGTCGAGCACGTTCAGGCCGTCCTCGAGCAGCGCATCCTCGATCGTGAGGGGCGGCAGGAGCCTGATCACGTTGCTGTAGGTTCCCGCCGACAACACGATGACGCCGTTCTCGAGACACCGGCGGACGATCGCGTTCATCGCGTCGGCGCCCAGCGGCTCTTTCGTCCCGCGGTCGGCGACCAGCTCTATCGCGCACATCGCCCCACGGCCGCGAACGTCTCCGACGACGGGGTAGCGGTCGGCGAACATGTGGAACCGCGTCATGATCGTTTCGCCGAGCGCACGCGATCGCTCGAGCAATCCCTCCCGCTCGATCTTGTCGAGCACCGCGAGCGAGGCCGCAGCGGCGACGGGGTTCCCGCCGTACGTTCCGCCGAGGCCGCCGGGATGAACGGCATCCATCATCGAAGCTCGTCCCGTAACGGCTGAGATGGGGAAGCCGGCGCCGAGCGACTTCGCGGTGAGGACGATGTCGGGCACCACGCCCTGCTCGTCCTCGATCGCGTACCAGCGGCCGGCGCGTCCCATGCCGCTCTGGATCTCGTCGGCGATGAACGCGATGCCGTGCTCGGCGCAGAAGTCCGCCAATCCCTTGAGGAAGCCCGGCGCCGGCACGATGAACCCACCTTCGCCCTGGATCGGCTCGATCAGCACGCCGGCGATGTTCTGTTCGCCGATGTGCTTGTGCATCTCGTCGAGCGCGTACGCGAGCGCTTCCTCCGCGCAGCGGTCCGGCCCGCTCGGCCAACGGTACGGATAGGCCATCGGCAGGCGGTAGACCTCCGGCGCGTACGGCCCGAAGCCCTGCTTGTACGGCAGCACCTTCGCCGTAAGCGTCATAGCCATGTACGTCCGTCCGTGGAAGGCGTGATCGAAACAGACGATCGCCTGGCGGCCCGTGGCGTAGCGCGCCACCTTGACGGCGTTCTCCACGGCCTCGGCCCCCGAGTTCGCGAAGAACGTCTTCTTGGGGAAGCCGCCCGGCGTCAGTGCGTTCAGCCGTTCGGCGAGCTCGATCGTCGGTTCGTTCCCCGTCACACCGGATGTGTGCGTGTCGCGCTCGAGTTGCCGCTGTGCGGCATCGAGCACCTCGGGGGCCGAGTGGCCCACGTTCAGGACCGCGATCCCCGTCGCGAAGTCGATGAGCCGGTTGCCGTCGACGTCCTCGATGATGGCTCCCGAGGCCTGCGCCGCGAC
Organism: Actinomycetota bacterium; assembly: GCA_038211015.1. Classification (GTDB taxonomy): domain Bacteria; phylum Actinomycetota; class UBA4738; order UBA4738; family HRBIN12; genus JBBQVZ01. The sequence goes on along the minus strand of JBBQVZ010000007.1, from coordinate 31,801 downwards.
GATCGCGTGGATAGTGGGGAACGCGGACGTCATCGATGCGTCGCGCCGGGCGAGCCATTCCTTGGACCTCGGGCCGGGGATCTGCGTGAGGACCTTGCGCTCCTGTGGGATGTCCATCATGTCCTCCTCGTCGGGCGCTCGTCGGCGCCGCGCATGTTCGTCGACGGGCTGATAGTCGTCGTCGGCTGCGAGTGTCGTTCGTTCAGGCTACCCGCGTCAGGCTCGCGCCTGACCCAACCTTCCCGCTCGGTTTGTACGAACCGTCCACCCATCGCCGCGCGTTCGTCGTACCCGGCGGCGGCGGGCTGTACGACCCGTACAATCGGGCGCATGGCCGTGAGCATGCGCGACATCCTGGCGATACCCGGGATCGCGCTCCGTCTGGTCGCCGGCGAGAGCGAGGCCGACAGGCCTATCCGCTGGGTCCACGTGAGCGAGTTGGAGGACCCCACCCCGTGGTTGAAGGGCGGGGAGTTGCTCCTGTCCACCGGGATGGGCGTCGGCGCCACACCCGCGAAACAGCGCGCGTACATCAAGCGTCTGGCCGACGCCGGTCTGGCGGGGCTGGGCTTCGGACTCGGCTTCTCCCACGACAAGGTCCCGCGAGCGATCGTCAACGCCGCGGAGCAGGCCGCGTTCCCGGTGTTCGAGGTGCCGTATCCCGTGCCGTTCATCGCGATCACCGAGGCGGTGTTCACCAGGATCCTGGCCGAGCAGTACGACACGTTGCAGCGCGCGGTCGACGCGGAGCATGTCCTCACGCGCGCGGTGATGGAAGGCGCGGGCATCGAGGGCATCGCCGCATCGCTCGCCCACGTGACGAAGGGATGGGCGATGCTGCTCGATCTGCACGGCATCCCGCTCGCCACCACGTCGCGCGCCGCCACCGACCGCGCCGAACGCGTGTGGAAGGAGGTTCAGTCCTCCCGTCCCGAGGGGACCAGCTTCAGCCTCTCGTTGGTCGACGAGGGTCACCACGTCTGGGTGCAACCCGTGGGCGCGCAGGGCAGGGTCGAGGCGTTCCTCGCGGTCGGCAAGCCCGAACAGCCGAGCCAGCTCGATCGCATCGTCGCCGGCCACGCGCTCTCATTGTTCGCCATCGAGTTGGCGAAGTCGCGTGCCGTCGCGGATACGGAGCGGCGCTTGCAGGGCGACTTCTTCGACGAGCTCGAGACGGGTTCGCTCCCCGACGCCGAGGCCGCCCGGGGCCTCGCACGGTTCGGGTTCGCCCGGGACGCGCTCGTCGTGGCGGTGGCGCTGGAGGGGGTCGACCCCGCCGTCCTCGCCGAGGCCGTTGAAGACCACGGTTCGCGGGTCGGCGGCGGGTTCCTGGTCTCCCGCCGCGAGGACGGCGTGTCCATCCTGCTTCCGGCGGGCTCGGAGCTGGAGCTCGAGGGCCTCGTGAAGACGATGGGTGTGCGAACCGGCGAGACGATCCGGGGTGGGTCGGGGAGCACCGTGGCGTCCGCCGACGTGGGCCGGAGCCTGCGCGAGGCTCGCTACGCACTGCAGGTCTGCCGGCTGGAGGGGTGGGCGTCCGCGGGCTTCGAGGATCTGGGGACCTACCGGCTGCTGCTGTCCATGACCGATCCCGACGCGCTCCGCGCCTTCGCCGATTCGCTCCTGGGACCGCTCGACGCGTACGACCGCGATCAGCACGGCGAGCTGGGGCCCTCGCTCCGGGCGTTCCTTCAGCACAACTCCCGGTGGGAGACCGCGGCGGCCGAACTGTTCGTGCACCGCCACACGCTCCGCTATCGCATCCGCAAAGTCGAGGAGCTCACCGGCCGGGATCTGTCGAGCTCGTTCGACCGGATGGAGTTCTGGCTCGCCCTCCGGGCCAGAGACCTGATGATCGCCGAGGGCTGAACCCCTCGCCGTTGTCCCGTCCGTACAGCGGGACGACCCACGCTGGCCCGAACGGCGGATGGCCCGCTCCGTGCCCGACACGGCATACTGACGCCCTGAACAGCGTTCGTGGAGTCAGGTCCAAAGGCGAGGAGGGGGAGCATGGCCGACAGCTACCAGATGTTCATCAACGGCGAGTGGGTGAACTCGTCGGACGGTGGGACGCGAGACGTGGTCAACCCGGCCACCGGTGCGGTCATGGCGAGCGTCCAGGAAGGGACGGCGGAGGACGCGAACAGCGCCGTCGCCGCCGCGAAGAAAGCGTTCGCGACCTGGTACGACTCGACGCCGAAGGATCGTCAGCTCGCGTTGTTGAAGCTCGCCGACCGCATCGAGGAGCACGGCGAGGAGATCATCAAGCTCGAGGCCGAGAACGTCGGCAAGCCGTATGCCGTCACCATGTCCGAGGAGCTGCCGCCGATCGTGGACAACCTGCGCTTCTTCGGAGGCGCGGCGCGCACGCAGGAGGGTCGCTCGGCCGGCGAGTACATGGCAGGCTTCACGAGCTTCGTCCGTCGTGAGCCGATCGGCGTGGCCGGTCTGATCGCCCCGTGGAACTACCCGCTGATGATGTCGGTCTGGAAGATCGGTCCCGCGCTCGCGACCGGCAACTGCGTGGTCCTGAAGCCGTCGGAGCTCACACCGATCACGGCGCTCAAGATGGCCGAGCTGGCCGAGGACCTGTTCCCGCCGGGCGTGTTCAACGTCATCACGGGCGACGGCCTTCCGGTCGGCGACGCGTTGGTCCGCCACCCCGACGTCGGCATCGTGTCGCTCACGGGTGACGTCAACACCGGCAAGCTGATCGCCAAGAACGCGGCGGACACGCTGAAGCGCGTTCACCTGGAGCTGGGCGGGAAGGCGCCGGTCATCATCTTCGACGACGCCGACATCGCCACGGCGGTGGAGTGGGTGAAGATCGCCGGCTACTTCAACGCCGGACAGGATTGCACCGCGGCCTGCCGGGTCCTCGTGGGGTCGGCGCAGTACGACAACGTGCTGTCGGAGCTCGTCCCCGCCGTCGAGTCGATCGCGATGGGCGACCCGTTCGACGATGGCACCGAGGTCGGCGCCGTCATCTCCAAGGAGCAGCTCGAGCGGGTGGAGGGCTTCGTCGAGCGCGCGCAGGAGGCCGGCGGCTCCGTGCTCACCGGCGGCTCGGCGATGGAGCGCGACGGGTTCTTCTACAAGCCCACGGTCGTCGCCGACGTGAAGCAGGACGCCGAGATCATCCAGAAGGAGGTCTTCGGCCCCGTTGTGACCGTGCAGCGGTTCGACGACGAGGAGCAGGCCCTCTCATGGGCGAACGGCGTGGACTACGGCCTCGCGTCGTCGGTGTGGACGCGCGACGTGGGTCGCGCGATGCGGATGGCGCGCCGGCTGGAGTACGGATGCGTCTGGGTCAACACGCACATCCCGCTGTCACCGGAGATGCCGCACGGCGGGTACAAGCAGAGCGGGCACGGCAAGGACATGTCGGTGTACTCCCTCGAGGACTACACGAACATCAAGCACGTGATGATCTCCCTGGAGTAGATCGTAGTCTGAGGCAGACTAGTGGCATCGGCGCGCGCCGAAGGCGCGCGCCGGCATGACGAGGCAGGTCGAGCGGCGGATGCCGCCGAGCGAAAGTGGGTGAGCTCCCGATGGAAACGAGACCGTTCCTGGTGAACGGTGAGTGGCGCACGGGCGACGGCACGTTCGAGGTCACGAGCCCGTACGACGACAGCGTGGTCGCGGCGATCGGCGTGCCGACGGCCGCCGACGTGGAAGAGGCCACGGCCGTCGCGGCCGAGACGTTCAAGACGTCGCAGCACCTGCCCGTCCACGTGCGCTCCGAGGCGCTCGACCACATCTCGAAGCGCCTGTCCGAGACGATCACGGAGAACGCCGAGCTGATCGCGCGCGAAGGCGGCAAGCCGCTCAAGTGGGCGACCGTCGAGGCGACGCGCGCGGTGTCGACGTTCCGTTGGGCGTCCGAGACGATCCGCGCCGGCGACGACGAGCTGATGCGCCTGGACACCGAGGCGGCGCTCGGCTCGCGGATCGGGCTGATCCGCCGGTTCCCGATCGGCCCGGTGCTCGGCATCACGCCGTTCAACTTCCCGCTGAACCTGGTGGCGCACAAGGTCGCGCCGGCGCTCGCGGTCGGCGCACCGATCGTCGTCAAGCCGGCGTCGTACACACCGATCGGCTCGCTGCGGCTGGCGGAGTTCTTCGCCGAGACGGACCTGCCGAAAGGCATGTTCCAGGTGTTGCCTGTCAACTCGAAGGTCGCGGACGGCATGGCGCGCGACGACCGGTTCCGGAAGATCTCGTTCACGGGTTCGGCGGAGATCGGGTGGTACCTGAAGGGGCTCGATCCGAAGAAGCGCGTCACGCTGGAGCTGGGCGGCAACGCCGGCGTGATCGTGCACTCCGACGCGGACCTGGATCATGCGGCCGCGCGGATCGCGTTCGGTGGGTACTACCAGGCCGGGCAGAGCTGCATCAGCGTGCAGCGCGTCCTGGTGGCGAGCGAGGTGTACGACGACTTCACCGCTCGCCTGGTGAAGCAGGTCGAGAGCCTGAAGGTCGGCGACCCGATGGATCCGACCGTCGACGTCGGTCCGGTGATCGCGAAGGGCGAGGTCACGCGGATCAAGGAGTGGGTCGAGGAGGCCGTCTCGCAGGGCGCCGAGGTGCTCGTGGGCGGCACGGGCGAGGGCCCGATGTTCCAGCCGACGCTCCTCGCGAACGTGACGCCGGAGATGAAGGTCTGCCGTGAGGAGGTCTTCGGTCCGGTCGTGACGATCAGCCCGTACCAGACGTTCGAGGATGCGCTCGCGACGGTCAGCGACTCGAAGTACGGGTTGCAGGCGGGCGTGTTCACGAACGACATCGATCGTGCGTTCGAGGCGCACCGCTCGCTCGAGGTCGGCGGCGTCATCGTCAACGACGTCTCGGCGTTCCGCGCTGATCAGATGCCGTACGGCGGCGCGAAGGACTCGGGGTTCGGCCGCGAGGGGCTGAAGTACGCGATGGACGAGATGACCGAGCCCCGGATCATGGTCCTGTCGCACGTGCCGCTGTAGGCCGCACACGGAACGGAGGTTCGATGGGGGCAGCGTGGCTGGCCGCGGGACTCGTGATCGCGTTGGGTGCGTTCACGGCGTACCGGCTCGTCCGATCGTGGCGGACCGCGCGTGCCAAGCTCGGAGCCGTCGATCCACCCCGATCAGGCTCCGCGTGAAACGCGTCCGTTCCACGGGCTGACGACGTGGATCGCGGAGACCTGGTGTTCGTCGTCCTCCCGTTCACGGCGCTTGCCCTGTTCTCCATCGGGTTCGTGGTGCTGTTGCGGCGTCGCTGGCGGATGGATCGCGCGGCTATGCGGAGAGCGGCCCGGCTCGTGGAGCCCGACATCATCAGACCCCCGCGCGATCCGGGGCAGCAGCGGCGTCCGTGGTGGGGGAACCCGTGGCTCTGGGTCGGCATCTCGGCGGCATCCGCCGTGTTGGGGGCGGTGGTGTGGCGTGGCCTGTGGGGTGGCGTGGTCCTGTTCGTGCCGTTCCTGTGGCTGTCGCGGGCCAAGACGTCCACGGTGGATCCACGATCCAATGGGCACGCGAAACGAGAGGGTCCCTTCTAGCTCTTCTCCGAGAGCACCTCGTCGACGAAGTCGCCGATCAAGGCGGCCGCCTCGCGTTCGCGTCTCCAGAGGTAGTGATCGGTGCCCGCCAGGATCTCGGCCCGCGCCCGGCGGAACTCCGTTGCCATGGTCCGCAGCTCGTCGGGCGGGCAGTACTCGTCGCGTTCGCCGGCGAGGACCATCACCGGCGCGCGGAACCCGCGCAGTTCCTCGCCGCGGGGGAGCGCGGGAAGCTCGACCTCCCCCGGTCTGAGCGGGAGGCCGACCAGGACGAGCACGTCGACCCGTTCGTCGTCGAGCGCCTCACGGAGCGCGACGTTGGCGCCGAACGACCAGCCGCAGACGACGGTCGGCAGGGTGGGCGCCTCGTCGCACACGCGTCCGATCGCGGCGCGCACGTCTCGGACCTCGTCCCGCCCTCCGCCGAACGTGCCGCCGGACCCCATCACGCCCCGGAAGTTGAACGAGAGCACCGCGAGGCCCCGTTGCGCGAGCTCGTTCCGGATCGCCCACAGGATCGGGTGATCCTTGCTTCCGCCGTGGCGCGGGTGCGGATGACAGATCGTCGCCGTCCCGCGCGGCGAGCTCTCGGGCAGACGGAGCTCGCCCTCCAGGCGAACGCCGTCCTCGGTCGAGAAGGTGACGGGCTCCATCGCGTGGCACCATGTCAGCGTGACCGAACCCCGACAACCGCCACTCCGCGGCTCCGCCTTCGCCTTGCGCGATCCGTTCCCGTGGCCGCCGTTCGCTCGGCTGGTACGCCAGGGAGAGTCGCTCGGCTACGACGCGGTGTTCCTGCCCGAGATCGGCGGGCGGGACGCGCTCGTCGCCCTGGGAGAGCTGGCCGGCGAGACCGAGGTGCTGTTCCTCGGGACCGGCATCATCCCCATGTCGTCCAGGACGCCGTTCCTGACCGCGATGGCCGCCGCCGCGGTCCAGGAACGATCGCTCGGCAGGCTCGTGCTGGGCATCGGAACCGGCCCGGCGGTCCCGGGGGCGCTCGATCGCCTCCGCGGGCTGGTCGCCACGCTCCGCCGCCTGCTCGCCGGAGAACCGGTGGAGATCGACGGGCGGGCGGTGCGCCTGTCCCTGATCCCCGAGGATCGGGTCCCGATCTGGATATCCGCGCTCGGACCTCGCGCGATGCGTCTGGCGGGGGAGGTCGCCGACGGCGTCCTGTTGAACTGGTGCACGCCCGAGCGCGTTCGCACCGCCACCGCCGAGCTTCGAGAGGGAGCGGAGGCGGCCGGTCGCGACGTGTCCGACGTGACCGTCGCCGTCTACGTCCGAGCGAGCTTGGGAGCGAGCGACGAGGCGTGCATGCGGGCGTTGCAGGTGGCCGCGGGCGAGTATGCGTCGTACCCGGCCTACGCTCGGCAGTTCGCCCTGATGGGGCTCGAGGAGGCGTCGCGCGAGGCCGCCGCGGCGCACGTGTCGGGGCGGCCCGAGGACGTCCCGGAGGAGCTCGTTAGGGCGGTGACCCTGGTGGGCGAGCCGCTCGAGGCGCGCGGGCGAGTCGAGGCGTTCCGGGAGGCGGGGGCCGACCTCCCGGTCATCTACCCGGTGGCCACGATCGACGACCCGATCGGGTCCGTCGCCCGAACGTTGATCGCCGCCGTCACGGTCTGAACGGACGCATCCCCCAGGGTCTTCTCGGGCGTGTTTGCGCTCGCGCCCCCATCTCGTACACTCGGCATGACGAGTTTGCAAGGTCGACACCGTGGAAAAGAGGTAAATACCCGTGACGTACACCATCGCAGAGCCCTGCATCGACGTGTTGGACCGTGCCTGCGTCGACGAGTGTCCGGTCGATTGCATCTACGAAGGTCCGCGCATGCTGTACATCCAGCCCGACGAGTGCGTCGACTGCGGCGCGTGTGAGCCGGCCTGTCCCGTGACCGCGATCTTCTACGAGGACGACGTTCCTGCGGAGTGGAAGCAGTTCACGCCCATCAACGCGGAGTTCTTCGCCGCGAACGTGAGCGGTCTCGGATCGCCCGGGGGAGCGGCGCAGGTCGGTCCGGCGGCGGTCGACCATCCGATCGTCGCCGCGTGGCCCAAGCTCTGATCGACCGCTCAGGCGGTGGCCTCGACCGGCGGCGAGCCGGGGAGAAAGACCTGGAACGACGCGCCGCCGCCGGCACGTTCCTCGATCCACGCTCGTCCACCGTGGAGCTCGGCGAATCGGCGCACGAGCGTCAGGCCGACCCCCACACCCGGTGAGTGCTGAGGAGCCTCGGGACCCTGCTGGAACGGCTCGAAGAGCGACTCGCGGAGCTCGGCCGGAACGCCGACGCCGCTGTCTTCGACCATGATGAGCGCACCCTCTTCATGTCGACGGACCGAGACCCACACGTGGGCGTTCGACGGCGTGTGGCGTGCCGTGTTCGCCAGCAGGTTCTCGACGATGCGCTCGATCTTGGACCTGTCCACGGGGATCACCACCGCATCGACGTCCATCGTCAACCGTGATCGATCGATCTGATCCGACTCGATCACGACTCGGCGCACGACCTCGCCGACGTCCACCGACTCGAGCTTCGGCGACACGATCCCTCGCGCGAGGCGATCCATGTCGAGCAGATTGGTGACCAGCCGTTCGAGCTTGCGGGCGTTATCGGCGATGCGCCCCGCCAGATCCTGGGCCTCGGTCGCGTCGAGTTCCACGTCTCCTCGCTCGAGCGTGACGGCAAGGCCGAGGATCGCGGCGAGCGGCGTCCGAAGGTCGTGGGAGACGGCCTGCAGGAACGTGTTCTTCATCTCGTCGAGGGCTCGCAACCGCTGCGCGGCCTCGCGCTCGGCGTCCAGGGCCCGAGCGACCTGCTGCTCCGCGACCTTGCGTTCGGTGATGTCCAACATGAAGCCCTGCCAGAAGCCTCCGCCGTCCGGGCTGTCCAGGAACATGGCCTCGTCATGGACCCATCGCCACTCGCCGTCGGCGGCGAGGAAGCGGTATTCGAGCGCGAACTGCGCGCGTTCGACGTTCGTGCGTTCGTCGTCCGATACCACCTGGGGGCGATCGTCGGGGTGCACATGGTCGAGCCAGAAATCCGCGGTCCAGCGCCACTCCGGCGGGACAGCCGAAGACGTCCTCGACCTGCGGGCTGATGTAGAAACGCTCGGGGTCGCCCTCCGGGGTCTCCACGTACACGACGGCGGGGATGTGCTCCACCAGGGCGCGATAGCGCTCCTCGGCGCTGCGGAGCTGCTCCTCAGCCTCCTTGCGTCGTGAGATGTCGCGCACGACGATCTGGCCGGCGGCTCGGCCCTCGTACTTCACCGGGATGCCGGCGACCTCGACGAGGATCTCCCGGCCGTCCAACCGGATGAATTTCTCTTCCAGCAGCGGCGCGACCTGCCCGAGCTGTTCGAGGGCCGCGCGATCGTCGACCAGCTCACGGTAGTCGGGATGGACGATCATCTCGATCGGAAGGCCGACGAGCGCCTTGGGCCCCTCCGCCGCCAGGAGCTCTGCGGCCGCCTCGTTCGCGAAGACGAACCGGCCGTCGGCGTGGACCAGGATCGCGTCCGGCGACTGATCGATCATGTGTCGATATCGCGCTTCGGCCTCGAGCGCCTGTCGGTCGAGGCGATGCCGCTGGATGGCGGCTCCCAGGACCGTGGCCGACACATGCAGGGCGGCGAGTTCATCGCTGCTCCAATCACGCACCCCAACGCAGTCGTCGCCCGATCGCGCCCCACCATTCGCCGCCCGCGAACACCGGGAACTTCGCCAGGGAGACGACTCCGTGCAACTCGAGCGGCGGTCGTTCGCACTCGGGGAGGTCGGCGACGGCGCTTCGGACGACCTCACCGCGAGCCAGGATCTTGGACCACCTGCCGAACCCGGATCCCTCCCACGGCGCCGATCGGAAGTTGATGTCGTCCATGACCCGCACGATGCCCGGTCCCGTCCATTCGGCGAGCCAGTTGGACGTGAGGCGCCCTTCCTCGTCCACCGTGTTCGTGGCGATGTATGCCCGAGAGACCCCTGCGGCCCGCCCCAATCGGGCCAAGACCTCGTCGGCGGCTTCGTGCCACTCGGGAGACAGGAGGAGGCGTTCCGCGGCGAAGGCAACGGCCTCGACGATGCCATCATGGTGCAACGACCCGGAGAGTGCCGCCCGTGCGGTATCCACTTTGCCCGGCTCTCCTCTCACCGAAGGGGCAGACGGAGCCCCGACAAGGGTTGCTTCCAAAGGATATCGCTTGAGAAATACGGTCGGTTGAGCCAAAAGGCTCTTTCTGGCGGGAAGGATGCTCAGGCGGGCAGGAGTCCGGGCGCCGGATCGGCGGTCGGAGCCTCGTCGGAGCCGGGCCAGCGCTGCCGCGACTTCGCCGCGAGCTTGAACATCAGCTCGACGGCCTTGGGGTCCTCCGACGCCGGTCGCGCCTCGATCACGCCGTCGGCCAACGCCCGGTTCCATACGTCGAGGCCCGTGTCGGTCCGGACGATGGTGAGCGTCCAACCCTCGGATTGGCCGAGCCCGCCGAACGAGATGTCGGCGTGCTCGGCGGCGAAATCGGGGCAGTGCAGGCACCCGGGACGGGTGAACTCGTGTGCCTCTTTCAACGAGTACGTGTGCTCCGCTCCGTCGTCCGTGTAGAAGAGGAGCTTGCCCTTCACGTTCACCCGCGCGAGGTGATCCAGATCCAGTCCGAGGCGGTTCTGCGCGATCTCGACCATCAGCCCGTCGTAGGTGAACGTCTTGGAGCAGAGCAGACCGAACGTCCATGCGATCTTGCGCCGCCACTTGTTGACCCGACGGGCCCCGAGCGAGCCGGTGACCGAGGACTGGCAGCTCATGCCGACGAGGGCGATCTTCGAGAGGCCGAGCTCAGCGGCCTTGATCAGCGCGAGTGGATTGGCGGAATAGGTGTAGCGCGAGCCGGCGGTGTCGAGCACGCCCTGCGCGTCGGTCACGACGGCCGGCTCGGCGTCCCACTGGCGCTCATCGGAAAGCTTCGACGTGCATGCCCCGTCGATCTCGCCGTTGGCGAGCCCCCAGATCAGGAGGGCGGAAACGACACCCCCGTCCTGTCCTTGCGCGAGGGAGGCGGCGTCGGACGCGCGGGCGAGCCAGATGTCCTTGTAGTGGCCGATCACGTCCTCCGGCTTGCGGGCCATACCGAAGAGCGTCATGTCGATCTCGCCCTCCCAGTCGCGGAACCGCGGACAGGCGCGCGTGCAGATGTCGCAACCACGCTCACCGTGGGCGCACTGGTCCACGCCCTCGTCCTGCAGCTGGACCGGCACGTCGTTCTCGTACCCGAGGACGTGGAATGGGCATGCGACGATGCAGGCCGTGCATCCGGTGCAGATCCCCGTCATGACGACCTCGTGATACAGGTCGTGCCATTGCGTCTTGTCGGCCGTCGAGGGCATACGGCCGGAGTATAGGTGCCGTCCCCTAACGCAAGCCGTTCCCGCGTGTCGCCCGTAGTACCCGGACCACGGACCGGGAGGGCGGATGAACGGGAAACGGTACTTCGTGATGCTGGCGGCGGTGTTCGCGCTGACGCTCGTGAGCGCGTCGTGCAGCAGTGACGACGGCGATGGCGGGGGAGGCTCGAGCGGCGCGGCGGCCGACATGACCATCACCGTGAAGGACTTCGAGTTCGATCCGTCGGCGATCGACGTGTCGTCGGGTGAGACCACCATCGAGGTCACGAACACCGGAGCGGTGGAACACAGCTTCACGCTCGACGACGACAGCGTGAGTCAAGACATCGAACCGGGCGGGACCGAGACCGTCACGATCAACGTGACGGCCGACGCCGGGTTCCACTGCAAGTACCACCCGACACAGATGACGGGGACGCTGACGGTGTCGTAGTCGAGCGGGCGCGCGCTAGAGCGCGAAGGAGTCGCCGCAGGCGCATTCGTGCTTCGCCTGGGGGTTGAGCATCTTCAATCCACCGCCCATCAAGGCCTCGTCGAACTCGAGCGTCGAGCCCTGCACGATCGGCTGGCTCGCCGGATCGATCACCACTCGGAACCCGTCGGCGGCGTGGACCACGGCGTCATCGGGCTCCGGCGCGTCGACGAACGAGAGCTCGTACGTGAAGCCTGAGCACCCTCCGGCGAGCACGCGAACGCGAAGCGACGCGTCGGGGCGACCCTCCTTCTCGGCCAGCTGGCGCGCCTTGCGCGCAGCCCCCTCGGTCACGGTGATGGGGTCATCGGTGCGGGTAGCCATGGCTCAAGGATACGTCGGTTCCCCGGAGAGGTCCTTGAGCGCCACTTTCACCGATTCCGAGAGCGTCGGGTACGCGTGGATCGCCGCTCCCGCGTTCTGGGCCGACGCCCGCTCCGCCATGACCGCGACGATCTCGTGGATCATGGCGCCGGCCTCGTCGCCGACGATGTGACCGCCGAGCAACTCGCCCGATCCCGCGTCCGCCACGAGCTTCACCAGACCCTGGGTGCTGCCCTCGATATGCGCTCGCTCGTTGTCGACGGCCAGCGATACCGCCGTTCGGACGTCGTGGCCCAGCTCCCGCGCCCGCCGCTCGGTCAGCCCGACGCTCGCTACCTCCGGGTCGCAGAACGTCACCTTCGGCACGACCCGGTAGTCGCGAGGCCGCGGTCTGCCGGCGATGTCGTCGACGACGATCTCGGCCTCGTAGCCGCCCACATGCGTGAACAAGAGCTCCCCCGTTGCGTCCCCCGCCGCCCACACGTCCGGTCCGGTCGTCCGCAGCGTCTCGGAGAGGACCGGGCGTCCCCGGTCGTCTAGCTCGACGCCCGCCGCCGCGAGGTCGTGCCCGTCGAACACCGGCCGGCGGCCGGTGGCGACCAGGAGCTCGTCGGCACGAAGCGTCTCGTCCCCCGCGAGCCCGATCCGCCAGCCCTCCGCGGCGTGGCGCGCGTGCTCGATCGTCACGCCCGCGCGCAACGCGATGCCCTCTTCCTCCAGCGCGGGGACGAGCGAGGCGGCGGCCTCGTCGTCCTCGGCGGGCAGGATGTGCGGGAGCGCCTCGAGGACCGTCACCGCCGTGCCGAACCGGGAGTAGATCTGCGCGAACTCGATGCCGATCGCTCCCGCTCCGATCACCGCGAGCGAGGCCGGCGGGGCGGTCGGTTCCCAGATGGCCTCCTTGTTGGTCCAGAACGGCCCGGCCTTCAGTCCGTCGATGGGTGGGACCGTCGCCTCGGTCCCGGTGGTGAGCACGACCCGATCGGCCTCGACCTGCGTGCCGTCCGCGAGCTCGATCCGGTGCGGGCCGGTCAGGCGTGCCTCCTGTAGGAAGACGTGGATGCCGGCTCGCTCGAACGGGGCGGCGCCTTCGCCGGACTGGGCGTCGATGACGTCGCGCGCCCGCTGCTGGACGGCGGGCAGGTCCACGGCCACCGACGGGATCCGCACCCCGAACCGGCCGGCGTCCCTGGCCAGGGCCGCGATCTTCGCGCTGCGCAGCATGACCTTGGTGGGGACGCACCCGTAGTGGTTGCACTCGCCACCGAGCTTGTCGCGTTCGGCGATCGCGACGCGCATGCCCTCCTCGGCCAGGCGGAACGCCACCTCCGAGCCCGTCCCGCCGCCGCCGATCACGAAGACGTCGAAGCGCTCCATGTCGCTACCTCGCTCGCGCGCCGAGGAACCCGACGAAGATCCGCGCGTAGATGCGCGCGGCCGCGACCAGGTCGTCGACGAGCACCCATTCGTTCGCCGTGTGCGCCACCGTGAGCGAACCCGGGCCCAGGATGACGGTCGGGATCTGCGCGTCGTTGATGTAGAAGCGCGCGTCGGTGATGCCGGTGAACCCGACGTCGGTCGGAGTGCCGCCCCGCTCGGCAGCGATCGCCTCCCGGGCGGATACGGCGATGACCGTGTCGGCCGCCGCCTCCGCCGCTTCGGTCCAGCCGTCGAGCTGGAACGTCAGTTCGACCTCGGGATGCTCAACGGCGATCTCGGCGGCCAGGCGATCGAACGGTGCCAGCACCTCCGACGGATCGACCTCGCCCGGGACGATCCGACGGTCGATGACCAGCTCGCAGCGGTCCGGGACGACGTTCGGGGCGCTGCCACCCGTGATGACGGCGGCGTTCACGCTCGGCCTGCCGACGAGCGGATGCTCGCGGTCGGGAAGCACCTCCGGTAGCCGGAGGACCAGGCGAGCCATGGACGCGATCGCGTTCACCCCCAGGTTCGGCTGGGATCCGTGTGCCGCCTTCCCCCGCGCCGTCGCGGTGATCCAGGCTCCGCCCCGCTCCGCCAGGCCGACCCGCAGGTCGCTCGGCTCGCCCACGATGCACGCGTCCTGGACGAGCATGCCGCGGTCCCACAGCACCTTCGTGCCGTACATGCCCATGTGCTCTTCGTCGGCGGCCAGGTGGAACGTCAGCGTTCCGTCGAGCTCGATGCCCGCTCGGCGTACGGCGGCCGCGGCGGCGAGCGCCGAGGCGACCGGACCCTTCATGTCGGCGGAACCCCGGCCGATCAACCGCCCGTCCTCCACGACGCCTTCCCATGGGCCGTGGACCCAGTTCGAGGGATCGCCCACCGGGACGACGTCGAGGTGGCCGTTCCACGCGAGCGAGGGGCGCCCTCCCGAGCCGATCGAGGCCACGACGCTCGGCCGGTTCCCATCGCCGCGGATCGTCTCGGGCGAGGCGCCCATCCCGGTGAGGATGTCGGTGGCGACCGCGGCGGCCTCGTCCTCGGTGCCGCCGGGGTTCTCGCTCGGCGCCGCGATGAGCGCCCGGGCGAACGTCAGGACCTCGTCGGCGTCGACCGCCGCGGCGGCTGCCTCTGCGAGGCCCTCATCTACCATGGCGCTCGATGGTACCCGTCACCCCGTTGCGAACAGCGCTTCGCGCCGCGCTGGAGCAGGACCCCGCGCCCTCGCCCAACCCCAGCGATCGCCTCGCGGCGGTCCTCGCCCCTTTCGTCGAGGAACCCGAGCCCTCGCTCGTCTTCACCGTGCGTTCGAGCGATCTCTCCCGCCATGCCGGCGAGATCTCGTTCCCCGGCGGGTTGCAGGATCCCGGCGAGACGCTTGGCCAGACGGCGCTCCGCGAGGCGTTCGAGGAGATCGGGCTGGATCCGGAGGCGACGGAGGTGGTCGGCGCCCTGCCGCCCGTCCACACGACCGTCAGCGGGATCCTGGTGGTCCCGTTCGTGGGCATGCTGGCGTCGATGCCGGCGTTCGTGGTGAGCGAGGGGGAGATCGAGGAGGTGCTCACGTTCACCGTGGCGCAGCTGGCGGAGGTGGAGCGGCCCGTCGAGGTGGCGCGGGAGCCGGGCCGGGTCTGGCACGGCTTCGCCTACGAGCTCGACGGCTACATGATCTGGGGTGCGACAGGCTTGATGCTGCACGCGCTGCTCGATGTCGTTCGCAAGGAGGCGTCGTGGCTGATCCCGGTGTGAAAGGTGCGGTCACTCCCGAAGACCGCGAGCTCCGGGCGCTGCTCGGCGACGCGCACACGATCGCGGTGGTGGGGTTGTCGTCCAGCCCCGACCGGCCGTCGAACGGCGTGGCGGCCTACCTGCAGGACCATGGTTACCGCATCGTGCCGGTGAACCCGAACGAGACCGAGGTGCTCGGCGAGCGAGCCTATCCGTCGCTCCCCGACATCCCCGATGACGTGCACGTGGACGTGGTCGACGTCTTCCGCCGGGCGGAGGAGACGCCCGCCGTCGCGCGCGACGCCGTCGCGATCGGAGCACGTGTCTTGTGGCTGCAGGCCGGCATCGTGAACGAGGAGGCGTATCGCATCGCGTCCGATGCGGGCCTGGAAGTCATCATGGGAGTCTGTATCCGAAGCACGATCAAGCGACTCGACACGACCGAAGGCTCGGCCTGACGAACGGAGGAAGGACGACATGCAGACGTGGGAGTACTTCGTCGCTCCGCTCCTGGAGCACAATCCCGGGGAGATCCTGAACACGTTCGGCGACGACGGCTGGGAGCTCGTCTCCGTCGCGCAGATCGAGAACCCGATGGGAGGCAAGAGCCTCGTCGCCTACATGAAGCGACCCAAGACCTAGTCCTCCGAGGGGTTCCGTCGCAACCTGCGACCGGCGATGAGGCGGGTGACGAGCCCCGCCGCCAGCACGATCCCGGCCACGATCACGATCGCGGTGTTCGAGCCGGCGCCGGGCGACTCGCCGCCGGATGAGCCGCCGGGCTCGGGTCCGACCGAGACTGGCGATCCGGGCGCGTCGAACCGCCAGATCGCGTCGGACGTCGCGACGAAAAGGTCGCCGCCAGGCCCGACCTCCAGATCGGTGACGCCGGCGCCCAGGTCGTTCACCACGAACGCTTGGGCATCAGCTTCCAGGGGCAGCGCGATCCTGTAGAGCAGGCCGGTCCCGTAGGCGCCGAAGAACAGATCGCCCCGCCACACCGCGCATCCCGTCGGCACGATGACTTCGGGGAAGTCCACGACGGGATCGATGAACGCGGGCTCGCCGCCGGGGCCGAGCTGATCGGGCCAGCCGTAGTTCCCCCCGGGTTCGATCAGGTTGACCTCGTCGTCGCTGCCCGGGCCGTTCTCGGTTTCCCACAGATCGCCGTTCGACGGGTCGAAGCACAGGCCGAAGGAGTTGCGGTGCCCCATGGAGTACGCGGGGTTCCCCACTCCGAACGGGTTGTCGGAGGGGGCGGTTCCGCCGGGGTTGAGGCGCAGGATCTTGCCGCCGATGTCGTTCGGGTTCTGGGCGCGTTCGCCCTCGTGCACCTCGCCCACGGAGACGAACAGCTTCCCGTCGCCGCCGAACGCGATGTCGCCGCCGTTGTGATAGCCGTGTTCGGTCGTGAGTGCGTCGAGCAACGGCTGCAGCTCGCGGGAGTCGTCGTCCGCGCGGAAACGTCCCAGCCGGTTGATCCGGGCGACGGGGTCCGAGTAGTAGACGTAGACCCACGGCTCGGCGTCGAAGTTCGGATCGAGCGCGATGCCCAGCAGCCCCTGCTCGGCCGACGAGAGGACATCGATGTGCGCGAACGGATCGGGGAGGAGCCGCCCGTCCTCGATCACGCGGATGTCCCCGCTGTCCTTCTCCGCGAAGAACAGCCGTCCGTCCGGCGCGAACGTCATGTTCGAGGGGAAGGACAGATCGCCGGCCACGAGATCGGGACCGCTCGGAGCGGCCAGCGACGACTCGGGCGCCAGGATCCAAGCGAAACACGCGAGGAGGACGATCGGTGAGATGCGGCGGGTCACCATCGGAGTGTCGCACGGCTGCTCCGTTCGGTTGATCGACGACTGCTCGTCGCTGCCAATACGTCACGTGCCGACCGTATGCTCAACGACACGGAGGGAGGTCTTGAGATGACGCTCGTGATCGATCACGTCGTGTTGGCGGTCCACGATCTCGAGGATGCCGGCGAGCGGTTGCTCCGCGACCACGGGCTCGTCTCGGTTCCCGGTGGACGGCACGCGCGATGGGGGACGGCGAACCGGGTCGTGCCGCTCGGCGACGACTACATCGAGCTGATCGGGGTCGTCGACCCCGATCAGGCAACGGGGACGGTTTTCGGACGAACCATGCTGGAGCTCCCGGCCGACGGCGATCGTTGGTTCGCGATCTGCCTGGCGTCGGACGACGTCGACGCGATCGCGCGTCGGCTCGAACTCGCGGTCGAGCCTGGCTCCCGGACGCGCCCCGATGGTGCCGAGCTCCGCTGGAGGGGCGCCGGGCTCGAGTCGCCCGAACGAGACCCGTGGCTCCCGTTCTTCATCACGTGGGACACCCCTCCCGAGCTCCACCCCGGCCGCACGTCCGCCGACCACCCCAGCGGGGCCGACGGCATCGCCTGGCTCGAGCTGGGAGGCGATCAGTCGCGCTTGTCCGATTGGCTGGGAGACGCCGACCTACCGATCCGCGTCGTCGACGGGGGGCCGGGCCTTCGCGCGGTGAGCCTGCGGACGGCCGGAGGTGTCGAGCTCATCCTGCGCTAGCCGAGGGCGTTCTCCAGGTCGGCGATCAGGTCGTCGGGGTGCTCGATGCCGACCGACAGTCGGATCAGGTTCCCCGGTGCCTCCAGTGGCGATCCGGCCACGCTCGCGTGCGTCATGGGTCCGGGAACCTCGATCAACGACTCGACGCCGCCGAGCGATTCCGCCAGGAAGAAGAGCTTCGTCTTGGTCACCAGCGCCATCGCCTCGGCGTCCGACGCTACCTGGAACGACACCATCCCGCCGAAGTCCGACATCTGCCGCGCCGCGACGTCATGACCGGGATGCGACGCGAGCCCCGGATAGTGCACCGCCGTGACCTTCGGATGCGACGCCAGGAACGCCGCGATCGCGCGGGCGTTCTCGCAGTGCGCGCGCATCCGCACGGCGAGTGTCTTGAGGCCGCGGAGCGCCAGGTAGCAATCCATCGGTCCCGGCACCGCACCGATGGCGTTGGTGAGGAACGTGAGTCGCTCGATCCACTCCGGGTCGCTCGTCGCGATCGCGCCTCCGATCAGATCGGAGTGTCCGCCGAGGTACTTCGTCACGCTGTGGACGACGGC
The DNA here is from genome assembly GCA_038211015.1 of Actinomycetota bacterium. GTDB lineage: Bacteria > Actinomycetota > UBA4738 > UBA4738 > HRBIN12 > JBBQVZ01. Next base: position 13,794 of record JBBQVZ010000007.1, on the reverse strand, counting down.
ATCGGCGCCGAGCTCGAGCGGTCGCTGGAGCGCCGGCGTCGCGAACGTGTTGTCGACGACGACGCGTGCGCCCGCTCCGTGCGCGATGCCGGCGACCGCGGCGAGATCCACGATCTTCAACATCGGGTTCGAGGGGGTCTCGACCCATACGAGCTTGGTGGCCGGGCGGAACGCCGCGTGGAGCGTCGCCTCGTCGGCCAGATCCACGGTCGAGGACTCGAGTCCCCATCCCGAAAGCACGTTCGCGAGCAGCCGGTAGGTTCCGCCGTAGACGTCGTCGGCCAGGACCACGTGATCGCCGGGTCGCAACGTGAGCAGGAGTGTGGTCTCTGCCGCCATGCCGCTCGCGAACGCGAACCCCTGCGCGCCTCCCTCGAGCGCGGCGAGCGCGACCTGGAACGCCTCGCGCGTCGGGTTCCCGCCTCTGCCGTAGTCCCAGCGTTTCGGCCGGCCGACCGTCTCCTGGACATAGGTCGACGTCTGATAGATCGGGACGTTCACCGATCCGTACAGCGCCTCGGGGTCCTGTCCGGCGTGGATCGCGCGCGTCTCGAAGCGCTGGGCGTCTACCGCATCTCCGGGGGTAGCTTCCATCCTCGCTCCTCGAGCTCCTCGATCGATCCTTGGCCTTCCCTGGCTTGCCGCCAGAGCATCGCCTTGCGCTTGGCGTCGTGGCCGGGCGCGAACTCGCCGCGGACCAACTCGTCGCAGGCCGGGTCGCCGCACGCACAGTAGTTGAACAGCGGGGCCACGACGTTCGGGATCTGCGCGGCTTGTCGGAAGGGCTTGGCGGGCAACGTGTTCACCGGAAGCATGATGACCCCTTCCTGCGGGTCTCCCGGCGCGAAGCGTTTGCCCTCGAGCGCGAGGAGCCCTGTCAGGGCCGCGAGCGCCGCGTCGATCCGATCGATCGAGGTCAGCTCATCCGTGCGAACACCCTGCGCGTGCAGCACGCGCTCGCGCCACGCGCGCTTCGAGGCGCCCTTCGGCGGAAGGCTGCCGGCGAGCACCACGGTCGTCGCGTGCGGGAAGACCTCCATGGCGCGGCCCTTCGGAGAGCCGGCGCCGTACGTCGGGAACCCGTGCTCGTTCGCCACGCGGAAGACCTCGAACCCGACCTCCATCCAGGCGAAGAACTTGTTGCCGCGGCCGTGGGTCTCCGACGGCGTGTTGAAGGACTGGATGTTGCACGCCGAAAGCTCTCGCTCGGTGCGACGCGAGCGTCCTGAGGTGGCCCATCGCGGCGGGGAGTCGATCGCCACGACGTCCGGACGGAGCTCGTCGATCAGCCCACCGACGTCCGCGGGCCGCAGGTGCGAGCGCACCGCGAGTGGAACCCGTCGCTCGTCCATGAGGACGAGGTCCAGCCCCTTCGTGACGCCGACGTCGATGCCGATCGATCGCACGGTCGTATCAGGGTGTCCGCTGCCGGTGCGCCAAGAAATCGAGGAGGTCGCTCCGCGTCAGCACGCCCAGCACCTGTCCCGCCTTGGTCACGAGGACCGCGGGCCCGTGCTCGAGCTCTCCGAACGCGGACTCGATCGGGTCGTCGAACTCGACCATCGGGATCGGGGGCGCCATGACCTCGGCGACGTCGGCTTGCAGGGCGTCGGGGTCGCGGAAGATCCGGTCGAGCAGCTCGCGATCCCGGATGGAGCCGACGAACTGGGAGACGTCCGTGCTTTCTTCCCGCACGACCGGCGCCTGCGAGATGTCGGCCGCCTGGAGCCTCTCGACGGCCTGTCGCACCTTGTCGTGCGCGCCGACCGTGATCAGCGGCGGCAGCTCGCCGTGCTTGGCCCGCAGCACCTCCTCGACCCGGATCACGTCGGGGCGGTCGAGCATGCCGTGTTGCAGCATCCACGAGTCGGAGTACACCTTGGATAGGTACTGCCGCCCGGTGTCGGGCAACAAGACGACGATCGTCTTCGTCTCGTCGAGCTCACGTGCGATCTGCAACGCGGCGAACACCGCGCTGCCCGCGGAGCCTCCGATCAGGATCCCTTCCTCACGCGTGACGGCGCGCGCCATCCGAAACGAATCGCGATCGGACACCTTGACGTAGCGATCGACGACCGAGGGATCGAACGTGGCGGGCCAGAAGTCCTCGCCGATCCCCTCGACGAGGTACGGCCGAGGCTCGTCGCCCGAGTACACGGACCCCTCCGGATCGGCACCCACGATCGTGACGTCCGGGTTCTGCTCCTTGAGGTATCGCCCCACGCCGCTGATCGTGCCGCCCGTCCCGACCCCGGCGACGAAGACGTCGATGGTTCCATCGGTCTGGCGCCAGATCTCCGGGCCGGTGGTCTCGTAGTGGGCCTTGGGATTCTCGGGGTTGAAGTACTGGTTCGGCTGATACGCGCCCGGGATCTCCTCCGCCAGGCGATCGGCCACACGGTAGTAGGACTCGGGAGACTCCGGTGGGACCGCCGTTGGACAGATGACGACCTCGGCCCCGTAGGCGCGCAGGAGGGAGATCTTCTCCTGGCTCATCTTGTCGGGCATCACGAAGATGCACTTGTAACCGCGGATCGCGGCCGCGATCGCCAGTCCGTGTCCCGTGTTGCCGGACGTGGGCTCGACGATCGTGCCTCCCGGCTTCAACAGGCCCGCTCGCTCCGCCGCCTCGATCATGCGGATGCCGATCCGATCCTTCACCGAGCCGCCCGGGTTCAGCATCTCCAGCTTCGCCAGGACGGTCGGCCGGACGCCCCGGGTGACCGTGTGCAGGCGCACGAGCGGCGTGTCGCCCATCGCGTCCAGGAACGTGTCGAGCGCTTCCATCCGGACCCCTCTCTGGCCTGTCCGGCCCCTATCGTGCCACGCACCACACGCACACGCTCCGCGCGGGGGCGAAGCCACAGCCGCGCAAGGGTTCCCCCGGTCGGAACGGATAGCCAGGCGACTTGCGGTTAGGGCTCCACCTCGCGGAGTAAAGTGCCGAAGCTATCGGGGGAACAGTATCGGTGGACGGCCCTCACCAGAGGGAGCAGGGGGAGGCGTGACCGACCAACAAGTAGAGATCACCGACGTAGCCGGTGGCGAGAGCTTGCTCGTCGCCGACGACGATCCGTTCATCGCTCGGCTGCTCGAGATCGAGCTGCGAGCTGCCGGATACGACGTCCGCGTCGCGAGCGACGGCGTCGAGGCGTTCGAGCTCGCACAGGAGCGGAGCCCCGATCTGGTCCTGGCCGACGTGATGATGCCGAACATGGACGGTTTCGAGCTCACCCGTCGTCTGCGGCAGGACCCCCGCACCGCCACCGTCTCCATCATCATGCTCACCGCCCGCGGCCTGTCCGCCGACAAGCTCGAGGGGTTCGCGATCGGTGCGGACGACTACATCGTCAAGCCGTTCGACACGCCAGAGCTGCTCGCCCGGATCCGCGGCGTGCTCCGGCGCGCGAAGGAGATGCGCGCGCAGTCTCCGCTCACCGGTCTGCCCGGCAACGTCCGGATCGAGGAGGAGATCGACGGCCTGGTGGAGCGCGGTGAGGACTTCGCGCTGTTGTACGCCGACCTGGATCATTTCAAGGCCTACAACGATCACTACGGTTTCATGCGGGGCGATCAAGCGATCCAGTCGACCGCGGCGCTGATCGAGGAGGTCGCGCGGGACGTCACCGGTGGCGACGCGTTCATCGGTCATGTCGGAGGCGACGACTTCGTGTTGATCGTGCCGCCCGAGAAGGCGACCGATACCGCCGAGGCCATCGTGCTGCGCTTCGACCAGCAGGTGCCCGAGCTCTACGATCCCGACGACCGCGACCGAGGGTTCGTGGAAGTGGCGAACCGCCGCGGAGAGCTGCAGCGGTTCCCGCTGTTGTCGATATCGATCGGGGTCGCAAGCACGGAGAAGCGCGCCTACGCCCACTACGCCGAGGCCGTGGCCATCGCGACCGAGATGAAGGCCTACACGAAGGCGACCGCCGGGTCCTCGTGGGCGATCGACCGTCGAACGATCTGATCCCTACAGCGGACCGGGTTCGGCGAGATAGAACCCCTGGCCGAACGGCACCCCCAGCGCGACCAGCTCGTCCAGTTCCTCTCGCGTCTCGATCCCTTCCGCCACGATCGCGACACCCATCTCCTCGCCGAACGAAACGAGTGCAGACGTCAGCGCCCGCTTGGCGCGGTCGCGGTCGATATTCCGCGTGAGGCTGGTGTCCACCTTCAGGATGTCGGGACGCAGGAGGAGCGTGTGTCGCAGGCTCGCGAATCCCGCCCCCGCGTCGTCGATCGCGACCCGGATGCCGTGCTCACGCAATGCCTCGAGTGCGGCCGCGAGCACCGCGTAGTCCTCGATCGCCTCGTGCTCGGTGATCTCGACCACCATCCTCGAGGCGTTGCCGTCGACGAGCGCGGCGAACCGGGGGGACATCGCCCCTCGCGGCGAGCAGTTGACGGAGAGGTACGCACCAGCCGGCAGGCGGTGAAGGTCGGCCATGGCGCTCTCGATCGCCATCATCTCCAGCTGGACGCCGAGCTCCAGCTCGACGGCCGCGGCGAACCACTCGTTCGGCGGCCGGAGCGGAAGGGAATGGAATCGGGCGAGGGCCTCCAAACCGACGACCGCACGATCGCGCAGGTTCACGATCGGTTGGTAGACCATGGTCACCCCGCTCCCGGAGAGGAACCGGTGGATCTCACCTCGTCGCGCGGCGAGTTGCTGCTGCTCGATCTCCTCGCGACGCAGTTGCGACGAGAGCTCGTGCACGACGCCGTCGATCAGCTCGGCGGACAGGCTCGCGCCACCGTCGACCACTCGGGTGATCGATTCGAGAAGGTCCTGCCCGGCGGTTCCCTTGACGAGGTATCCCACCGCGCCCGCTCGGAGCATCTCGAGCACGGTGGGGCGATCGTCGAACGCCGACAGCGCGATCACCCGCGTGGCGGGCGATACGCGGATGATCTCGCGCGCCGCGCGAGGGCCGCCGCCCGCGGGCATGCTCACGTCCACGAGCGCCACATCCGGGCGGCTGGAGACGGCGAGCTCGATGGCCTGATCCGCGTCGGCCGCCTCGCCAACGAGCATCAGACTGTCCTCGTGTGCGAGCAGATCGGCGAGAGCTCCGCGCAGGGCGGGCTCGTCATCGGCGATCAGGATACGGATCGGCGGCGCGGGAACGCCCGCGCCGCCGGGGGAAGTTCCGACGGAAAACACGCAGCGGACCGTACCTGCCTCGGTGAGGGGGTTCAATCACCCGCATGGCCGAGCGCCAGACCCCCCGGTGCCTTCGGCCGCAACCCCCGCCCGGCGTACTATCGGTCCGTCGCAGCGAGACCTGCTGGTGGGGGTGAATGATGAAGGCACGCGAGATCCGTGCGCCCAGGGGCACCGAGCTGTCATGCCGTTCGTGGCCGCAGGAGGCCGCGATGCGGATGCTGATGAACAACCTCGATCCCGACGTGGCCGAGCGTCCCGAGGACCTGGTCGTCTACGGAGGAACGGGCCGGGCCGCACGGTCGTGGGAGGCCTACGACGCGATCGTGCGAACGTTGAAGACGCTCGGCGACGAAGAGACCCTCCTGGTGCAGTCGGGCAAGCCTGTCGGCGTGTTCCGGACGCATGCGATGGCGCCGCGCGTGTTGATCTCGAATTCGATGCTCGTGCCGAAGTGGGCGGACTGGGACACGTTCCGTGAGCTCGAGGCCGCGGGATTGACGATGTACGGGCAGATGACCGCGGGGTCGTGGATCTACATCGGGACGCAGGGCATCTTGCAGGGGACGTACGAGACGCTCGCCGAGTGCGCGCATCAACGGTTCGGCGGGACGTTGCAGGGCACGATCACGCTGACGGGAGGCCTCGGGGGGATGGGCGGCGCGCAACCGCTCGCCGTGACCATGAACGGCGGCGTCGCGCTCTGCATCGACGTCGATGCCACGCGGATCGAGCGACGGATCAAGACGCGGTACCTCGACCGCGAGACCGACGATCTCGACACCGCGCTCGCCTGGGCCGACGACGCGCGCTCGGGCGGGGAGGCCGTGTCGATCGGACTGTTGGGCAACTGCGCCGAGGTGGAGCCCGAGCTCCTGCGACGCGGCTGGAAGCCCGACATCGTCACCGATCAGACGAGCGCGCACGATCCGTTGGGCGGGTACGTGCCGGCGGGGATGTCATTTGATGAAGCCGTCGCGCTGCGAGGGATCGATCCGGAGGGCTATCAACGTCGCGCGTACTCATCGATGGCCGAACACGTGGCCGCCATGGTGGGATTCCTCGGGGCAGGCGCGGTCGTGTTCGACTACGGGAACAACCTGCGCGCAGGCGCCGAGCTGGGCGGGCTCCCGCACGATCGAGCGTATGCGTACCCGGGCTTCGTGCCGGCGTTCGTCCGGCCCCTGTTCTGCGAGGGGAAAGGGCCGTTCCGCTGGGCGGCGCTCTCGGGCGATCCCGAGGACATCATGAAGACCGACCGGGCGGTGGCGAAGCTGTTCCCCGACGATGCGCGCCTGCAGCGGTGGATCCGGATGGCCGAGGAGCGCGTGGCGTTCCAGGGACTTCCGGCCCGCATCTGTTGGCTCGGCTACGGCGAGCGCGTGAAGGCCGGTCTCCGCTTCAACGAGATGGTCGCGTCGGGTGAGCTGACCGCGCCCATCGTGATCGGGCGGGACCACCTGGACAGCGGCAGCGTCGCATCGCCGTTCCGCGAGACCGAGGACATGATGGACGGATCCGATGCCATCGCCGATTGGCCCATCCTGAACGCGCTGATCAACACCGCCGCAGGCGCGCACTGGGTGAGTGTGCATCACGGCGGTGGGGTGGGGATCGGATACTCGATCCATGCGGGGATGGTCGTGGTCGCCGACGGAACCGAGAACGCACGGGAGCGATTGGAGCTCGTGCTGACGAGCGACCCCGGGACCGGCGTGATGCGACACGCCGATGCCGGATACGAGCGGGCGCTGGAGGTGGCCGCGGAGCGAGGAGTCCGGATCCCGATGCGCGAACCATGACCGCTCGGCACATCGTCGCGATGGGCGGCGGGCAGGACGTCGACGACCCCGTGTTCGACTATGTCGCGTCGCTCCTCGACGCTCCGCGGCCGAAGGTGTGCCTGCTGCCGACGGCCCAGAGCGCCGTGCCCCTCTCGGTGATGCGGCTCCTCTCCATCTTCCCGGCCGACCGGTTCGAACCGACCTACCTCGATCTCTTCGCGCGGGATGACCGCGATCTCCGCGAGGTCATCCTGTCGCAGGACCTCGTCTTCGTCGGCGGGGGGAACACCGCGAACCTGCTGGCGGTCTGGCGCGTGCACGGTATGGACGCGATCCTGCGCGAGGCCTGGGAGTCGGGCGTGGTCCTCGCGGGCGGGAGCGCCGGGGCGAACTGCTGGTTCGAGGCGAGCACGACCGATTCGTTCGGGCCGCTCGCCCCGCTCCTCGACGGAGTTGGACTCCTCCCGGGCAGCTTCTGTCCGCACTACGCGAACGAGCCCAGCAGGCGTCCGCTCTACCATCGGTTGGTCGCCGATGGCTTCCCGGCCGGGATCGCGTGCGACGATCTGGCAGCGGTGCACTTCGAGGATTCCGAGATCGCGGGCGTGGTGTCCTCGCACCCGGATGCGCGCGCGTATCGCGTTGCGCAGGGCGACGACGGCCAGGTCGAGGAGCGACCCCTGTCGGCGGATCTCCCGTCGTCCGCGATCCTCACGCCGATGGATCGGCCGCTCGCGGACGTGCGGATCGATCCCAGGACAGATGAGGGGGGAGCATGACGTCGTTCGAAGAAGATGCCCTCGCGGCCGACCAGGAGTGGGCAGCTGGATGGAAACGTGGTCCGGTTCGGCTGCGTTGGGACGTGGTGCCCGTCCAGATCGATGACCCTGCGCCCGATCTGGAGGTCGATGACTCCATCGGCAAACCTGTGAAGCTCTCGTCCTTCTGGACCGACCGGCCTGCTCTGCTGCTCTTCTGGAGACACTTCGGGTGCTCCTGCGGCATGGATCGTGCGGCGCGGCTGCGGACGGAGCTCCAGGCCTACCTGGAGGCGGGCGCGAACGTTGTGATCGTCGGCCAGGGAGAGCCGGGACCGGGCTGCCGCGTACAAAGAGAAGCAAGAGCTCGCGTGCCCGATCCTGTGCGATCCGCACCGTCGCCTCTACCAGGCGTACGGGCTCCTCGAAGGAACCACGGCGCAGGTCCTTTTCGACGCACCCGACGAGTTCCTGCGTCGCGACCCCCAAGCGGGGATGGACCTGATGACGTCGCGTCGCGACTCCGACCGTAGGCTCGTCGACGACCCTTGGCAGTTGCCCGGTGAGTTCGTCGTGGCGACCGACGGGCGGCTCCGACTGACCTACCGCTACCAGTACTGCGAGGACTACCCGGACCCACGCGTGTTGATCTCCGCGATCAAGCTCGCGCGGTGGGAGAAGGGGTCCTGACGTGTGGCTCGTCTGACGGCGGGGTAGCCTTGCCGCCGTGCCGGTCGGGGTAGGGGGAGCGCTGACGCTCGCGGACGTCGTCGCGGTCGCTCGTGGGGCGGCGGTCGAGTTTCCGGACGCCGCGAGAGGGCGCGTCGAGTCCGCACGCGCGGTCATCGAGCGGGTCGTGGCGTCGGGCGACACGGTGTACGGGGTCACCACCGGGTTCGGTTCGCTCGCCGACGTTCGGATCGATCCGTCGCAGGCGGCCGCGCTCCAACTCGGGATCGTGCGATCGCACGCGACCGCGGTCGGCCGCCCGCTGTCTCGTGAAGAGGCGCGAGCGATGTGCTTGCTTCGGGCGCACGTGCTCGCGCTCGGCTACTCGGGTGTCCGGCCGCTGATCGTCGATCGCATGGTGGAGATGTTGAACCGCGATCTGATACCGGCGGTCCCGGAGCAGGGTTCGCTCGGCGCGTCGGGCGACCTGGCGCCGCTCGCGAACCTGGCCCTGCCACTGATCGGGCAGGGCGAGCTCCTAACGGACGACGGGACCGAGCCCGCGGGTCCGGCGCTCGCCGTGGCCGGACTCGCTCCGATCGCGCTGGAAGCCAAGGAAGGTCTCGCGCTCGTCAACGGCACGCAGGGGATGCTGGCCGTGGGGATCCTTGCCGCTCGGCGTGTCGCCGATCTCGCTCGTGTGGCGGACGTCGCCGCGGCGATGTCCGTGGAGGCGGCGCTCGGAACCGACGCGCCGTTCGACGAGCGGCTGCAACGGCTGCGTCCGCACCCGGGGCAGGCGGCGTCCGCCTCGAACCTCCGTCGCGCGCTCGCCGGCTCGCCGATCCTGTCGTCGCACCGCCACAGCCCGCACCTGGTGCAGGATGCCTATTCGCTCCGCTGTGCCCCGCAGGTGCACGGCGCGACGCGCGACGCGCTCGCCTACGTCGAGGGTGTGCTGCGGACAGAGGCCAACGCCGTCTCCGACAACCCGATCGTATTGCCCGACGACGACGAGGTCCGCTCGGGCGGCAACTTCCACGGACAACCGGTCGCCGTGGCGCTCGACACCCTCGCCCTCGCGACCGTAGGACTCGCGAGCATCAGCGAGCGTCGCCTCTACCGCCTCCTGGATCCGAAGCAGAACAACGATCTTCCCGCGTTCCTCATCGAGGGGAGCGGATTGCACTCGGGGTTCATGCTGGTGCAGTACACGGCGGCGTCGCTCGTCTCCGAGTGCAAGTCACTCGCTCATCCGGCGTCGGTCGATTCGATCCCGTCGTCGGCGGGGCAGGAGGACCACGTGAGCATGGGCATGATCGCAGCGCGCCACGCCCGCGAGATCGTCGGTAACGCCGAGCTCGTGGTGGCGATGGAGGTGATGGCGGCCGCACAGGCCCTCGACCTCCGCTCTCCGCTGGAGCCAGCGGCGGGCACGCGCGCCGCTCGCGACGCGATCCGCGACGTGGTGCCGTTCCTCGAGGTCGATCGCGAGCTCCGCCCCGACATGGATGCGTGCGTCCGGGCGGTCCGCGATGGACGTCTGGTGGCGGCCGTCGAGTCGGCGGTCGGCCCGCTCGACTGAACGGGCTACGCCCGTCCCAGCGTCACCAGGATGAGGTGAGCGATCTTCTCCGGCGTGCGATCGTCCGTGCCGACGTGGTCGCCGAACGCCGTGTCCTGGAACGCCTGGATCCCCTCCTCCAGGCGTTCCAGCCGCCAACCGACCGCCCCCGGCTCGATCCGGTCGCGCTCGATGCGATCCCGCAGCGTCGCCTCTCTGGCCGTGAGCCGGAACGGGCGGACCTCCGCGGCGCCCTTGAGGCCGTCCATGATCTCGCGGTAGTACTCCAGCCGCCAGATCGTCATCGGGATCACGAGATCTCCCGTCCCCACCCGCTCGACGGCGTCCTCGACGACGGCCTTGCGCCAATCGGGGAGATCCTGGAAGTCGTCGACCCCCGGCCATTTCCGAACGAGCTCCGCTCCCCGCACCTCGGGGTCGAGCAACGCCCAATCGGGCTTCGCTTCAAGCAGCGCCCTCGCGACGACGGTCTTCCCGACGCCGAACGGGCCGTTCAGCCAGATGATCATGCGACGAGCACACCCCCCACGAGCGCCGTGACCACCGGGTCGTGGCCGGGACGATAGGGCACCTGCGAGAAGCGCGCCTCCTCCAGCAACAGCACGTCGGCGCGTTTGCCGACCTCCAGCGTGCCGAGCCGGTCGCCCATCCCCAGCACGAACGCCGGGTTCGCGGTGGCCGCCGTGAGCGCCTCCATCGGTACGAGCCCGTAAGACGTGCACGCGAACGCGATCGCCTCGGGCATCGAGCACACCGGCGAGGTCCCGGGGTTGAAGTCCGTGCCGATGGCAAGGGCGGCGCCCGAGGCGCGGAGCGCCTCGACCGGTGGGATCCGCGCGCGAAGCAGGAACGAGGAGGCGGGGAGCAACACCGCGACGGTGCCATCGGCGTCGCCGAGCGCCGTCACGCCGGCGGCGCTCAGATGGTTCAGGTGATCGACGCTCCGCGCGCCCAGCGCCACCGCGGCCTCCGCAGCGCCGCTCGGACCGAGCTGGTCGGCGTGGACCCGCAACGGGAGCCCCACCCGCGCGGCCGCCTCGGCGACGGCCGCGAGATCGTCGAGCGAGAACGCGATGTCCTCCACGTAGATGTCCACCTGATCGACGAGCGCATCCGAAGCCGCGGCCGGGATCAGCTCGTCGCACGCGGCCCGCACCCAGTCGGCCCGCGTCATCTCCTTCGGCACCGCGTGACAGGCGAGCAACGTGACGGAGCACGTCTGCGGAGCGGCGTCCGCGAGCGCGCGCGCCAGCCGCGCCTGCCGTAGCTCGGCCTCTACGGAGAGCCCGTAGCCGGTCTTCAGCTCCATCGCGGTCGTGCCGTGCGCCGCCATCTCGCGTGTGAGCGGCAGGCAGAACGCCAGCACGTCGTCGTCCGATGCGGCGGCGAGCATCCTGCTGCTGCGGAAGATCCCGCCCTCCTCGCCGTGGAGATCGCGGTAGGTCGCGCCGGCCAGACGTGCCTCGAACTCGTCCGCCCTCCAGCCGATGAACGGCAGGTGCACGTGGCAGTCGACGAAGCCAGGCACGAGCATCCCTCGGTCGGGTGCGCCGACCGAGGCAGGCCACGGCAGGCCGCCTGCGGGACCCACGTACGTCAGGATCCCGTCCTCCCACGCCACGCCGGCGGGCTCGTCCAGCACGCCCGCGGCTGCCGCCGCGCCCCTGGCGGGGAGGGGTCCCGAGGCCGTCGCGAGCGCGGCGGCGACCGCCGCTCCCCGTGAGCCCGTCATGTTGCGAAGCCTAGCGGCATCGGGTTCGGAGGCCGGGAGCGTCCACAGGTCCATAGACTCGACGCGTGCATGTCGAGCGCGCGATCGTGCTGCCGACGACGCCGGACGAGGCGTGGGCGGTGCTGGTCGATTGGGAGCGCCAGGCCGACTGGATGCTCGACGCCGATCGTGTCGAGGTCGTCTCCGAAACCCGCGAGGGTGTCGGTGTGCGACTTGCGGTGAAGACGCGGTTGTTCGGCGTTCCCGCGTTCGTCGAGCCCATGGAGGTCACGGCCTGGGATCCCCCTCGGCGACTCGGCATCCGGCACGGCGCGCTGGTGGCGGGGACGGGCGTCTGGGACCTGGTCCCGCTCGCGGGCGGTACGGGCTTCCGTTGGTCCGAGGACATCCGGCTCCGCGTGCCCGTGGTCGGCGAGCTCGCGGCGCGCCTCTACAGGCCGGTGATGTCGGCGTTGATGGGTCGCGCACAGCGCTCGCTCCGGCGCCACATCATCGCGATGGGACCCATGCGGTAGCCTCGCGTCGATGGCATCGGTCATACAGCGTCTCGAGGACGTCCTCGAGCGCGAGGCGCCGGCATGGGGCATCCGCCCCGTGCAACCCGCGTTGCGGAAGCTGTCGGGCCTCGACCTCGGGGTCCTGTGGGGCGATCTGTCGATCGGACTCCTCGTCATGGTGTCCGGCGCGCTGTTGGTGCCGGCGCTCGGTCTGCGGCAGGCGCTCCTCGCGATCGTCGTCGGGAGCCTGATCGGCACCGTTCCGCTCGCGCTCGTCGGCCTCGCGGGCGCGCGGGAGGGCGTTCCAGGCATGGTCCTGTTCCGACCGGTGCTCGGCCTCCGCGGCTCCTATCTGCCCTCCGCGATCAACCTGATGCAGCTCGTCGGATGGACCGCGTTCGAGTTCTGGGCGATGGGCCGGGTGGCGAACGCGGTCGCGCGGGACGCGATCGGACTGGATGCGCCGTTCCTCTGGTTGATCGTCGTCGCGATCGTCTGCACGGGACTCGCACTCGGCGGCCCGATCCTGATCGTGCGGCGCTGGCTGGAGCGGTTCGGCATCTGGGTGGTGGCCGCGGTGGCCGTCTGGATCACCGTGCGCCTGCTGACGGCCGGCGATCTCGGCGCGCTGTGGAGCCGGCCAGGAGTTGGTGGTCTTCCGTTCTGGGCGGCGGTCGACCTGGTGATCGCGATGCCCGTCTCGTGGCTGCCGCTCGTCGCCGACTTCAACCGGTTCGCGCGCGGCGAACGGGGCGCCGCGGCCGGCACGTTCTGGAGCTATGCGGCGGGCAACGCCTGGTTCTACACGCTGGGGGCGCTGCTGGTGCTCACGGCCGGGGCGTCACCCGACGTGCTCGACATCGGGACGACCATCGCGGCGACGGTGGGTGGCGGTGTCGTGCTGCTGGCGCTCCTCGTCGGTGAGAGCGACCAGGCGATGGCGAACATCTACTCCAGCGCGATGTCGCTGCAGAACGTCCGGCCGAACCTGCCCCAGCGTCCGTTGATCCTCGGGGTCGGCGTGGCCGGCCTCGCGATCGCGGCGACGCTCTCGGACGCCGCCGGAGCGTTCGAGGTGTTCCTGTTCCTGATCGGGTCGGTGTTCGTGCCGTTGTTCGGAGTGTTCGCGGCCGACTACTTCGTGCTGTCTCGAGGCCGCTACGGCGAGCGCGCGATGTTCGAAGGCGTCGACGCGACGCTCCGGTGGCGAGCGCTCGTGCCGTGGGCCGTCGGGTTCGTCGCGTACCAGTGGTGCGTGCCCACGGGTCCCGCTTGGTGGGTCGACGGGTTGGAGCGGGTGGTGCACGGCGCGTTCAACCTGCCGTTCCCGCTGATCGCGGGCTCGCCGCTCGGCGCGAGCGTTCCGAGCTTCCTGGTGGCGTTCGTCGTCGCTCTGCTCGTTCTGCGACGTCCTTACCGGATCCCGGCGGCCTGAGCGCCTCACCGCACGTGGACCGGTCGGCGAGAGTCCAGTGTCTACGCGAGCGCAGCGCGATCGTCGAGCGCTGCCGGCGCCGAACACACCCGATCCCGGCCGGTCCGCTTCGCTTCGTAGAGCGCCTGGTCCGCACGCGCCAGGACGGTCAGGCTGGGTTCGTCTTC
>JBBQVZ010000006.1:0-48471 GCA_038211015.1 Actinomycetota bacterium | reverse complement strand
CTGCTGGGCACTCGCGGCGTCGCGTTCTTGAGAAGCCTTCTCATGGTCCTTGGTGGCCAGGGCTCGTCCCATGATGTCTCTGGCCATCACGCGTCGACGTCCGAGAGCCTCTTCGGCGAGCAGGCTTGCACGGCGTGCTCTCCGTACGGTTTCGAGGTACGGCCTGAACTCGTCGAACTCGGCCGGAGGGAACCACTCCGATGGATCGGGATCAGAGCCAGGATCGAAACCGAAGATCGCCTTGAGCTCTGCTTCGTATGGCGCCCATCTCTCGTAGGTGTCGCTCGAGATCGGCTCGAGAACAACGACCCTCTCGAACGGTGTGTCGGGCGTGCGTTGCCTCGCGATTGTTCCGGTGTCCACGTCATCGCCTCCCTGTGAAGGATCGACGCTAAGGCGCGAGGTCGAGCTTGTCTATCCGGCCCTGGAAGGCAAGATCAGCGGTACGGGGGACGCTCGCCGCCCGTACTGCCTAGGCCGCGATCCAGGACACCCATGCGAACGTCTGCGCTGACGACGGGCCCGAGTCGCGGACTCCTCGCGGATTGTCTGGACTCCTGAGCGGCGCTCGACACCCACAACCCGCTCCGACCTGCGTAGTCCCAACGGGGTTCGAACCCGTGTCTCTACCTTGAGAGGGTAGTGTCCTAGGCCACTAGACGATGGGACCGCACGACCTGGACGGGGTCGCGCGGAAGTGTAGCAACTCGCCTGGAACGGGCAGTCACCTCGTCATCTCCACGACCTGCTGGATGCCGTACACGAAGGCAACGAGCGCGAGGAAGCTCCCCACCATCATCCGGAGCGTGCGTTCCTTCGTTCCCAATGCCACGGTCGCTCCCAGGCGCGCACCCGGCACCGAGCCGATCACCAGGAACAGCGCCACGGCCCAGTCGATGTTCCCGAGTACCGCGTGCACGATCGTCCCCGGGATGACCAGCACGACGACCGCGACGAGCGACGTGCCGAGCGCTCGTTTCAGCGGCATACCGAGGACCCCGGCGAGCGCCGGCACGATCACCAACCCGCCTCCGATGCCGAGGAGCCCCGAGAGCAGGCCGGCCCCGACGCCGACCAGCGCGAGCGTCCACGCCGGGATCGGCACCTCCTCCATCGCCGCCGTTCGCGACCTGCCGCGGAGGATCTGGACCGACTGCCATGCGAGGAGCGCCGCGGTGACCACGAGCAGGAGTCGTGCGTTGACGACCTCGGTCAACAGGGCACCCACCGCCGAGGCGGCCGAGCCCGTGAGCGAGATCCACGCGGCCGCCCTGATGTCGACCTCGCCGGCTCGGTGATACGTGTAGGCCCCTACCGCCGCGGTGGGAAGGATCACCGGCAGCGGCGTAGCCACGGCGATGATCGGCGCGACCCCTGCGAGCGCCGTAAGGCCGGGAGTCATCGCGGCCCCGCCACCGATGCCGAACAGACCTGAAAGGATGCCGGCCGCCAGCCCGACGAGCACGGTGAGGATCGCCTCCAGCGGAGTCACGCGCACATCTTCCACGACGAGCCGAACGATGCGGGAACGCGGGGGGCGTAGGACGGATGGCCGGTCGCGCCCTCCGGAGCGCCTGGAGTACGATTCCGAGCCCTAGCCGTCCACGAGCCCGAGGATCCTTCCCATGGTCACCGAGGTGCACCACCCTTCAGTCCCCGCGGTCGCCTCGGTGCCTCCTTCCAGCCGTTTCGCCAACCGGGAGCTGTCCTGGTTGGATTTCAACGCCCGCGTGCTGGCCCTGGCCGAGGACAACGCACGGCCGCTCCTGGAGCGGGTGCGATTCCTGGCGATCTTCGGCATCAACCTCGACGAGTTCTTCCAGATCCGTGTCGCCGGGCTCAAAGAACAGCTGTCCGTCGGCCTGTCCACGACGTCCCCCGACGGGATGACGGCGCGCGATCAGCTGGACGCGATCAGCAGCCACGTCCGCATGCTGATGAAGCGCCAGAACCAGATCTGGGCGAAGAGCGTGCGACCGCGACTGGACGCCGCCGGGATCAGCGTCGTCGACTGGGAGGACCTGGGAGGCGACGACCGGGTGCATCTGCGGCAGACGTTCGAGAAGCGGGTCTTCCCGATCCTCACGCCGCTGTCGGTGGACCCCGCGCACCCGTTCCCCTACATCTCCGATCTGTCGCTGAACCTCGCCGTCGTCGTGCGGGACCCCTCGACCCATATCCGGCGGTTCGCGCGGGTGAAGGTGCCGCCGAACATCGCGCGTTTCATGCCGCTGCCCGACGGCGAGCGGTTCATCCCGCAGGAGCAGGTGATCTCCGCGAACCTGGACCTGTTGTTCCCGGGGATGGAGATCGTGGCGGTGCACCCGTTCCGCGTCACCCGTGACCTGGACCTGGACCTGGAGATCGACGCTGCCGATGACCTGCTTGCGGCGATCGAGTCAATCCTCCGTCAGCGGGAGCGTTCACCCGAAGCGGTTCGGCTCGAGGTCCACGGCTCCACGCCGAAGGCCGTGCGGACGTTGATCGAGGAAGAGCTCGACGTGGATCCGCTCGACGTCTACGTGACCAAGTCGTTGCTCGGCATGAGCGATCTGATGGAGCTGACGAACCTGGATCGTCCAGACCTGAAGTACGAACCGTGGGCCGGCGTGACGCAGACCCGTCTCCAGGCCGTGGCCAACGGCAACCGAGACATCTTCGGCGTGATCGCCGAGGGCGACGTCATGGTCCACCATCCGTACGACGCGTTCTCGACCTCGGTCGAGCAGTTCGTCTCACAGGCCTCGCGCGATCCCGCGGTCCTGGCGATCAAGCAGACCCTGTACCGGACCTCGGACGAGGACAGTCGCATCGTGCGTGCCCTGGTACGGGCGGCGGAGGCCGGCAAGCAGACAGTGGCGCTGATCGAGCTGACCGCTCGGTTCGACGAGGAGACGAACATCACGTGGGCGCGCGTGCTGGAGCAAGCGGGGGTGCACGTCGTGTACGGCGTGGTCGGCCTGAAGACGCACGCGAAGTGCTCGCTCGTCGTCCGCGAAGAAGGAGATGAGATCCGCCAGTACTGTCACATCGGCACAGGGAACTACCACTCGGGCACGGCCAAGCTCTACGAGGATGTGGGGCTCCTGACCGACGACCCCGACATCACCGCGGATGTCGCGGACCTCTTCAACTACCTGACCGGCTACAGCCACCAGCAGGCGTACCGCCGGATCCTGGTGGCTCCCATCACGCTGCGCTCGCGGATCCTCGAGATGATCCACCGCGAAGCAGAGGCGTCCGACGGCCGCATCGTGATGAAGATGAACAGCCTCGTCGACGCCGACATGATCGACGCGCTGTACGAGGCGTCGCACGCGGGGACCGAGATCGAACTGATCGTTCGCGGGATCTGCTGTCTGCGTGCCGGCGTGCCGGGGATGTCGGAGAATATCCGCGTGCGGTCGATCGTGGGCCGATACCTCGAGCATTCGCGGATCTATCGCTTCGGCAGTGAGCAGCGTGGTCCTCGGTTGTTCATCGGCTCCGCCGACCTGATGCCTCGTAACCTGGACCATCGGGTGGAATGCGTGACCGAGGTGCTGGACCGTGGACTGAAGGACCGTCTGGACGAGATCCTGCGCGTGAACCTGGAGGACGACGTGCTCGCCTGGCTGCTCGGCCCCGACGGCTGGACGAGGGTGCCCACCGAGCGCGGCCTCGAGGCGCACACCTACCTGCAGCAGCTGGCGGAGGAGGGCATCAGATGACGGCGACGCCGCCCCCCGAGCGAGAGGTGAAGCTCGCCGCATCGGCGGCTTTCCGCATGCCCTCGCTCGACGGTTTGGGGGAGGACGTCCTCACCATCCAGCACGACGCCCAGCGGCTGCAGACCGTGTACTTCGACACCCCCGACTTCCGCCTTGGGCGCTGGGGGGTGAGCCTGCGCCATCGCGAGGGACAAGGATGGACCACCAAGCTCCCCGCCGAGGACGCTCAGGGCAACCTGCTGATCCGAGGCGAGTTCACGTTCCCTGGGGAGGACGCGACGACGCCGCCCGACGAAGCTGTCGATCTGATCCGCGCGTACGTCCGGACGGCCACGCTCCGGCCCGTGGTTCACCTGCGGACGATCCGACGGATGATCCAGCTGTTGGATCTCGAGGATCGGCTCCTGGGCGAGGTGGTCGACGACGAGGTGTCGGTCCTGTCGGGCCGCCGGATCGCGGCACGCTTCCGCGAGCTCGAGGTGGAGATCACCGACGACACTCCGGACGGCCTGCTCGACGAAGTGCTCCAGCGGCTGCGCGCGGCCGGTGCGGGCGCGCCGGATCCGACCCCGAAGTACGAGCGAGCCGTGGGACCGCTGGCCACGCAGCCGTCGGAGGTCGATGTCGCGCCCCTGACGGCCGATGCGACGGTGAGCCAGGTGCTGGGCAGGGCGCTCGCCATGTCGGTCGTCAACCTCCTCCGCCACGACGTTGTGATGCGGCTGGACGCCGACCCCGAGGGCGTGCACCAGGCGCGGGTTGCCTCCCGGAGGCTGCGCTCGGACCTGAGGACGTTCCGCGCGTCGCTCGATCCCGAGTGGGTCGAACCGCTCCGAGAGGAACTGCGGTGGCTCGGGATGGTCCTTGGGGAGGCCCGAGACGCTGATGTTTTGCTCGTGCGTCTGCAAGGCAGGATCGAGATGATCCCACCGACCGAGGCGCCCGGCGTGGCACAGGTGATCGAGGCGCTACAGCAGCGGCGGAAGGAAGCGCATACCGCGCTGATCGCATCGATCTCCACCGACCGGTACGTCGCGCTCCTTGATCGACTCGTCGAAGCCGCAGGGCGGCCGGTCGTGCTGCCGGACAAGGATGTGCCCGTCGAAGCGATCGTCGCCGATCTCCTGGAGGGCCCGTGGCGCCATCTCCGCGGAGCCGTGAAGGGGATCGGCAAGCGAGCCGGCGACATCGAGCTGCACACGGTACGGATCAGGGCCAAGCGGGTGCGCTATGCGGCCGACACGGTGGCGCCGATCGTGGGCAGGCCGGCGCGGAGGTTCGCAGATGCGGCGGCCGAGCTCCAAGCGATCTTGGGGGAGCACAACGACGCTGTGGTCGCGGGATCCTGGATCCGAACGTGGGCGGCCGTGCGGCGTTCCGGCGATGCGGCGTTCGCCGCCGGGATGCTCGCGGGGATCGAACGCGTGGCCGCGGACGACGCGCAACGGCGTTGGCACAAGACGTGGAAACGCGTCGTCGCGGCGCGGGAGGCCATGTGACGAAGACGTCGGCGAAGCCGAAGGTCGTTCGAGCGGCTGGGGGCCTGGTGTGGCGCGCGGGCTCCGGGGGGAAGGAGCTCGTCCTGGTCCATCGGCCCGCGTACGACGACTGGTCGTTCCCGAAGGGGAAGCTGAACGACGGTGAGTCGGAGGTCCAGGCGGCACTCCGTGAAGTGGAGGAAGAGGTCGGCGTCCGTTGCGCACTCGGCCGCGATCTCGGCACCATCTCGTACGTCGACGGGAGGGGTCGCCCGAAGATCGTCCGCTATTGGGAGATGACCATCGCCGAGGAGGACGCGCTCCGGCCGGCGAACGAGGTCGACGACGCGCGCTGGGTGACACTGGCCGACGCCGAAGGTCTGCTCACGTACGGACACGATCGCGCGATGGTCGATCGGATCCGGGAGACCCCATGAGCGGAACGTTCATCCACGTGATCCGACACGCCGATGCGGGGAGCCGCAGGCGCTGGACGGGGCGTGACGAGACGCGGCCGCTCAGCGACGGCGGCCGACATCAGGCGAAGCACATGGTCGAGGTGTTCGCCGACCAGCCGTTGGTGCAGTTGGTCTCCAGCCCGTTCCTGCGCTGCGTGCAGACGTTGGAGCCGCTCGCCGACGCACGGGGCCTATCGATCGATCTACGTGACGAGCTCGCCGAGGGGCGGCCGTGGGAGTACCTCGAGAAGCTGATCCTCGAGGCCGAAGGTGACGGACCGACGGCCGTCTGCGTGCACGGCGATGTCTTCCGGGAGCTGATGAGCGACCTGTTCGAACGCCGGATCGCCCGGCGCGCGAACCAGAGCTTCGCCAAGGGTGCGACCTGGGTGCTCGAGGTGCGCGACGGTGCCATCGTCTCGGCCCGGCACGTGCCGGCACCGCCGACCGACTAGACCGTCCCAGACTACCGTCGTTCAGTTTTCTCCCTGATCCCTCGTGAAGCCGAGCTCGCCGTCGAACTCCTGGAGCTTCTCGATGTGCATCCACCGGTGGCGGCTCGAGATGCGCTGCAGTAGCTCGTGCACGTCGTCGTCGGGCAGGTTGCCGGGGTTCTCCTTGGTGATGAACCTCGCGCGCCAGTGGTCGAGCGTGTCCGTGATGGCACCGGTTGGCGGGAAGACCTTGGTGCCTCGCGACGAGACCATCTTGAGGGACAGCTTCGTGTCCGCGGTCAGCTCCATGAGCGACGCGCCCAGCTCGCTCGCTTGCAGCGGGGACTCGACGAAGACGTCCAGGCCGACCACGGCGCGCGACTTCGGCTTCACGTAGTCGGCGTCGGGTGCGAGCCTCGGGAGTTTCAGCGGGGCGTGGTCGCGGACCGTCCACGTCTCGGACCGCTTGCCGAGGTTGGAGATGATGGCGTCCGTGTAGTCGGTGGTGGAGGCGCCCTTGTCGTAGCCGACGACGTCCCCGGGCAGCACCCCCGACTCGAGCGTCACGCCGACCGCGTGCTCGACCGCGTCGGCCTGCTCGAACAGCTCCAGGTAGCGAAGCATCATGACGGCCGACAGGATCACCGCGGTCGGGTTGATGACGTTCTTGCCGGCGTACTTCGGCGCCGAGCCGTGGACGGCCTCGAAGATCGCGATCTCGTTCCCGATATTCGCCGAAGGCGCGTACCCCAGTCCACCGATCAGCGCCGACGACAGATCGCTGATGATGTCGCCGTTCATGTTGGTCGTGACGATCACATCAAACTGCTCGGGGCGCTTCACCAGCTGGTGCGCACAGTTGTCGATGATGACGTGCCACGACTCGATCTCCGGATAGTCGGGCGCCACCTGCTCGAAGACGCGCTTCAGCGTGCCCTCGGTCAACTTCATGATGTTCGCCTTCGTGGCGCACGCCACGCTCTCGCGTCCTTCCGAGCGCGCGTACTCGAACGCGAACCGCGCGATCTTCTCGCACCCCTTGACGGAGATGAGCTTCAGACACTCTGCGACGCCCGGTGTCTGCAGATACTCGATGCCGGCGTAGAGATCCTCGACGTTCTCGCGGACGATGACGAGGTCCACGCCGCGCCCCGCGTACGGCGTCTTCACGCCGGGCATCTCTCGGATCGGCCGGACGTTGGCGTAGGTCTCGAAGAGCTTGCGGAGCGTGACGTTGGCGCTCTTCTCGCCGAACCCGACGGGCGTCTCGAGCGGACCCTTCAGCGCGACGCGGGTCCTCGTGATGGAATCCATCGTCTCGGCCGGGACGCCCGACGGCAGTCCGCGCTTGAAGACCTCGGCACCCGCCTCGAACGTCTCCCATGCGATCGGAGCCCCGGCCGCCTCCAGTATCCGCTGGGCGGCGGTCACACACTCGGGGCCGATGCCGTCACCGGGGATCAACGTCACCGGGATGGTGGTGTTCGTGGTGGTGTTCTGGTTCACAGGCCAACCTCCTTGGTGTCGGCGCCATGCTACCCATCGCGCAGCGCGGGGTCGGTCCGTCGTTGCCCCGTTACCATGGACGCCGCGATGAGGAGAAGGCCCGCATCTCGGATACTCATGCTCGGTGTGGTGTCGTGCGCGTTGCTGGCTACCGCGCTGACCTCCGAGCCCTCCGAGGCCGCGCGCCCTTACGGGAATGCTACCGGGGGCCGTGGCATCGATCCGCAGCTTGGGATCTTCAACCTCGATCACCTCATCTTCATCGTGCAGGAGAACCGTTCCTTCGATTCCTATTTCGGCACGTTCCCCGGTGCCGATGGCATCCCGGAAGGGGTGTGCCTCCCGGATCCGAAGGTCCTTCGGTGTCACCATCCCTACCACGACCAGAACTTCTTCGACCGCGGGGGTCCGCACAACGAGCGGGCATCGCGGCTCACGATCAACAAGGGGAAGATGGACGGCGCAGTCGTGGCTCTTCGTGCCATCGGGAACGCCTGTCGCTTCAACCCGGCACGACCGGGTTGCGACCAGGCCATCCCCGGCCCGAACGGGACGCCCGACGTGATGGGCTACCACACGGCTCATGAGATCCCGAACTACTGGACGTATGCGCAGCGGTTCACGTTGCAGGACCACATGTTCGCGCCGAGCGACTCTTGGACGTTGCCCGCGCACCTGTATCTGGTGTCGGCATGGTCCGCGACATGCCACAACCTCGACCCCATGCAATGTCGTTCCGACCAGAAGTTCCCGGGTTTCAACGCCGCCGATGACGGGAGGTACTGGGTCCCGGCCGACGGGAAGCCCCGTCCCTACGTGTGGGCCGACATCACGTGGCTGCTCCACAACGGCGGCGTGAGCTGGGCGTACTACGTCGGCAAGGACAGCTGCATCAGGCCGCCGTGCAGCAAGCCAACCCAAGAGAGCACGAATCCGATCATGAACCCCCTTCCGGGGTTCAAGACCGTCCAGGTGACGAAGCAGTTCAAGAACATCCGGCCCAACACGGAGTTCTTCGATGCGGCCGCGAGCGGCACGTTGCCCTCGGTCTCATGGGTCGTCCCCACGCTGGGTGTGAGCGAGCACCCGCCCGACTCGATCGCGCTTGGCCAGGAGTGGGTGACGAACGTGGTCAACGCGGTGATGCAGGGTCCGGAGGAGCAATGGCTGCACACGGCCATCTTCATCACGTGGGACGACTGGGGCGGCTTCTACGACCACGTGAAGCCCATCAAGATCGACGAGAACGGCTACGGCATCCGCGTCCCGGGCATCATGATCAGCCCGTGGGCCCGCCGCGGCTTCATCGACGGCCAGACCCTGTCCTTCGACGCCTACCTCAAGTTCGTCGAAGATCGGTTCCTCGAAAGTCAGCGACTCGACCCGCTGACCGACGGATGGCCCGACTCGCGCCCGACGGTCAGAGAGAACGCGCCGGAGCTCGGCGACCTGTCACAGGAGTTCGACTTCTTCCAATCGCCGGCGCCACCGTTGATCCTGGATCCGACCCCTTGATCCATCCCGGCATGGTGTGCGTGAACGGGTAGCATCCGTCCCCACATGCGACCGGCCCGCTACTCGGCACGCCTCCTGA
Organism: Actinomycetota bacterium; assembly: GCA_038211015.1. Classification (GTDB taxonomy): domain Bacteria; phylum Actinomycetota; class UBA4738; order UBA4738; family HRBIN12; genus JBBQVZ01. Next base: position 39,291 of record JBBQVZ010000006.1, on the reverse strand, counting down.
CCGTCGTTGCGGTCGCGTGCCTCGCCACGATCGTCGCCGCGGCGTGCTCGGTCCGGCAGGCGGACGTTCACGGCGGCGGCGAACGAGCGATGGCGGCCGCGCCGGGTGCGGCCTCGCTTCCGTCGACCCGGTCCTCGTCGGCACCTTCGCTCGATCCGCCGATCGACCCCGACATCGGCATCGACAACATCACCCACGTGGTCGTGATCATGCAGGAGAACCGGTCCTTCGATCACTACTTCGGCACGTTCCCCGGCGCCGACGGCTTCCCGCGGGATGCGATGGGACGGATCGACGTCTGCGTGCCCGACCCCGAGGCCCAGACCTGCCGAAGGCCCTACCACGACACCAACCTGTTCGACGCCGGCGGTCCTCACGGACTGCTCGGTTCGAAGATCTCCGAGGACCGCGGGCGGATGGACGGATTCGTCGAGGCGTTGGAGCAGATCGGCAACGGATGTGAGCATCGGCCCGACGATTTCCGATGCCGTCGGGCCAGTCGGGGTCCGGGCGGGCAGCCGGACATCATGGGGTACCACACCGGCAAGGAGATCCCGAACTACTGGGCATACGCGAAGCACTTCGTCCTGCAGGACCACATGTTCGCGCCGGAGTCCTCCTGGACCCTGCCGGCGCACCTGTACCTGGTGTCGGCATGGGCCGCCACGTGCCCTGACCTCGGCGACGCGATGAGTTGCCGCTCGGATCTGGAGTTCCCGGGCGGGAACGCTGCGGATCACGGCAGGAACGTGTGGATCCCCGCCGACGGCGCGCCGCGGCCCTACATCTGGGCGGACATCACGTGGCTGCTGCACAGGCATCAGGTCAGCTGGGCGTACTACGTGGGATCCGCGACCTGCTTGCGACCCGGCTGTGGTCCGTCACCGGATCAAGAGGACACCGCCCCCGTGCAGAACACCCTGCCCGGCTTCAGGACGGTAGCGGTCGATCACCAGCTCGGGAACATCCAGTCGAACGAGAACTATTTCGAAGCGGCCGCGGACGGCACCCTCCCCAAGGTCTCGTGGGTCATGCCGACGACGAACAGGGGTGAGCACCCGCCGGACCACATCGGCAACGGCCAGGCCTGGGTCACGAGGGTGGTCAACGCCGCCATGAAGGGGCCGGACTGGCTCCACACCGCGATCTTCATCACGTGGGACGACTGGGGGGGCTTCTACGACCATGTCGCCCCGCCCAAGGTGGACGCGAACGGGTACGGGATCCGCGTGCCGGCGCTGATGATCAGCCCGTGGGCCCGCCCCGGTTTCGTCGACCACCAGACGCTCTCGTTCGACGCCTACTTGAAGTTCATCGAGGATCGATTCCTGGGCGGGGCCCGGATCGACCCGAGGACCGATGGCTGGCCCGACGCGCGACCGAATGTCCGCGAGAACGCGCGACAACTCGGAGATCTCTCCAGGGAGTTCGACTTCAACCAGGAGCCCCTCGCTCCGCTGATCCTGGATCCGTGGCCGTGATGCAGGCCCGCAGGCCGGTCGGCGCCGTGCTCGCGTTGCTCGCGGCGGCGTTGCTCGCGGCGGCATGCACGACCGGGGGTGAGGATCCGTCTCCCAGCGTCGGCCCGCCGGGCACGACTGCCGCGGGCACCACCGGCCCGCAACCGGCCCCGAGCCCTCACGGCGTGCTCGGCGCTCCGGGGCTCAACGACGAGCCGGACCCCGCCGCGGCCCCGAGTGGCGTCGACACGTCGTCGTTGGAGAACCCACCGAGCCCCAGTCCGTTGCCGAGCGCCGACCGTCCGATCGACCCGGAGGCCGGCATCTTCAACATCGATCACCTGATCTTCATCGTGATGGAGAATCGGTCGTTCGATCACTACTTCGGCACGTTCCCGGGCGCGGACGGCTTCCCGCGGGACGCGCAGGGCAACATCGACGTGTGCCAACCCGATCCCGACATGCCCGGCGTCTGCCATCGCCCGTACCACGACACGAACACGATCGATCAAGCGGGACCGCACGGCGAGATCGCGTCGAGGATCGACATCCACGATGGCGAGATGGACGGGTTCGTGCGCTCGCTGCGCAAGATCGGCAACGGATGCATGAATCATCCGGGCGAGTATCCGTGCACGCAGGCGCACAACGGACCCGAGGGTCAGCCCGACGTCATGGGATACCACACGGCGGAGGAGATCCCGAGCTACTGGGCCTACGCGAAAACGTACACGCTCCACGACCGCATGTTCGCGCCCACCGACTCGTGGACGCTTCCCGCGCACCTGTTCCTGGTGTCGGGGTGGTCGGCCACGTGCCCGGACGTGAACGACCCCATGAGCTGCTACTCGGACCAGAGGTTCCCGGGCGGCATCTACGCGAAGTCGGGCAAGCAATGGATCCCGGACGACGGAGGGCCTCGCCCGTACATCTGGGCCGACATCACGTGGATGCTCTACACGCACGGCGTCAGCTGGTCGTACTACGTGGGTCCGGGGACGTGCGTCGCGCCGCCCTGCGAGAAGCTCGAGGGCATCGAGACCGCGCCGGTGCAGAACGTGCTGCCGGGGTTCCGCACGGTGGAGGCGACCGGGCAGCTGAGCGAGATCCGGTCGAACCAGGAGTTCTTTCGGGGCGCCAGGTCCGGCAACCTGCCGTCTGTCTCATGGGTGATGCCGGTGATCGATCGCGCCGAGCATCCGCCCGACAACATCCAGGATGGGATGTCCTGGGTCACGAAGATCGTCAACTCGGTGATGGAGGGTCCGCTCTGGGAGCGATCCGCGATCTTCCTGACCTGGGACGACTGGGGCGGGTTCTACGACCACGTCCTACCGCCCGTGGTCGATGAGAACGGTTGGGGATTGCGTGTGCCGAGCATGGTCATCAGCCCGTGGGCGAAGCCCGGCTTCATCGACCATCAGACGCTGTCGTACGACGCCTACCTCAAGCTGATCGAGGACCGGTTCCTGGGAGGCGCTCGCCTGGATCCCGCGACCGACGGGTGGCCCGACTCCCGTCCCACGGTTCGCGAAGAGGTGTCGCTGCTGGGCGACCTGGCGGACGACTTCGATTTCACCCAGGACCCGCTCCCGCCGTTGATACTGGATCTGTGGCCGCTGCGATAGCCCCGTCCGAGGCGCTGATAACCTCTGTCGGTCTGATGGTCCGTGGGGTAATCGGTAGCCCGCCACGCTCTGGACGTGGTAGTTCTGGTTCGAGTCCAGGCGGACCAGCTTCTTACCCGAGGCCCCGGCTATGCGAGTGACGAGGTGACGGGCGACATCGCGGATCCGAGAAGATCGCTGATGTCGGTCACCTGCGACGCTGGGGGCACGTCGATCGTGATGTCCTCGCCGATGTCCGAGAACGTGAACGTCAGCGAGAACGACGTTCCGGCGAGCTCGGGGTCGACCGTGCTCAGATCCATCGCCACCTGCGCTTGCTTGAGGAAACCGTCCTCGTCCACCCACAGCTCGATCGGGAAGTGCTCGAGACCCACCTTGCGGAGCTGGTCCTCCGCCTCCTGCATCTCGGCGGCGGTCGGCTTCTCGTCCGACATCTCGGCGAGCAGCGGCAGCAGCTTCACGAGGTCCACGGTGGCGCGATAGTGCGTGGCGCTGGCTCCACCGACCGTGTCTGCCCCGATCTCCTCGACCGTCAACGCATCCTTGATCGCATCGAGGATGACGGCGGGGTTCCCCACGGCCGCGGCTTGGCCGAGAGCTTTGTCGTACCCGGGGAGCGCGGAGGGATCGACCTTGATCCAGGGTGTCGTAGCGGGGATCATGGACGCCAACATCGGGGCCTGGACGTAGATCACCGAGTCCTTGCCGAGGATCATCTCGACCTTCCCTTCGGGAAGCATGCCCAGTGACGGGATGTCGAGCACGATGCGCTCGCGGAGCGAAGTGGGGTCGGCAGGATCCATCACGTACTCGACGTCTCCCGTCACGTGCACGGTCTGCTCTGGCGACGTGAACGTCACGTCGATGGCCATCCGCGCGGATCCCGCGTCGTTGGTCTTCTGCATCGCATCGAGCAGCACCGGGAGCGAGTCGCCCGGCGTCGCGGCCCTGTCGGAGGGCGCGTTCGCGCAGCCCGAGAGCACCAGAGTGACCAGGCCGAGTGACGCGAGCAGTTTCCTCATGCGTATCCATCGTAAGTGGGAGCCAGATACTTGAATGGGCTGGAGCCATCGGCCAAGAAATCGGTTTGACCCCTTGCGGCGCGGGGGATTACGGTGAGGAACGCCCGACCAGCTCGAGGGGAGAATCGCCATGAACAAGGGTGGTTTGGTCGCAGAGGTTTCGAAGCGAACGGGGCTGAGCAAGGCAGACGTGGGTCGGGTCGTGGACGCGTCCATCGATACGATCCGCGAGACCGTGGTCAAGGGCGAGCGAGTGACGCTCGCGGACTTCGGAACCTTCGAGCGCAAGCGTCGGAACCAGCGCATCGCCAGGAATCCTCGGAAGCCGGACGTCCCCATCGTGGTGCCGGCTCGGGATCTGCCGGCCTTCACGCCCGGCAAGGAGTTCCGCGAGCACGTGCTCGCGAAGAGCCGCCGGAAGAAGAGCTAGGACGGAAGCGTCAGCTAGTCGATCGTCACGATCCGGAGCGATCGCGCGACCTTCTTCCCGCCTTCATCAGCCAGGTCGAACTTCACGCGCTGACCGATCCGAAGGGTACGGATGCCTGCGCCCTCGACGGACGTCGCGTCGATCGCGATCTCGCTACGGTCCTCCATCAGGAGTGAGCCGATGTGGCTGCTCTCGTCGTACTCCTTGATCGTCCCCTGTGCCATAGGGATTCCCCTCGTCTATGCGCGGGTCGCGATGCGCGATCCAAGATCCATGTCCAGACAGACATCCCTGGTTCGGCCCTGCCGTCTTGCGTCGAGCACGGTGAGGATATCGCCCGGCAGGTCGAGGTCGAACCCGAGCTCCGGGGAACCGACGATCGCGGTCGGGAGATCGGCGAGCGCGGCGGCCTCCAGGTGCTTGCGATAGGAATCCGTTCCGAACCGCGCATCGATCGCGGTCGGCGGCCGCCGGACGAGGAGGTTGGTCCCGCTCTCGTCGGTCGACGGCGCGAGCACGACGGGCCCGAGCGTATGCAGTGCACGGGTGAGCGCCTCGGTCGTGAGGAGTGGCGTGTCGGGCAACAGGACGGCGAGGGCGTCCGCCTCCCGCCCAAGCGCCTCCTCTTCCGCCTGACGGATGGCGTTGCCGAGCGGCGGCCTCTCCTCGCGGATCGCGTACGCCGATCGGCCGAGGGCGATCTCGAGCACGGTCTCATCGGGGGAGATGACCCAGGTCGCCCACCCGCTGAGCTCCTGGGTGACGTCCATGACGTCCTCGAGCATCGCGAGTGTGAGCGCACCTCGTTCGAGAGCGGTGAGGGTGGGTGCCAGACGCGTCTTCGTCTCGGAGAGGGACTTGACGGGCAGGACGATGGCGCGCAAGGAGGTAAGGGTAGCCCACGGGCGCGGTAACCTCACACGTCCGTTCGACCGAGGAGGTCCGTCGTGTCCACGCTCGCGCACACCCTGGCGCCTCCCCGATCGCGCGCGGTCGCTCGCGCCGTCTTCCAGGTGGCGTGCGCCGTCGGAGGGAGCCTGCTCGTCGCGGGGCTCGCCCAGATCTCGTTCCGGCTTCCGTTCACGCCCGTTCCCATCACCGGTCAGACCCTCGGCGTGCTCCTGGTGGGCGCCGCCTACGGGCCCGCGCTCGGCGCGGCGACGCTCGGCCTCTACCTCGTCTGGGGTCTGGTCGGCTTGCCCGTCTTCGCGCCCAACGCCGACGGCTCGCACGACACGGGGCTCCAGGTGCTCCGGGCCACATCGGCCACCGGCGGCTACCTGATCGGGTTCGTCGTGGCCGCGGGTCTCACCGGTTGGCTCTCGCGACGCGGCTGGGACCGGAGCGTCCGCAGCTCGATCGGCGCGATGCTGTTGGGCTCGATCGCGATCTACGCCGTCGGCGTGCCGTGGCTGTACCACGCGTTGCCGCCGACGATCGACGGCAACGTGGTGACGCTCGATACGGCACTCTCGTTCGGGCTGTACCCGTTCATCATCGGCGACACGGTGAAGCTGCTCGTGGCGGCGGCCCTGCTCCCCATGGCGTGGCGGCTGCTCGATCGGCTGCGCCCGGAGGGAGAGAGCCGGGACGCCACGCACTAGCATGGGCGCCGAAGGAGGTCGGTCCCTTGGAGCCCTGGTACGAACTGGCGAGGCTCGTCGCGATCCCGCCCGTGAAGTTCTGGTTCAACTGGAAGTTCGAGGATCTCGATCGCATCCCTCGAACGGGACCGGCCATCGTCGCGGCGAACCACATCTCGTACCTCGACCCGTTCGCGAACGGCTACGCCGTCATGAAGGCGGGGCGACGCCCCCGCTTCCTGGCGAAGGACGACCTATTCAAGATCCCCGTGGTGGGCATGGTGATCCGCGGCGCCAATCAGATCCCGGTCGACCGCGGCTCGGGCGGCTCCGCGCCGCTGGTCTCGGCGACCAAGGCGCTCGCGTCCGGCGAGGTTGTCGTCATCTACCCCGAGGGGACCGTGACGAAGCACCCCGATCTCCTCCCGATGCAGGGGAAGACGGGCACGGTTCGGCTGTCGCTCATGTCGGGCGTCCCGATCACGCCGATGGCGAGCTGGGGCAGCCAGACGGTCTGGCAGAAATCCGGGAAGGGCTCGCTGAGGTTCGGCCGGCCGGTCTGGGTGAAGGCGGGTCCGCCGATCGACTTCAGCGACCGAGCGAGCCAGGTTGACGACCGGGTCGCACTGCACGAGATGACCGACGAGCTCATCGCGGCGCTGAGCGCGCTCGTGCTCGACCTCCGCGGCCGTTACCCCAAGCGCTGGACGGACGAAGGGTAGGCTCTCGGTCATGGACGAACGGGGCCGGGGGTTCTCCACCCGGGCGATCCACGAGGCGAAGACGCCACGGATCGACCAGGACACGCCGAGCGTGCCCATCTTCCAGACGTCAACGTTCCGGTTCGCAGACTCCGATGACTATGCGGAGACGATCAGCTTCCGCAAGCCCGGGTACACGTACACGCGCGGGTACGGGAACCCGACGCTCGGAGCGTTCGAGGAGCTCATGGCGAACCTCGAGGGCACCGAGGCGGCGTTCTCGTTCTCGTCGGGGATGGCGGCGATGCACGCTGTGTTCACGACGCTCGCCGCGACCGGCGATCGGATCGTGTCCAGCAACGAACTCTACGGCGGTGCCTACTCGCTCTTCACGAAGGTGATGCCTCGCTACGGCGTCATGGTCGATCTGGTCGACCCGCACGACCTGGACGCGGTCGCGGCGGTGCTGCCCGGCGCGGCGTTCTTCTACGTCGAGACCATCGCGAACCCCAACGCCACCGTCGCGGACCTCGAGGCGCTCGGCGCGCTCTGCCGCGCGCAGGACGTGCCCGCCGTCGTCGACAACACGTTCGCGTCGCCCTACCTCGCCAACCCTTCGCGATGGGGGTTCGAGTACGTCCTGCATTCCGCCACGAAGTTCATCGGCGGCCACAACGACCTGATCGCCGGCGTGGTGTGCGGAACGCGTGACGGATGTGCGGCGCTCCGCGACACCGCGATCGACACCGGTGGCACGATGGCACCGTTCGAGGCGTGGCTGTGCATGCGCGGCCTGGTGACGCTGGCGCTGCGGATGGAGCGACACTGCGAGAGCGCATCGCGGATGGCGGAGTTCCTCGAGACGCACGCCAAGGTCGAGCACGTCCGGTATCCGGCGCTCGGTTCCCACCCGCACCACGCGATCGCCCAACGGATCCTGCCTCGCGGGAGCGGAGGCGTCATGGCGTTGGAGGTCGCCGGCGGCGTGGAGGGCGGCAAGCGTTTCTGCGACGCGCTGGATCTGGCATGGGTCGCGACGAGCCTCGGGGGCGCGCACACGTTGGTGGGGCACGCCGCGTCCACGACGCACCGGCAGATGGCGCCTGAGGTGCGGAGGCGCGCGGGGATCGCGGACGGCCTGGTGCGGGTGAGCATCGGGCTCGAAGACCTGGACGATCTGATGGAGGACTTCGACCGCGCGTTGGAGAAGGTGTGACCGGCCGGAAGCGGCGGGTCGCGGTGCTGTTTGGAGGACGCTCGGCGGAGCACGAGATCTCGTGCTTGTCCGCGCGATCCGTCATCGACGCCCTCGATCCGGAGACGACCGAGGTCGTGCCGATCGGGATCACGCGTGACGGGTCGTGGCACCTGTTACCCGGTCCTCCGGCCTTGCCCGCCGAGACCGGCCGGATGACCGAGATCGTCGGCGCGGCGGGCACGGCGGTCGAGCTCGCGGTCGAGTCGGGGAGCAGCGAGCTGGTCGCCGCCGACGGCTCGCGACGACCTATCGACGTCGTGTTCCCCGTGCTGCACGGCCCCCGTGGAGAAGACGGTGCGGTGCAGGGGATGTTAGAGCTCGCCGGTGTTCCGTACGTGGGGGCGGGCGTGCTCGGATCCGCGGTCGGGATGGACAAGGCGGTGCAGAAGGTGCTGTTCGCCGCGGCGGGACTCCCGGTCGTGTCGCACGAGATCGTGCGTGAGCCCGAGTGGGAAGAGGATCCCGAGGGCGTCTCGGCGCGCATCGCGGGGCTCGGGTTTCCGGTGTTCACGAAGCCCTCCACGCTGGGATCCTCCGTCGGGATCGTGAAGGTCCACGGCCCGGAGGAGCTCGCGGCCGGTCTCGACGAGGCGTTCCGCTACGCGAGGAAGGCGGTCGTGGAGAGAGGGCTGGAGGGGATCCGTGAAGTGGAGTGTGCGGTGTTGGGGAACGACGACCCGGTGGCGTCCGTCGCGGGAGAGATCGTGCCGACCGGGCACGAGTTCTACGACTACGAAGCGAAGTACCTGGACGAGCACGGCGCGCAACTGCTGATCCCCGCCGACCTGAAGCCCGACGTGATGGAGCAGGTGCAGCGGATGGCGGTCACGGCGTTCCGCGCGATCGAGTGCGCGGGGATGGCACGGGTCGACTTCTTCCTCCGCGGAGACGACGAGGTTTGGGTGAACGAGATCAACACGATCCCGGGGTTCACGCACATCTCGATGTACCCGAAGCTCTGGGAGGCATCTGGCCTCAGCTATCCGGAGCTGGTCGAACGCCTGCTGGATCTCGCCATGGAGCGATACGAGGCGGAGTCGATCAAGAGCACGGGTGTACGCGAGCTCGGTGGGACGTGACGCGGGGCACGAAGTGTCGAGCGGAGTTACAGGTGCACGACGGGGCAGGTGAGGGTTCGCGTGATGCCTTCAACGGCCTGGATGCGGGCGACGACGAGCTTGCCCAGCTCGTCCACCGACTTGGCCTCGGCGCGAACGATCACGTCGTAGGGACCCGTCACGTCCTCCGCCTCGGCGACCCCGACGATCTCACTGACCTCTTTCGCCACCGCTGCGGCCTTGCCTACCTCGGTCTGGATGAGGATGTACGCGTGAACCACCTGGGATCCTCCTACGCTCGTGGGAGCGCCCATGCTAGCCCCGGCGCGGTCGCACCCGCAACGCGAGAGTCGCGACCGTGACCGAGGGAGCCCCGAAGCGGTCCCGTGCCAGGGTGTTCCGCGATCGAGAGGAGGCGGGGAGGGCGCTGGCGGCGGCGCTCCACGGCCGCGTCGAACGGTCGCATGCGATCATCCTGGCGATCCCCCGCGGTGGCGTGATCGTCGCGGCCCCCGTCGGCCGAGCGCTCGACGCTCCTCTCGACGTCGTGGTCCCACACAAGCTGCGCGCGCCGGACAACCCCGAGCTCGCGATCGGCGCCGTCGCCCCCGGCGTGAGGGTCCTTGACGAGCGGATCATCCGGGCGCTCCACGTCCCCGAGTCCTACATCGAGGAGGAGGTCGCTGCGCAGGAGGCGGAGATCGAGCGCCGTACCCGGCTTTATCGCGCGGATCGTCCGCAGCCGACATTCGCGGATGCGACCGCGGTCGTGGTGGACGACGGCATCGCGACAGGCGCCACCGCGGTGGCGGCCCTGCGGTGGGCGCGTGCGCAGGATCCCGCGCGCGTGGTGTTCGCGGCGCCGATAGGCCCGCGATCGGCCGCTCGGCTCCTCGCGAACGAATGCGACGACGCCGTCGTCCTCGAGACACCGCCCTCGTTCCGCGCGGTGGGGGATTGGTACGACCGCTTCGACCAGGTCACGGATCAAGAAGTGCTCCACGTCCTACGGGGCGGACCAGGAACGTGATCGAGATAGCGCTCATCGTGGTCTTCGCCGCGCTGGGCGTCCGCTCGCTCGTGCATTGGATACGCAGACCGTTCGAGACCCGCGACCCGCGCGATCATCTCCTCTTCGCGATGTTCGTGACCGGTCGCGTCGGGTTGTGGCTGGCGCTCGCGGGGATCTTCGCCGTGTACGCGTCGACCGACACCCAGGGCCGCGCGTTCGTCGATGACGTGCACGCGTACGACTGGTACGTGATGGTGTTCGTGATCCTGGCGGCCATGCAGCTCGTCGGCGGATACTTCCTGGGGCGGCGGTCCACGAAGTGACGCAGACGTTGCGAGGTTGCGAGGTTCTCGTCGAGACCCGCAACCGCATGCGCGAACGGTGTTACAAGTAGGGCATGACCATCTCCGGGCGGCGCCGTTTCGGCATGGTGGCGATCGTCGCCGCGCTCGGGGTGGCGGCCATCGGCGTCGCGAGCGTCCGCGCCGATCCGGTTCCCGACCTGCCGCCCGTCGCCGGTGACGAGCTCTTGGCCTCGTCGCTCGCCGCGCTGGCTCGACCGTTCACGATCGCCGGCGAGGTCGAGACGCGCTTCGACCTGGGCATCCCGCAGATCCCGTCGAGCCTGAGCGGCGGGGCCGGCGGAGGACTGATGGGGGCGCTGTCGTTCGTCACGGGCGACCAGCGATACAAGGTGTGGCGTTCGCCCGACGGCGTGCGGATCGCGCACCTGTTGGCGTTCGCCGAACAAGATCTGGTGGTGAGCTCGAGCGACGCCTGGTCCTGGGACTCCTCCGACATGTCGGCCGTGCACTTCGGGTTCCCGGGGATGCAGCTCTGGGGTGCTGATCCATCCGCGACGGCAGCCCGCGACGCCGACCTACTGGGGATCGCGCGTCGAGCGCTCGACGCGGTGGCGCCGTACGCCGACGTCTCGGTCGACACCTCGTCCACGGTGGCCGGACGTCCCGCGTACGGGTTGGTGCTCACTCCGAGGTCGACGTTGACGCTGGTCGGTCGCATCGCGATCGCGATCGACGCCGAGACGCGGTTGCCCCTGCGCTTCCAGGTGTTCCCTCGCGGCAGCGATGTGGCCGCCTTCGCGGCCGGGTTCACGAGCGTGTCGTTCGATGCGATCGATCCGTCGATGTTCTCGTTCACCCCGCCTCCGGGAACGACCGTCCGGCAGGCCGCGGATGTCATCGCCGAGGCGCGCGATCGTGCGGACGGCGACGGAACGCCGCCCGTGTCGGATCCGTGGGTCTTCGGCCGTGGGTTCGACGTCCGTGTCGCCCTCAGGCTCGACTCGCCACTTCCGGATGGAGCGAGTGCCTTGCTCCCGTACGCGGGGCCGCTGGTGTCGGCGATCACGGTCGAGCGCGACGGGCAGACGTGGCTCTTGGTGGGACCGGTGAGCGTGGCGACGCTCGAGGAAGACGCCGCCTCGCTCCCGTGACATTCGCCATCCGGACGACGGGGCTCACCAAGCGCTACGACGGCGTGGCCGCGGTGGACGGGCTGGACCTCGAGGTCGAGCGCGGCGCGCTCTACGGGTTCCTCGGGCCGAACGGCGCAGGCAAGACCACCACGATCCGCATGGCCTTGGGGCTCATCCATGCGACGTCCGGCGCCGTCGAGGTCCTGGGCGAGCGCGTCACGACAGATCGCGGGCCGCTTGAGCGGGTCGGTGCGCTCGTGGAGGAGCCGGCGTTCTATCGGTACCTGTCGGGACGACGCAACCTCGAGTATCTCGCGCGCGCGGGCGGCCGCGGCGAGGACACCCGCCGGCGGCTGGCTCGCATCGACGGATGCCTCGCGCAGGTCGGGCTCACCGAGGCCGCCGACAAACGTGTGAAGGCGTACAGCCAGGGCATGCGTCAGCGCCTGGGCATCGGGCTGGCGCTGCTGGGAGAGCCGGAGTTGCTGATGCTCGACGAGCCGACGAACGGGCTCGACCCCACGGGGATGCGGGAGATGCGAGAGCTCCTTCGCGGGTTGGCCGATGGCGGGACGACCGTGTTCGTCTCCAGCCACCTGCTGGCCGAGGTGGAGGCGATGTGCGATCGGGTCGGCGTGATGGCGCAGGGACGGATCGTCGCCGAGGGACCGCCGGGCACACTCCGAGGCGCGGCCGATCGGGTGCGGATCGAGGTGGACGACGTGACGGCGGCACGAGCCGTGGTCGAACGGACGCCGGGCGTCTCGATCCTGTCCGCGAGCGGCGAAGGCGCCGGGGTCCTGCAGGTCCTGCTCGCCGGCGACGCGACACCGGGTGCCCTCAACGAGGCGCTGGTGGCGGCGGGTATCCGCGTGAACGCGCTCGTGCCCGAGCGCGACACGTTAGAGGACGTGTTCCTCCACCTGGTCGAGGGCATCGATGTTCCGCGTTGAGATCGGCAAGGCCCTACGGCGCTGGCGCACGTGGCTCCTCGCCGCGGCGCTCGCCGGTGTGCCCGTCCTCATCGTGATCGCGGTGAAAGCCTCGCCGCCGCGGCCGCAAGCCGCCGAAGACGCCCCGCCGTTCCTGCTCCAGATCGTGCGCAACGGGATGTTCGCGCCGCTCACCGGTCTCGCCGTCGTGCAGCCGTTCTTCATGTCGCTCGCGATCGGACTGTTCGCCGGGGACGCGATCGCGGGCGAGGCGCAATCGGGGACACTTCGCTATCTGCTGGTTCGACCGGTGCGCCGGGTCCGGTTGTTGGGCGCGAAGTACCTCGCGTCGATGGCGCTCACCGGAGCCTTGCTGGTGGGCGTGATCCTCGCGGGACTGCTCGCCGGTGGCGTGGCGTTCGGGTTCGGGCCGCTCCCGACGCTCAGCGGAACCACGCTCTCGACGTCGGAGGCACTCGTTCGCGTCATCGGATCGGGCGCGTACATCCTGGTTGCGGCGTCCGGGATCACGGCCGTGGGGCTCTTCATCTCGACGCTCACCGATTCGGGCCCGGGGGCGATCGTCGCCACGGTGATCGTGGCGATCGCGAGCCAGGTCATCGACCAGATCCCGAACCTCCACGTCCTTCATCCGTACGTCCCGACGCACGGCTGGCTCGGGTTCACCGGTCTGTTCCGTTTTCCGGTCGACTGGAGCGGGATGCGGGCGGGCCTCACCGTGAGTGCGGCATACACGGTGGCGTTCATCGTTCTCGCCGCGTGGAACTTCCGCAGACGTGACGTCACGTCCTAGTCGGTACGGACTACCGATCGCCGGATGGTTCAGGCGACCTAGCCGACGGCCTTGACGATGTCGTCCGAAAGCTCCGGGAACTCCTGGAGTCGTGCGACGCGCTCGGACTTCAGCCGATCGACGATCTGAGTGTACTCGTCGCTGCGGCCCTGACCCTCGTACAGGCGGCGCGGCTGCAGCAACTCGATGTCATCGATGTCCGGCACGGACTCGGCCACCAGGTAACCGAAGTCCTCGTCCTCGACGAACGAGATCGTTCCTTCCGCGATCCCCTTCACGCACGCGGACGTGTGCGGGATCTTCAGCTTCTTCGAACGCTCGTCGTCGTCCTTGCCTCCGACGCGGCCGGTGTTCAGCAGGTAGGTCTCGATCGGATGCGACGCCAGGAGCTCGAGGATCCGGTTGCCCTGCAACCCATGAGGCAGGGGGAAGAACGGGTTCGTTCCGGGGATGCGGAGGAAGATCCCGGCCTCGGCGGCCCCTCCCGCGCTCGTCCCCGTGGTCTCGCCCAGCATGAAGTACGCGGCGGACTGTTCCTGCGTGAGCTTCGCGACCGCCGGGATGATGTTCTCGTTCCGGTTCAGGATCAGCAGGTAGTCGACGGTGCCGACCTGACGCGCGTCGCGGAACTTCAACAGGTCCGACATCTCGAACACGGCCCGGCCGTTCTGCGTGTAGCTCTCCTCGAAGAAGTTCACCTTGCCGGAATCGTCCTGGTAGGCGTTCTCCAGATAGGTGGTCGGCTTGGTCACCGCGCCGTAGATCGACGGTTCGAACGTGGGGTCGAGTGAGAACGTCTTGGCGAAGCATCCGTTCTCGGTGCCGTAGGCGTGTCCGCCTGGCATCAGCCCGACGAAATCGTCCTGGATCGGCTCCGAGCCGTTCTGCGTGGTGAAGGTGGTCGTGGTCTTTCCGGTACCCGACAGGCCGAGGATCATGATGATCTTCTCGCCGGCGTCGGTCGGGATCACCTTGAGACCGGCGTGCAACGCCAACCCGCCCTTGCGGTACACGATGTCGTTCCACATCCGCAGGCCGCCCTTCTTCGACTCACCGAAGTAGTCGGAGTTGAGGACCCGCGTGACGCCGTTCTCCAGGTCGACGGCGATCAGCCGGTCGTCGGTGTATCCGGGTGCGGCGAGGTTCGGCGTGTAGATGACGTGCACCTCGGGCTCGGCGCCGTCCGTGCGCTCGAAGTAGAGCTTCTGCTGCATCCCGGCGATGTTCGCGTTCGCCTTCTCGATCGTGAGTCGCGCGGCCGTCCGCATCTCGGGGTCGTTGCCGATGTACCCGTCGATCACGACCACGTCCCGTTCCGCCAGATACGCGTCCTGCCTCGCGGCGATGTCGTCGAACGCCTCGCGTGTCATGGTCTTCCCGCTGGAGGGCCCTCCGACCACGTGGGTGCTCGCCGCGCTGCGGGAGACGACCTGGGTCTGGACGTTCACGTTGCCGAACTCGGTGAGCCGGGCCCGCGGCATGGCTTCCGTGAACGTCCGCAACTCCTCGGGCGTGGGGTTGACGTGGATCTCGGGCACCGGGTTCCTCCTGGTTGGTTACCGTGATGTGCGCAGGTCGCGCTGGGAACGGCTGGCGTGACAGTCTAACGAACGCACCGCCGCTCTCCCGTCGCCGTGTGGGAGCGGAGCGACGGACAGGTTGGACGGAAGGGAGCGATGAACCTCACCGAGGAGGCGCTGCTCGAGGCGATCCGCCGCGTGCTCTCCGGCGCGGGCCCCGAGGTCCGCGTGGGTGTCGGGGACGACGCCGCGATCCTCGCGCCCACCGGCGGGGAGCTCGTCGTCACGACCGACGCGTTGGTGGAAGACGTGCATTTCGTGAGGGGACCTGCGAGCGCGCGCGACCTTGGGTACAAGGCGATCGTCGTGAACGTCAGCGACGTCGCGGCCATGGGAGCGAGCCCTCGCGCGGCGGTGTGTGCCCTGACCCTTCCGCCCGACGTGGATGCTGCCTGGGTGATGGAGCTGTTCGGCGGGATGCGTGAGGCGTGCGAAGAGTACGCACTGTGGCTGGTGGGAGGAGATCTCTCGCGCGGGCGCGAGACTTCGATCGCGGTGACCGTCACGGGTGAGGTCGCGCCGGGCAAGGCGGTCCTGCGGTCGGGAGCGCGGCCCGGCGATCGCGTGGTCGTTACTGGCGAGCTCGGCGGAAGCGCCGCCGGCCTGCGACTCACGCGCCTGCGGACGATGCCCTCCGCGGAGCAGCTCGCCCTGGTGCGACGTCACCTCCGCCCGACCGCGCGTGTGGGCGAGGGCGGCGTGCTCGCCCGGCAGGGCGCAACGGCGATGATGGACGTCTCCGACGGGCTGGCACTCGATCTCTCCCGCCTTGTGCACGCGAGCGGCGCGGCCGCTCGCGTCTCGATCCACGACGTGCCCGTGGCGGATGGCGCCACGATCGACGACGCGCTCGGTGGCGGCGAGGACTACGAGCTGCTGGCGACGGTCGCCGATACGAAGGCCGTCGAGGCCGCGCGGGCCGAGTTGAAGGAGGCGTTCGGCGTGGCCCTCACGGAGATCGGCGACATCGTCGAGGGAGAGGGTCTCACCGCGATCGACGGCGACGGCACTGAACGTCCGCTCGCACCCACCGGTTGGGACCACTTCCGATGAGCGCGAACACGGCGCCACCGCGACCTCGCGCGCTCTCGATCGCCGGCTCGGACTCGGGCGGCGGCGCGGGGATCCAGGCCGATCTCAAGACGTTCAGCGCGCTCGGGGTGTACGGCATGACCGCGATCACCGCGATCACCGTGCAGAACACGAAGGGCGTCTACGGGTACGAGGCGCTGTCTCCCCAGCTCGTGGAGGAACAGATCCGCGCGGTGACGACCGACATCGGCGTCGATGCCGCCAAGACGGGCATGCTGGCGAACGGAGGCATCGTCCGCGCTGTGGCTGCTGCCGTGGAGGAGCTCGAGATCCCGAACCTCGTCGTGGATCCCGTGTTCGTCTCGAAGCATGGACACCTCTTGTTGGCCGAGGACGCGATCGATGAGATCCGTTCGAGGATCCTGCCGCTCGCCACGCTCGTCACCCCGAACCTGCCCGAGGCGAGTGGCCTTTCGAGCGTGCAGGTCGATGCGAAGGACAACATGCGCCGGGCCGCCGACGCGATCCTGGCGATGGGGGCGAGCGCGGTCTTGATCAAGGGCGGTCACCTCGAAGCCTCCACGGAGGCCGCCGACCTGTTCGTGTCCGGCGGGGTCGAGGAGTGGCTCGCGACGGATCGGATCGACACGCCGAACACGCACGGGACCGGGTGCACGTTGTCATCGGCGATCGTCGCGCATCTGGCCATGGGATGGAACCTGCTGGAGGCCGTGCGGGCCGGGAAGGCGTTCGTCACGGAGGCGATCCGTCACGGGCTCGAGATCGGTGAGGGGATCGGACCCGTCGATCAGCTGTGGTCCATACGTCCGATCGACCGTCGGTGACAGGACCCGACGCTACGGCGTTCGTTGCGGGATGCGGGTGACCTTGCCGGCCTTGATGCACGAGGTGCAGACATGCAGACGGCGTGGGGTGCCGTCAACCAGCGCGCGAACCTTCTGGATGTTCGGGTTCCAGCGCCGGTTGTTCCGCTTGTGGGAGAACGTCACCGCCTTGCCGAAGAACGGCTTCTTCCCGCAGACCTCGCATACGGCAGCCATAGGTCGACCAGGGTAACAGACGTCTGCGGAGCGACTTGATCAGGCGAGGGCGGCGCTGATGCCCCGGTCCAGGGCCTTCTGGGACAACTGCCCGTCCCACGACGACACCAGGTTGCCGTCGGCGTCGTAGAAGACCGTCACCGGCTGCCCGATCACGCCGAGCCAATCCCGGATGGCGCCCGACGGGTCGAAGATGCTCGGGTAGGCGAGATCGTGCTCCGCGATGAACGCTCGAGCCCCGTCGCGCGAGTCCAGGATGTCGACGCCGAGGAACTGCACGCGGTCGCCGTAGGTCTGACTGGCGGTGTGCAGCAGCGGTGCCTCAGCCTTGCACGGGCCGCACCACGCAGCCCAGACGTTCACGACGACCGGCGTTCCCCGCAGCTGTGTCAGCAGCTGCTGATACGTCTGCACGTCGAAGGTCGGAAGCTCCGCGACGTGGCTCGGCAACAGCGCCGCGCTGGTGGCGTTCCGCGCGATCGGCCCCACGTCGGCAGATCCGTCGAGGTCCGTCCCGGAGCCGCCGCAGGACGATGTCATCGAAAGCATCGCGAGGAGCGGCAACAACGTGAAGAGGGTTCTCGAGCGGCGGCGCGACATCCCTCGCATGATAGAACCGGTCCCCGATGAGGATGGCTCCGTGAAGTTCTCGCTCGATTCCACGATCCTGGAGATCGACCCCCGGCTGGCGAAGCGCCGCGCCGGCACCCGGTCGAAGGATGCGCCGGAGGCGCATGAGGTTCTCGCGCGCGCCTTCGACATCCAGACGGTCGGCGACCTTCTCCATCACTACCCGCGTCAGGGTCGCTACATCGACCGCTCTCGTGTGGAGACGATCGGTGCTCTGCAGGCGGGCGAGTACGCCACGGTGATCGCGACGATCAGCAAGGTGTTCAAACGACCGACGCGGCGCGGCCAGCCCATGGTCATCGTCACGCTCTCCGACACGACCGGGCGGCTCGATCTGACGTTCTTCAACCAGCCGTGGCTCGCCGGCCTCTACAAAGTGGGGCAGGAATTGGCCGTCTCCGGGGTCGTCACGCTGTACCGGGGTCGGACCCAGCTCGCGAACCAGGAGGTCGAGCTCCTTCGCGGCGACGACACCGATCTGATCCACACGGCCCGCATCACCCCCGTGCATCCGGCGTCCGAGGGCATCACCACCCGGACCATCCGGGAGCTCGTCTATACCGCGCTCGAGCGGCTGCCGAAGATCCCGGATCCGCTGCCTGTGGAGCTGGTGAAGGCCGAATCGCTCAGCGACTACGACCAGGCCCTGCGGAAGATCCATTTCCCCGAGCATCCCGGTCAGCTCGCCCGCGCGCAGGAGCGGCTGAAGTTCGACGAGCTGTTCACGTTGGAGCTCGGGGTCGCGTTCCGCAAGCATCGCGTCGAGGCCGAGCAGGCCGGTGTGCCGCACACGCCCGGCGGTCCCCTCACGGAACGGCTCGCGCGGACGCTTCCGTTCGAGCCGACGGCGGCTCAGACGCGGGCGATCCAGGCGGTCGACGAGGCGATGGAGCGGCCTCGCCCGATGAACGTGTTGCTGCAGGGCGACGTCGGATCCGGCAAGACCCTGGTCGCGCTGCAGGCCGCGCTCGTGGCGATCCAGTCCGGTCATCAGGCGGCGATCATGGCGCCGACCGAAGTGCTCGCCGGCCAGCATCTGCGATCCGTTGCGGCGCTGCTCGAAGGGGTCGGCGGATCCTCGTTCCTCGACGTCGCTCGCGAGGCTGCGAAGGACGACGGACAAGCCTCGTTGCTGGACGCGGAGCCGGCGAGCTCCCCCGAGGCATCGGTCACGTTCGCGCTCTTGACGGGGGCGGTCACCGGGAAGGATCGCGCGCGCATCGTGGAAGGGATCGCCGACGGCGCGGTCGACCTGACGATCGGGACCCACGCGTTGGTGCAGGAAGGCGTTTCGTTCCACGACCTGTCCCTCGCGGTCGTCGACGAGCAGCATCGGTTCGGCCTGCACCAGCGGATGGCCCTGAAGGGCAAGGGGGTCGAGCCCGACGTCCTGATCATGACCGCGACCCCGATCCCGCGGACCCTGGCGTTGACGTACTACGGCGATCTCGATGTGATCGTGCTCGACGAGATGCCGAAGGGTCGTCAACCCGTCGAGACCAAGGCGGTTCGGACGCCGGATGACCGCGAGCGCGCCTACGACCTGGTGCGCGCGGAGGTGGGCGCCGGCCGGCAGGCCTTCGTGGTTTGCGCGGCGATCGACGAGGGGAACCGCTCGCAGGTGAAGGCGGCCGAGGCCGAGGCCGAGCGACTGGCGACCGAGGTGTTCCCGGACCTCCGCGTGGATCTGCTGCACGGGCGCATGCGGCCCAAGGACAAGGAGTCGGTGATGGACCGGTTCCGTGGAGCGGAGACCGATCTGCTCATCTCGACGACGGTGATCGAGGTCGGCGTCGACATCCCGAACGCGACCGTGATGCTCGTGGAGAACGCCGAGCGGTTCGGCCTGGCCCAACTGCATCAGCTCCGCGGCCGGATCGGCCGCGGAGCGCACCGGAGCCACTGCATCCTGTTCGACGAGTCGGACGCGGAGAACGAGGAAGCGCGCGCCCGCATCGACGCCATGGTGCGCACCACCGACGGGTTCGAGCTCGCCGACGAGGACCTGCGCCTGCGTGGTGAGGGCACGCTGTTCGACACGAAGCAATCCGGGATGCCCGATCTCAAGCTGGCGCGCCTCGCCGACGACCTCGAGCTCGTTCGTCGGGCACGCGTTCGAGCGTTCGCGTTGATCGATGACGACCCGCACCTCGAGGCCCACCCGTCGCTGCTCCGGGAGCTCCGTTCGCGGTTCGAATCGTCGATCGACTGGTTGTTCCGCTCCTAGGAGCCGCCCACCGCATCGCTTCCGCTGCGAGCCGAACCGCCGGGCGTAGTCTCCGGGCATGCGGGTGATCGCCGGGAGCGCGAAGGGGATGCGGCTCGGCCCGGTTCCACCCGGCGTCCGTCCGGTGTCCGATCGTGCGCGCGAGGGCCTGTTCTCGAGCCTGGCCCTCGAAGTGCCGAACGCTCGAGTGCTGGATCTCTACGCCGGCACCGGGGCGATGGGGATCGAGGCGCTCTCGCGGGGCGCCGAGCACGTCGTCTTCGTGGATCGTGCGTACGAGGCCTCGGCGGCGATCCACGACAACCTGGATCGAACGCGGCTGGCCGACCGGGCCACCGTCGTGACCCGGGACGCCGTCGCGTTCGTGGCCGAGGCCCCGCCGAAGACCGGCCCGTTCGACCTGGTCCTGCTCGATCCGCCGTACGACGTGGCCGTCCCCGATCTCGAGGGAGTGCTCAGTGGGATCGGGCCCGAGTGGCTGTCCGACCAGCGTTGGACGGTGGTCCTGACGAGGGGTGTCAAGAGTTCCACGCCTGTCATTCCGATACACTGGGTCGTCGCGAGGCAGCTCCGCTACGGCGATAGCCTCGTCTTCTTGTACCGGGAGGTTTCATGGGCTTGACCGCCCTCTGTCCGGGGACTTTCGACCCGGTGACGAACGGCCACCTCGACATCATCGGTCGCACCAGCGCGACCTTCGACGTCGTGGTCGTGGGCGTCTTGGAGAATCCCTCCAAGCAGCCGGTCTTCGCCGTCGACGAGCGTGTCTCCATGCTGGAGGAAGCCTGTTCGGGCATGCCGAACGTCTCCGTGCGCCCGTTCTCGGGGCTGCTTGTCGAGTTCGCGAAGGTGCAGGGTGCCACGACGATCGTGAAGGGCCTGAGAGCGGTGTCGGACTACGAGTACGAGATCCAGATGGCGCAGATGAACCTCCGCCTGGGCGCCGTCGAGACGCTGTTCATGCCCACGAACCCGAGATGGTCGTTCTTGTCGTCATCCCTTGTGAAGGAGGTTGCGCGCTTCGGCGGCGACGTCGAGGGCCTGGTGCCCGACCATGTCCGCAAGCGCCTGATCGACCGCCTGGGCGAGGAGGGCTGATGGACCTCGCCGGGCGACTCCAGCAGCTCGAGGAGATGGTGCGCGAGGCCAAGTCGATGCCGCTGTCCTCGTCGGCACTGCTCAACCGGGACGAGGTCCTGGACATGCTCAAGGAGATGCAGGAGTCCTTGCCCGAGGAGATCAAGCAGGCGCGCTGGATCGTGAAGGACCGCGAGGAGCTCCTGGGGAAGGCGCGCCAGGACGCCGAACGCATCGTCGAGCAGGCGCGGGAGGACCAGCTGCGGATGGCGCGTAAGGAAGAGATCGTCCACCGGGCGGAGGAGGAGGCGGACCGGATCGTCGGGGAGGCCGAGCAGCAGGCGCTCGACGCTCGGGCCGAGGCCGAGCGGTACGTCGATGCCAAGCTCGCGCAGTTCGAGATCGCGCTGCGGCGGATCCTGGAGGAATCCCAGACGACGTCGCGTGCACTCGCGAAGACGCTCGACCAGGTGGAGGTCGGTCGCGATCGTCTCCGCGCGCCGACCACGGCCGCCGAGCAGGAGTTCGGCAGCGACCCGGAGGCGCAGCTCTTCGACGCGGAGGAGGACCGGTGATGATCGAGCCGATGGACGTGCGCGCCCTGGTCGGGCACCCGGGGACCTCACGGCTCGCGCGTGTGGGCGGGACGCTCGAAGGCCTCGGCACAGAGGTCGCGACCCTCAAGATCGATGAGCTCGTCGAGGGCGATCTGCTGCTGGAGTCGGTGGTCGAGGGCATCCTCGTCACCGGGCACCTCGACGGGACGTTCGCGCTGCGCTGCGCTCGCTGCTTGAAGGACTTCGAGCAGCCGGTTCGCGTCGACGTGCACGAGCTGTTCTCGACCGCGCCGGAGTCCGACGACGAGGACGTCTACCCACTCGACCCCGAAGGGTGGCTCGACCCCGAGCAGATGGTTCGCGACGCGCTCGGCCTGGAGCTGCCGTTCTCGCCGCTCCACAGCCCCGATTGTCAGGGCCTGTGCAGCGTGTGCGGCGGCGACCGCAACCTCGATGAATGCCCCGGCGATCATCCTGATGTCGACCCACGATGGGCCGGACTCGAGCTCGCGCTCCAAGAGCTCGAGGACCGGATCTCGTGACCCCGATCAAGACCTGAGGAAGGAAGGACCACATGGCCGTCCCGAAAAAGAAACAGAGCAAGGCGCGGAGCGCCAAGCGCGAGGCGAACTGGAAGAGCTCGGCGCCGCCGTACTCGGAGTGCCCCCAGTGCCACCAGCCCAAGCTGCCCCACCGCGTGTGCGGCAACTGCGGCTACTACGCCGGCCGTCAGGCCATCGAGGTCGAGTAACGGCGTGAGCTCCATCCCCGTCGAGGTGTCGCTCGAGTCCCTGGACCGCGCCCTCGGCGTGCCGTTCCACGACGCCGCGCTCCGCACGGCCGCGCTCACGCACCGGTCCTACGCGTTCGAGCACGGCACCGAGATCACGAACGAGCGCCTGGAGTTCTTGGGCGATTCCGTCCTCGGCCTGGTGGTCACGGACATGGCGTACGCCTCCTATCCCGACCTCCCCGAGGGCGCGCTCGCCAAGCTCCGCGCGGCGATCGTCAACATGGTCGCGCTCGCCGACGTGGCCCGTTCCATCGGCCTGGGGGACATCGTGCTCCTGGGCAAGGGCGAGGAGCTCTCGGGTGGTCGCGACAAGTCCAGCATCCTCGCGGACGCGCTGGAGGCGGTGTTCGGGGCGATCTACCTGGACCGGGGCCCCGTTGTCTCGCGAGAGCTGATCGAGCGGCTCTTCCGCCCGCTCATGGAGGAGTACATGAGTGGCAAGGGGAAGCGCCGCGACTACAAGACGATCCTGCAGGAGCTGTCGTCGCAGGAGCTCCGTTCGATGCCGGAGTACCGGATCGAGGAGCGCGGGCCCGATCACGCGAAGGAGTTCACGGCCACGGTCTATGTGGCCGGCGAGGAGCTCGGCACCGGCACCGGGCGCTCGAAGAAGGAAGCCGAGCAGCAGGCGGCCCGGGAGGCGCAATCCCGCATCGCCGATCGCTCGGCAAGAGCCGGTTCGTAGAGGGGGACGAGTGGAGCTACCCGAGGTCGAGGTGATGCGCCGTGACCTGGAGAAGGACGTCATCGGTCGTCGGATCAAGACGGCGGAGGTCAAGCCGTCCAAGAACGCGATGCGCGTCATCCGCCGCCACCCCAAGCGCAAGGACTTCACGTCGCGCCTGGAAGGCCGCAAGATCACCAAGGTCGAACGTCGTGGCAAGTACCTCGTGATGCCGCTCGATTCCGGCGACGTGTTGGTCACGCATTTCGGCATGAGCGGGCAGTTCCAGCGGGGTACGGGGCGAGTGGCCATGCCTCCCCACACGCATGTGGTCCTCACGTTCCAGCAGGGTGGCGACCTCCGATACATCGACCCGCGGACGTTCGGGGAGATGTTCGTCTCCACGTCGGACGAGGTCGGCAAGATCAAGGAGCTGCAGCACCTCGCGATCGATCCGCTCGATCAGGTCTTCACGTGGCCGACGTTCCAGTACCTGTTGGCCGAACGCGCCGCGAAGATGAAGCAGCTCCTGATGGATCAGAAGTTCATCGCGGGTTTGGGCAACATCTACTCCGATGAAGTCTTGTTCGCAGCAGGGATCCGGTTCGACCGTCTGTCCGACACCCTGTCCTCGCAGGAGGTGCGGCGCCTCTATCGCGCGATCCAGGAGACGCTGCAAGAGGCGATCAAGGCGCGCGGCACCACGCTCGACGATGAGGCGTACGTCGACCTGTTCGGCAAACCCGGGGAGTACGCCGGCGAGCTCAAGGTCTACGGCCGGGAGGGTCTGCCTTGCAGGCGGTGCCGGACGCCGATCCAGAGCGTCAAGATCGCCGGGCGGAGCGCGTACTTCTGCCCGCAATGCCAAAGCTGACGGCCGTGAAGGGGACCTAGACGAACTCGGCGCCGGCGTTCCGCATCCGCGCGATGGCTCGATCGCCGTCACCGGGATCAAGATCGACGGCGCGGATCGCGTCCTCCACGACCTCGACCGAGAACCCGAGCGTGCGGGCATCGAGCACGGTCTCGACGACGCAATAGTCCGTCGCCAGGCCACAGATCGCCAATCGCTCGATCTGGCGATCGCGAAGCAGCCCCTCGAGCATAGTGGGCGACGTCTCCCCGCTCTCGGGGTCGCGAACACTGAAGCCCGAGTAGCCATCGTGTCCGTCTCCGCCCTTGCGGATGACCTCGCCCTCGACGCGCAGGTCCGGGTGGAACTCGGCTCCCCAGGTCCCCTGCACGCAATGCTCCGGCCAGATCCCGCCGTCCTTGAAGAAGTGCGGCGTGCTGGGTGGGTGCCAATCCTGCGTGTAGACCACGAGCGCGCCCGCACCCTTCGCCTCGAGGATCTCTTGGTTCACGCGCGGCACGATGATCTCGCCCCCGTCAACCGCGAGCGTTCCCGCAGGATCGGCGAAATCGTTCTGGATATCGACCACCAGGAGCGCGGTCCGATCGTCGTACGTCTTCACGACAAGCAGCCTACCGTCCGACTGGGGCAGACTGAAGCGATGCGACGCGTCCATCTGTTCGTCGCGGGCCGTGTCCAGGGGGTGTTCTTCCGGGCGGGATGCGCGGAGCAGGCTCGCGTCCTCGGCGTTTCGGGATGGATCCGCAACGCGCCCGACGGACGGGTGGAGGCGGTCTTCGAGGGGCCGGAGTCCGGCGTCGAATCGATGGTGCGCTGGTGCCGGCAGGGGACGCCCCATGCTCATGTGGAGTCGGTGGACCTGCGCGAGGAGCCACCCGTAGGGGAGTCGGGTTTCCGGGTCTCGGGCTAGGAAACTCCTCCGACCTCCCGGGTTCGCCTGGAGGCCACTGTTAGCATCGCGCCGAATGTTTCTGCGTCAGATCCAGATCCGCGGCTTCAAGTCGTTCGCGGACAAGACTGTCCTGGAGTTCATCCCGGGCGTCAGCGTGATCGTCGGTCCCAACGGTTCGGGCAAGTCGAACCTGGTGGACGCGATCAGTTGGGCGCTCGGCGAGCAGGGCGCTCGGGCGCTCCGCGGCGGTCACATGGCCGACGTCATCTTCGCCGGAACGCCCTCCCGTCCCGCGCTCGGCATGGCCGAGGTGAAGCTCGTCATCGACAACTCGGCGGGCAAGATCGCCGTGCCGATGTCGGAGATCGAGGTCAGCCGCACGATCTTCCGCAGCGGGGAGAGCGAGTACCGGGTCAACGGCCAGGTCGTGCGCCTGCTGGACGTCCAGGAGCTCCTCTCCGAGACCGGCATCGGCCGGGCCCTCCACACCGTGGTGGGTCAGGGCCAGCTGGAGGAGGTCCTGCTCGCGCGCCCGGAGGAACGGCGCAAGTACATCGAGGAGGCCGCCGGCATCGCGAAGCACCGTCGGCGCAAAGAGCGCGCCGAGCGCAAGCTCTCGGGGCTCGACCAGGATCTCCTGCGCTTGCAGGACGTGCTTGCGGAGCTCCGCAGGCAGCTGAAACCCCTCCAGCAGCAGGCCGAGATGGCCAAGAAGCACGAGACGCTCACCGAGCAGGCTGAGGAGCTCTCCCGCAAGCTGGCGGCCGCTCGTCTGCGGGCGCTGATGCGTGAGAAGGACCGGCGCAAGGACGGATGGGACAGAGGCCTGGAAGAACGTCAGGCCGCTCGGGAGCTGCTCGACGGCCTCGACGGGCAGGTGCTGCAGGCGGCCGGCCACCGTGCTGCCGCCGCGCGCGGGCTCGCCCACGCCGAGCAGGCGTTCCGCGCGGCGCAAGCCGAACGCACCGACGCGGATCAGGCGTTCCGTGCAGCGGTGGACCGAGAGTCGACCGCACGCGAAAGCCTTGCCGCGGAGGCTTCGAGAACCGCGCGACTGGATGGGGTCGACCGTGAGCTGGCCCGGGCCGAACAGGACCTCGCTCGCGTCATCACCGAGCTCGAGGCAGGCGAGCACGAGCTGGATCGGGCGGAGCACGAGTTCCGGGCGGCCGAGGAGCACCGCCGGGAGGTCGAGGACGTGCGCCGCCGGATGGGCGAGGAGGCCGCCGGGCGACGCGCCGAGATGGACGCACTTCGCCGCAGCCTCTCGTCGTCCGAGCGCGAACGGGAACGGTTGGACGAAGGTCTGGGGGATGTCGCGGCCCGCATACGGACCCTGGAACAGGAGCGGGAGGCCCTGGAGGCCGACATCGAGCGTGTGGACGGGCAGACCTCTCCGCTCGCCGACAGGCGCATCCAGCTGGAGCAGGAGCGGCGCGCGCTGACGGAGAAGATCGAGGAGCTGGAGGACGTCGAGCGCCGCCACCAGGCGCGGATCGACCTCCTGGAGGCGCGGCGGCGCGACATCGAGGAGACCGCAGGCTCGCGCTTCCTCGGATCGCACTCGGGACGCGCGATCGGTCTGCTCCGCGATCTGGTGAGCGTCGAGCCGGGGCTGGAGCGAGCGCTCGTGGCGGCGCTGGGCCCGCTCGCGGACGCGGTGGTCTACGACGACGGGGATCGAGCGATCGCCGACGCTCCCGAGGGGGACGGCGCCATCTTCGCGATCGCGAAAGGAGGCCCGGTGGCGCTCGGTCTCCGAGGAGAGCGTGCGTTGCTCTCGGTCGTCGAGGCTGAGCCGGCCGCGCGTGGCATCGCGAGCACGGTGCTCCGCGACGTGTATCTGGTCGCGAGCGTGGAGGAGGCGGTGGAGAAGCAGACCGCGCATCCGGTCGCCTCGTTCGTCACCCCGGAGGGCGTCCTGATCGGTCCCGCTGTGATCCACACGGCGAAGGAGGCCGACGCACGAGCCCGGGAGATCCGTGCGGAGCTCAAGGTCCTGGACCACGATCTGGCGGCGACCCGCAACGGTCTCAAGCCGAAGCGGGCACGGCTGGACGAGATCGGGGCCGAGGTGATGTTCCTCCAGGAGCAGGTGGACGCGGCGGATGCCGACATCACGTCGGCCGCCGAACGCCTCTCTGTGCTTGCGGCGGAGCTGGCAGGTCTGCGCAAGGAGGAGGAGATCCTCCGGCAGCGAGTCGCGGCGCTCGACGACGGCATGGCCGTCTGGCGCGATCGCCTGGGAGAGGCCGAGCCGCTGCCGGATCGGATGCCTGAGCTTCCTCGCACGCCACAGCAACCGGTGTCCGCCCGCGTGGCGGTGGAGACGCATCGTCGCGACCGATCGTCGCTCGATGTTCGCATCCTCGAGCTGCGCTCCGAGCGCGATGCACTTGCCGCGCACGATCCGATCCAGCTGCGGGTCGAGCTCGAAGCCGCCGAGGGGGACCGGAGCCGGTCGGAGCAGGCGATGTTGAGGGCCGACGACGCCGCTCTGGCTGCGTCAAACGCCCGCGACACGGCGGCGGAGGCAGAGCGCGCGGTCGCGCATGAAGAGGCCGAGGTCAACCGAGCGTGGCGCGAGGCCTCCACCGAGCTGGACCGTCTCCGCGAGACGTACGAGGACGAGGACCGGCTCCGCGGCGACGTCGAGCGCCGCATCGCCGACGCCGAACGCCTGCTGCGAGAAGGGCACATGCGGGAGCCAGAGGAAGCCCTCACCGAGCTGTCCGAGGACGACTCGGTGGAGTCCCTGGAGAAGAAGTCGGAGTTGGTGCAGCGCCGGCTGGGCCTGATCGGCCGGGTCAACCTGCTCGCCACGGGCGAGTTCGAAGCGGTGCAAGAGCGACACGACTTCATGGCGCGCGAGCTCGACGACATCCGTAAGGCTCGGCGCGACCTGCTCGAGGTGATCGCCAAGGTCGACCAGGAGATCTCGGAGACGTTCGACGCGGCCTACCGAGACGTCGCACACGAGTTCGAACGGCTGATCGGAGAGCTGTTCCCCGGAGGTTCCGGGCGACTCGTCCTGACCGATCCCGCGCAACCCTTGTCGAGTGGTATCGAGATCGAGGCCAGCCCGGGCCGCAAGCGCGTGAAGCGCATCTCGTTGCTGTCCGGCGGCGAACGTTCGCTCACCGCGTTGGCGTTCCTCTTCGCGATCTTCACGGCGAGGCCGAGCCCCTTCTACCTCATGGACGAGGTGGAGCCGGCGCTCGACGACGTGAACCTGCATCGGTTCCTCCGCCTGATCGACGGATTCGCGAACGATTCCCAAGTGCTGATCGTGACGCACCAGAAGCGCACCATGGAGATCGCCAGCATGATGTACGGCGTCTCCCTGTCGAGGGACGGCACCACCAAGGTCGTGTGCCAGCAGATGGAAGAGCCGCGCAACGCCCACGAGGAACGCGCTCGCCTCGAAGCCGAGCGCGAGCGGGCGGAGGCGTCGGTCGATGTGAGCCAGACATCGGCGGACGAAGAGCCCGATGCGCTCCAGTTGCCAGAGAGCATGCCGGAGAGCGAACCGGTCCACTAGCCTGGGTCCGTGCTCCCAACCTTGATATTCGTCGGTCTCGCGTTCCTCTGCGTCGTCTCAGGTTTCGTCGTGATCCGCCGACGGCGCGCTGTCTTCCGCTCCGATGAAGGCGCGGACCTCGATAGCGATCCGAACGCTGCTCCCTCCGATCTCGCCGCCGAGGTCACGGTGGGAGGGCTCGGGCCCCGGGTCCGGGCGCTCTTCGGGAGCGGGGTATCCGAGGTCACGTGGTCGGGGTTGGAGGAGCTCTTGATCAAGGCGGATGTGGGGCCTCGCGGCGCCGCGGACCTCGTGCAGCGGGTCCGCAGCGGATTCCAGCCCGGCACCGACCCCGCGGGCGTGCTGCGGCAAGAGGTCATGGCGGTTCTTGGGTCGGACGAAGAGCTCCACCTGGCGAACGACCGGCTCGCGGTGATCCTCGTGGTGGGTGTGAACGGATCGGGTAAGACGACTACCATCGGCAAGCTCGCGAGATACCTTGCGAGGCAGGGGCATTCGGTGAGTCTTGCCGCGAGCGACACGTTCCGAGCCGCGGCTGGCGAGCAGCTCGAGGTCTGGGCACAGCGAGCTGGCGCGCACATCGTTACCCAGCAGCGGGGCGCCGACCCCGGAGCGGTCGCGTTCGACGCGGTGACGTCCGCGACGGCTCGCGGGTCGGACGTGCTGATCGTGGACACGGCCGGGCGGCTCCATACGAAGGCGCCACTGATGGACGAGCTCGCCAAGGTGAAGCGTGTGATCGAGAAGGCCGGTGCAGAGGTCGATGAGACGTTGTTGATACTCGACGCGACCACCGGACAGAACGGCATCTCGCAGGCGCGAGCGTTCACCGACTCGGTCGAGCTGACGGGGGTCGTCCTGACGAAGATGGATGGATCCGCGAAGGGTGGTGTCGTCCTCGGGGTGCGAGAAGAGTTGGGCGTTCCCATCAGGTTCGTCGGGGTGGGCGAGGGGGCCGACGATCTCCGACCGTTCCGGGCCGAGGCGTTCGCCGACGGATTGCTGAGGAGCTAGACGATGGCGAGCATCCTGATCGTCGAGGACCATCCGACGATGCGGGACGCGATGCGCCTGGTCCTCGAGGAAGACGGGCACCAGGTGGAGGAGGCCTTCGACGGCGAGGCCGGTATCGCGATGGTGCGTGATCACGCCCCGGACGTGGTGCTTCTGGACCTCAACATCCCCGTCGTCCCGGGGGCCGAGGTGCTCGAAACGCTGAAGGCCGATCCTGCTACGGCCGAGGTGTTGGTGGTCGTCGTCACGGCGACGGGCGAAGAGGGACGGCTCAAAGCCCTTTCGCAAGGCGCGGACGGCTACATCACGAAGCCGTTCAGCCCGCTCGCCCTGCTCCGGACAGTGGAGCGGGTACTTCGAGGTTCCGGGCCGTCGGGATCGTGACGGTGAACGTGGCCCCATCGCCGGGCACCGACTCCAGGTCTATCCAGCCGCCCATCGCCTCCGCCAGCTGCCTCGCGATGTAGAGCCCCAGGCCGGCGCCCTCCGAATGGGCTGCCGACGACTCGGTCTGATGGAAGCGATCGAAGATCACCTCGCGTTCCTCCGGCGACACGCCCGGTCCTTCATCGTGTACGGCGAACGTGACCGTGCCCTCGGAGCGAGAATCCACCTGCAGTTGGACCATGCTGGCCGGCGGCGAGAACTTGATGGCGTTCATCAGCAGATTCGTGAGGACCTGGATCAATCGCTGCCCGTCCACGATGAGCTTTGTCGGCGCGCTCGGCTTCGCGAGGGTCTCCACGCGTGCGCCGAGCTCCCCGAGGCCCTGACACGCCTCGAGCAGCAGGTGGTCCGTGTTCACGGGGTGAGGCATGAACGTGAGCTTGCCCGCCTCGATCCTCGAGATGAGCAGGAGGTCTTCGACCAGTCGGATCAATCGGTCGGTCTGGACGTGGATGATCATGAGGTACTCCTGCACCTCCTCGACCGAGAGCTCCGCGTGGCGCCGCCGCAGCGCGTCCACGAACCCGCGAACGGCGGTCAGGGGCGTGCGAAGCTCGTGGCTCGTGATCGCGACGAAGTCGGATTTGAGCTCGTCGAGCTCTCTGAGCCGGACGAGCATCTCCTCCTGACGGGCCCGCAGCCGCGCGGCCTGGACGACCAACGAGACCTGGTCCGCGAGGCGTCCGACCTGCAACAGCCGCTCTCGGTCGATCGAGCCCGGCTCGTTCCCACGCTCATGGAGGATCCCGATTACCGCGTCGCCGGCTCGCAGCGGCACGACCGCTTCCGCGGGATCCTGCCGTAGGCTCGGCCGCGCCAGCTCGGGTCCGGAGGCGAAGGGCTCGCTCCCCGCGATGAAGTGGGTGCCCCGGCGGTAGCCGGGGTCGCCGTAGACGCCCGCAGCCACCAGCTCTTCCACGCCTCCTTCGCCGATCTCGAGCAGGAGCACCCCCAGCGAGTCGCACTCCATCTCTCGTCCGACCGCTTCCGCGATCTCCTGGATGCCCTGGGCCGGATCCTCCGAGGCGACGCCGGCAAGGATCGCCGTGTGGAACGCCGACAGGTCACGCCGGGCCTCCGCTTCTCCTCGTGCGGCCTCCTCGGCACGTTCGGCCGCGTCCTCGGCCGCCAGGGTGCGATCGGTGGCGTGTTCGGATTCCTTGCGAAGGGAGCTCGCGAACACGCCCGCGACCAAAGCGATGACCGCAGCCATCCCCACGCGGAACGCGACCGCCGGGCCGACGAAGTGATAGCTCGGGAACTCCTCCGACAGGTACATCTCTCGCGCGATCTCGGAGACGAGAAGGATCGGGAGCGGGGCGAACGCGCCCAGGATCCCGTAGCGGATCGCGCCTTCGATCGGAAGGAGGTAGGCCATCACCCACGCCGGGTCGGACGGCTTGGCCGCCGCGACCCAGACCCATTCCAAGATGACGACGGTGTCCAGGAGGAACGCCACGGCGCCGACCCAGCGCACGTCCGACAGCCGCCTCGCCTGCTGCACGAACTGGGTGAAGAAGAGGTTGCTGAGCAGCATCCCCACCGTGAGGACCAAACCCAACTCGAACGCGTACGACGGGGCGTTCGGGTCGACACGTTCGACCAGGGTTTGCACGAGGGCGTAAGCGAAGAGGAGCCAACGGACCTTGACGAGGCCAAGCTCCAGTCGCTTCGCCTGCTCGAGATCTCGCCTCATCGGCGTCTCATCCCCGAGGGCGGCTAGAATCGACGGCGCGAGCGGTACCGCCCGGCCCACCGCTCCGCCCTACGTACTCATGTTCGACACGTTAACTGACCGCCTGAACGGCGTCTTCAAGAAGCTCCGCTCACGAGGCAAGCTCCATCCGAAGCAGGTGGACAACGCCCTGGGCGAGATGCGCACGGCCCTTCTCGAGGCAGATGTCTCGGCCGACGTCGCCGACGACCTCCTTTCGCGTGTACGGGAACGTGCCCTCTCTGAGGAGATCATGAAGAGCCTCACGCCGGGTCAGCAGATCGTGAAGGTCGTGAACGAGGAGCTCACGGTCACCCTCGGCGGCGAACATCGTCCGTTCGTGCTCGCCCCTGCTCGTCCGGCGGTCGTGATGATGGCCGGCGTGCAAGGCTCCGGCAAGACGACCGCCTGCGCCAAGTTGGCCCTGTTGCTCAAGGGCAAGGGCCGTCGGCCGCTGCTGGTCGCCGCCGATCTCGAGCGCCCCGCCGCCGTCGAGCAGCTGCGGACGCTCGGCCGTGAGATCGGCGTTCCGGTGTTCTCCGAGGGCCGTGACCCGGTCAAGGTCGCGAAGGCGAGCCTGAAGGAGGCGGAACGCCAGCAGGCCGACGTGGTCATCATCGATACCGCGGGCCGGCTCCACGTGGACGCCGACATGATGAAGCAGGCCCGGCGCATCCGCGACGTCACGAAGCCGCAGCACGTGTTGATGGTGTGCGACGCGATGACCGGTCAGGACGCGGTGGTGCAGGCGCGGGCGTTCATGCGCGAGGTCGACACGACCGGGTTCGTGCTGTCCAAGCTCGACGGCGATGCGCGGGGCGGCGCGGCGCTCTCCATCACGGCGGTGACGGGCCGGCCCGTGTACTTCGTCGGGACGGGGGAGAAGCCGGCGGACCTCGAGCCGTTCTATCCCGATCGCATGGCAGGACGCATCCTGGGCATGGGCGACGTGCTCACGCTCATCGACAAGGCGCAGGAGTCCATGGACGCCGATGCCGCCCGGGCATCGGCCGAGCAGATGCTGAAGGGGCAGTTCACGCTGGACGACTTCTTGACCCAGCTCCGCGAGATGCGGAAGCTCGGGCCGATCCAGGATCTGCTGAAGATGCTCCCGGGTGTTCCTGGAGGGCGGGACGCCATGAAGGAGTTGGCGAACCAGGTGGACGACGGTGAGATGCGGCGTGCCGAAGCCATCATCCTGTCCATGACCCCGGAGGAGCGACGGAATCCCGCTATCATCCATGGGTCCCGACGCCTGCGGATCGCCAATGGCTCGGGTTCCACGACCAGCGACGTCAACGGGTTGCTCAAGGACTTCGACGGCGCTCGCAAGATGATGCGGACCATGATGGGTGGCAAGCGGATGCCCGGCATGATGAAGATGCCAACCGGAGCTCCCCAAAGAAGAAGTGACAACAAGAAGCGATAGAGAGGGAATGACGACATGGCGACGAGGATCAGGCTGCGACGGATGGGCGCGAAGAAGCGGCCGTTCTACCGCGTCGTGGTGGCGGATCAGCGGGCTCCCCGTGACGGCCGCTTCATCGAGAACATCGGGAAGTACCACCCGCTCGAGGACCCCTCGTTGATCGAGATCGACGAGGAGCGTGCCCTGCACTGGCTTCGCGTCGGCGCCCAGCCGAGCAGCCAGGTGCGGAACCTCATGGTGAAGATCGGCATCTGGGACCGGTTCGTCGAGGAACGCCCCTCCGCCGCCGACCTGGTTCGCACCCGGACCGAGAAGCCGACGGCCGGCAAGCTCTCGAAGAAGGCCGCCGCCAAGGCTGCCGCGGAGGCCGAGGCACCGCCGGCGCCTGTCGAGGCAGTGGCACCTGTCGAGGAAGCGGCTCCGGCCGAGGAAGCAGCTTCGGCCGAGGAGGACGCTGCGATCGAGGAAGCGGCTCCCGTGGAAGCCGTCGTCGCGACCGAGGTCGAGGAGGCAGCTCCCGCCGAAGAGACCGTCGTCGCCGACGAGGAGGGAGCCTCCGCCGTCGAGGCCGCCGCGCCTGTCGACGAGGCCGCCGACGCTCCCGCCGAGGAGGAGACGACCGAAGCGTGAGGGAGCTCGTGGAGTTCCTGGCGCGCGAGCTCGTCGACGATCCCGACTCCGTGTCGGTCACCGAGTCCCAGGACCAACGGGGCACGCTGCTCACGGTCCGAGTCGCGCCCGATGACATGGGCAAGGTGATCGGCCGAGGCGGGCGCACGGCGAAGGCGATCCGTTCCGTGGTGCGCGCGGCTGCCACCCGCCAGGGTGTGTCGGTCCACGTCGACATCGCCGACTGAGGTGTCCGAGCCGACCGTCCTCGTCGGCAAGGTGACCAAGGCGCACGGCCTGCACGGAGAGGTCGTGGTGCTCGTCTTCTCCGACAACCCCGAGCGCTTCGAACCGGGCTCCTCGATGTTCTTCGAAGACGGTCGTGAGGTGCGCGTCCGCGCGTCTCGACCGAACGGCGGGCGGATGCTGGTGGCGTTCGAGGGCGTGGCAGATCGCAACGCCGCCGAAGCGCTCCGCGGACTGACGCTCGTCGTTCCCCGGTCCTTCCTGCCCGAGCTTCCCGAAGGCGAGTTCTGGCCGCATCAGCTGGAGGGATGCGTGGTGGTGACCGAATCCGGACGGACGCTCGGCCCCATCACCGACGTTGTCGCCAACCCTGCGAACGACCTGTGGGTCACCATGGACGAGACGGGGGCGGAGATCATGGTCCCGGCCATCCGCGAGGTGATCGTCGACGTCGACGTCGAGGCCGGCCGCGTGCTCGTCCGGGACATCCCGGGCCTCACGGCTCCAGACGACCCGCGCTCGTCGGCGTGACGTCCGGCACATCGATCGGTTGATCGACGGCACCGTCGGATCGTGCCGGCGGTCGTCGGCTGCTCGGACCCGCCGGCGTACCGTCGACCCATCGGACCCCACGGAGGTGGCGGAGATGCTGACGGGAGAGATGGCGAAGTACCAGATCGAGGATCGGATCCGCGCGGCGGATCGCGATCGGATCTCGAAGTCGATCCGCGCGGCTCACGATCGCGGCCGGACTGCCGTCGTTCGCCAGGTGGGCAGCGGTCTCCTCGCGGCGGTCGTCGGGCGTCGGCGGAAGGCCACGCCGACCTCGTCCACGGTCGGGATCCCGTTGGTCTGACGGACCGCTCGAGGCACCATCCCAAGGGACCCGCGAGGGTCCCTTGCGCGTGGGAACCCGCGGGCGCGCTAGCCTCCGTGCGTGCGGATCGACATCTTCACCCTCTTCCCGGCGATCTTCGAGAGCCCACTCCGAGAGAGCCTGCTCGGGCGCGCGATGACGGCCGGCGTCCTTGACGTTCGGCTCCACGACATCCGCGATCAGGCGAGGGACCCGCATCGTCAGGTGGACGACGAACCGTTCGGCGGCGGTCCCGGGATGGTGATGAAGGCCGAGCCTGTCTTCTCAGCCGTCGAGTCCCTCGGCCCGGATCGAGGCCGGACCATCGTGCTCTCGCCTGCCGGCCGCCGATTCGATCAGGCGCTCGCCCGCGAGCTCGCGGGCGAACCGTGGCTCGTGCTCGTTTGCGGGCGCTACGAGGGCATCGACGAGCGGGTCGTCGAGGGCCTGCCCGCGGAGGAGATCTCCATCGGCGACTACGTGCTCTCCGGCGGAGAGCTTCCCGCGCTGGTCCTGCTCGAAGCCGTGACGCGTCTGGTTCCGGGCGTGATCGGCAAGGAGGAGTCACACGAACGGGACTCGTTCGGCGAGGAAGGGATCTTGGACCACCCCCACTACACGCGGCCACGCGAGTTCAGGGGCATGACGGTCCCCGACGTGCTCCTTTCCGGGAACCATGCGGAGATCGAACGGTGGCGGCGGGCGGCCGCACTCGACAAGACACGGCACAACCGTCCCGACCTGTTAGATCCGGAGAACGGCGAGCCTGACTAGCCGTCAGAGGCCGGCGATCCTCGCCAGGCCGTCGACCTTCTTCAAGACGTAGCGCTTGCCGTCCCGCTCCACCAGCCCGCGGCGCTGGAACTCGGACAGCACGCGCGTGACGTTCTCACGGCTTCCTCCGCAGAGGCTGGCGAGGTCTGCATGCGTGACCGCCGGGATCGCCCGCCCGTCGTCGGGGAGGTCGTCGAGCGACGGCGTGGCCATCTGCAGGAGGCGCTTGGCCACCCGTCCCTTGAGGTCGAGGAAGAGCAGATCGTCCACGAACGCCTCGTGCGAATGTACCTGCCGTGCCAGGACACGCAACAGGCTCCGAGCGGCGGATGGCTCGCTTGCCAACAGGGCCAGGAAATCGTCGGCGGAGACGATCCAGACCCTCGAGTCCTCGAGCGTGAGGACGCTCGCGGTTCGATCGATCTCGGCGAGGACCCCGAGTTCCCCCACGAACTGTGGGACGTCCACCGTCGCGTGGAGCACGCGGCTCCCCGTCACCGAGATCGAGCTGATCTCGACGCGTCCATGCACCAGGAAGTAGATCTCGTCCGCGGCGTCGCCCTGATGACACAGGTACGTGCCTTTGCGGAATTGACGTACGCGACCGGCCGCGGCGAGCCTCCCGACCGCGGCTTTGGGAACCCCATCCAGCAGCGGGGTCGCGACCATGGCGCTCCGGACTTGCTCGGCGTCTCCATCCCCCCGAGGCATGACCAGTAGCGTAGTCCACGGTCGTCATCGGCACCCGGACAAGCAACGGGCCCGGCGAACCGGGCCCGTTGAACGCTTGCGTGGTCTTAACCGTGAAGCTTCTTATGTACCTTCTTGGTGGTGGCCTTCTTCAGCGACTTCTTCTGAACTCCGGCTGCGGCTGCCGAGCCCTTGGTCTGCTCGGTCTTCGCGGCCTTCGGCTGGATCCTCTTCTCCGCCATCCTGCTCCTCCTCTGCTCGAGCCCCCATTGGGCGCATGTCGATCACAGCATCATCGTCGCGCGTGGCACCCGGACGCTGTGCTGCCGGTCACCGACTTCGATGTGTCCTTCGCCACGGTGATGAGGTGACGGACGTCACTGGATCGTGTGACGATCGTCACACTAAACCTTGTGACGTGCGTCACTTGTCGAGTTCCGGAAGCTCGACGGGCTCGGGGCGCGGTTTGCAGGCACCGCAGAACAGGGCGTCCTCAACGACGAGCGAGCGGGTCACCTCGGTGGTCTTGAACAGCTCCAGGATGAACGGCTGCATCTTGGCGTGGTCCTCGCAGACCCCCCGTCCACAGAACCGACAGATCCCCACGGCGGTGCGGCGACAGTGCCAACAGTCCAAGCTCACTCGCCTCCTAGATCGTCCACTTTGACACCGGGCGTCAATGGTGCCACGTGCGACCGGTCGCCAGCTTCAGGCTGCCCCGCTTGAACGCGTCCGCAACCACCTTGTCGAAGCCTTCTCGGTCGAGTGCGAACGCGCGCATAGGCGTCAGCGTGGTGACCGTGGCGCTCCGAGGTGCAGACGCGAGCAACCCGATCTCGCCGAAATGCGCTCCGGGACCCAAGGTGCGAACCTCCCGGCCGTCCTTCGAGACCGTGGCCTGGCCGGAGTGGATCACATAGAAGAGATCCGAGGGCTCGCCTTGCGTGACGAGCGGCGTGCCTGGAGGGAGCGAGGCCCATCGACCGTGCTCGAGCAGCTCAGCCAGGCTCGTCGTCCCCAGCCCCGCGAACGGTGGAAGGTCCTTGAGCTCGGACATTGCCTGCATCGTCGGCGCGAACTCCGGGGCATGGATCGAGTCGGCGAGCAGACGGTCGAACGTCCCCTTGTCGACCTCGAACACCTCGGAGTCATCGACGGCGCGGACCGTCGCCGTGCGCCGCGCCGATCCTAGCAGCCCCATCTCGCCGAACGATTCGCCACGCTCCATGATCCGGAGCACCTGCACATCTCCCGATTCGTGATCCTCCTCTTCAACGGCGATACGACCATTGCGCGTCACGTAGAACGCGGTCGGTCGGTCGCCCTGGCGGAAGATCGGCTGTCCGGCGCGCACGCGTTTCAGAGACACGCGTCCAGCGAGGTCGTTGAGGATCTCGACCGGCAGGTCGTCGAATGCTGGCAGCGAGTCGATCAGCTCCGCGGCTTCGACCCGCCAACGAGACTCGGCCCGGAACACGATCCCACGCATCAACCCGCGGACGCGACGAATGACGGCGCGGAGCATCTGGACCAGCCCGCGGATCGCAGGTCCCGCCAGGAATACGACGAGGACCAGAAGCAACACTCGCGAGCCGACGCCCCCGTTCCACAGCGAGGACAAGAGTCCTCCGAAGATGCGGTTCCAGAAGAAGTACGCGGTGTAGAAGGAGAGGACCGTGAACGAGATCCCTATCACCGCGTACAGACCCAGCCCGACCTCCTGCTTGCTGAACCGCTCCCGCGCCCGCAGTTTGTGCCAGAGGTCGTGCTGCAGGAACTGGAGGGAGCGTGGTCGCAGATCGGGCACCTGGATGAGGTCCGTCAGGATCCAGTAGCCGTCGAGCTCCAGGAGCGGGATCAGGTTCAGGAAGATGACGAAATAGTTGATCAGCGCGAACCGGTAGAGCAGACCCGAGAAGCTCGCGTCGGGCATCAGCGCCAGCACGAGGGTCGAAAGTCCCGCGAGGACGAGCTCGGCGAACGGCCCTCCGAACGACTGCAGCATCCGCTGCCCGCGATCGAGCATCAAGCTGTCGGACGCTTCCACGAAGAACGCGGGTGAACCGAAATAGATCATGAATCCGGCGCTCTTCACCCGTCGGCCGTAGTGGATGATAGCGACGGCGTGTCCAAGCTCGTGGAAGAACGTCAGCACGAACCCGAGCCCTAAGAGGATGAGCGACTCGGCGGGAGCAGAGCGCGAACCGAGCGTGTAGCGCCCCGAGTTCTGGATCTCGACGAACGCTACGAGCCCAGCGACAGCGATCACAGCAGCTATCGTCGCCCCCACCGGCCGGAAGAACGGCCGCAACAGGTTGCGGTACCACCAACGCACGAATCGATCCGCACCCATCCATTCGATCGAGAGCGTCCTCAGGAAGATCCGGATCTTGCGTTGAGCCGAGGTCAGGGGATCCAGAGCTCGGGCGACGCCCCTCTCGAAACCAACCGGCACCGGTTCGAGGAATCCACCGAGTTCGAGGACCTGGACCAACTGGGTCGCACCCGAGGCGTCGAGGTCGCCGTCCTCCTCCAGACGGGCGACCGCGATGTCGCCGACCGTCCGCGTGCCGTCCATCATCGGGAGGAGATCCGCCTCCCATGGTTCGAGCCGGTAATAGAGCATGGCGCGCGGATTGGCGACCATCACGTAGTCGTTGCCCGATCGGAGGTCGAACCGCTTGACCTCGATGTCGGACGCCAGCGTCGGCCGGAACCGGCTGAGATCGACTCGGTCGAGGATCTGTTCGTAGACATCTCGGTTCCCGCCCGGTCCGTCACCTCCGGCGCGAGCGAGCGCTTCGTCGAGGACCTGTCGCAGGTCCATCGGACCGTGGGGGGCGTCGAGGCGCGCACGGATGGCGAGGTCCACCCGGATGCGGCTGCGGGCCACCCGGCGCCCGTGCACGGCCGACTGGAGACCGATCGCCAGCGCGATGATGGCGACGACGACGGCGAAGATGATCGCCCCCACCCAGGTCCCTCCCTCCGGCGCCGGGGTCGGCCGCCGAGTGGCACATCATGCCTCGCAGGGCCTCTCCGGTCGAGCCTGAGCGCCTCAGGAGCGGCGCGTCGATCGGTGTGAAGGGACCCGCTGGTACACTCGTGAACCGCCGTCATGAACAAGACCGATCTCGTCGAGCAGTCTTACCTGCGCTCGGATATCCCGGAGTTCCGCCCAGGCGACACCGTGAAGGTGCACGTCCGGGTGGTGGAAGGGAATCGCGAGCGGGTACAGGTGTTCCAGG